>JAZLLT010000091.1:0-24433 GCA_045598325.1 Clostridia bacterium | reverse complement strand
CTCGCTTCTCTTGCCCCCGTGATCCCCGTCGAAACCAAATACGCCCCCGTGTCAGCCCTCTTTGGCGCTCCTGCGGAGGGATCTGGTGATTTCGCGGTCGGCATCGCGCTTGGCGATGTCATCACGCTTGTCATAGTTGTGTTTGCCCTTGCATAGACCCAGATTCATCTTGACGCGGTTGTCCTTGAGGTAGATGTCCAAAGGAATGAGGGTCAGGCCCTTGGTGGCTACCTGCTGGTCAAGGCGGCGGATCTCGCTCTTATGCATGAGCAGACGCTTTGTCCTGAGAGGGTCGGTGTTGAAGATATTGCCCTTTTCGTAAGGGCTGATGTGCATGCCGTAGACCAGCAGTTCCCCGTGCAAGACGGAGGCGTAACTGTCCTTCAGATTGCACTTGCCCATGCGGATGGACTTGACTTCGGTGCCTTTTAACTCGATACCGGCCTCGAAACTTTCCTCAATGAAATAGTCATGCCGGGCTTTCCGGTTTTCAGCCAGCAGTTTTTTGGTTTCCGGCACACTTCTCACTTCCTCTCGGACATCCATTATAGCATATCGGCGGGGCGTTGTAAAGTGGGACGCAAATTTTGCTTGCGGTTTCGGCGAAAAGAGGGTATACTATGCGGCGAAAGAGAGGAAACCGCCATGACCGTCATTTTAGCCACCAACAACCCCGGCAAGGTCCGCGAATACCGGGACATCCTCTCCCCTTTGGGATTCACTCCCGTTACGCAGCGCGCGGCGGGCGCGGAGATCGAGGTGGAGGAGACCGGGACGACATTTGAAGAAAATGCCCTTCTCAAGGCGCGGGCGGTGCATGAAAGGACGCGTCTGCCCGTCCTGTCCGACGACAGCGGGCTCATGGTGGAGGCGCTGAACGGCGAGCCGGGCATCTATTCCGCGCGGTATAAGGGGCTTTCTGCCGAGCACGAGCGGCGCATGGCGATCCTCGACGGGCTGAAAGGCAAGCGGAACCGCCGGGCGCGGTTCGTCACCTGCATCTGCTTTATCGATGACAGGGGCGAGCACCTGTTCACAGGCACTTGGGACGGCAGCATCGCTTATGAAGAATCAGGCAAAACCGGTTTCGGTTACGATCCGATTTTCATCGCGGATGAGGCGGACGGACACACCACCGCTTCCCTGCCCGCGTCCTTCAAGGAGACCCATTCCCACCGTGCCAAGGCGGTAAAGCAGCTGATTGAATATCTGAAAACGAGGTAGACCATGGAATTTGTTTTCGCGGTTCGCTCCGATACACCGGAGATTTTATCCTTCATCAAGGGGCTCGCCGATTATGAGCACATGGAAAACGATGTGGTGGCGGATGTCTCCACCCTCGAACACTGGCTGTTCGATGAGAAGAAGGCGGAGGTGCTTTTCGCCGTGGAAAACGGCGAGAAGGTGGGCTTTGCCCTGTTCTTCCATAACTTTTCCACCTTCCTCGGACGGGCGGGCATCTACCTTGAAGATCTGTTCGTAAAGCCCGAATATCGCGGCAGGGGCTACGGCAAGGGGCTGCTGACAAGGCTCGCGCAGATCGCCGTGGAGCGGGACTGCGGGCGGTTGGAGTGGTGGTGCCTTGACTGGAATCAGCCCTCCATCGACTTTTACAGATCCATGGGCGCGGTGTCCATGGACGAGTGGACCACTTTCCGCATCGCGGGCGAAACCCTGCAAAAACTCGGAGGCAAACAATGAGACGCAAAGCCTTGAAGGCGGCCTTCCCGAAGACCATCCCCATCCTCACCAGTTTCTGTTTTCTGGGGCTGGCGTACGGCTTCTACATGCGGTCAAAGGGATTTTCTTTCCTCTACCCCATGCTGATGAGCATCACCGTGTTCGGCGGCTCGCTGGAATTTCTCATGGTATCCATGCTCTGCTCCGCCTTCGCGCCGCTTCAGACTTTCGCAATGGCGCTCATGGTGCAGGCGCGGCATCTGTTTTACGGTCTCGCCATGCTGGATAAATACAGAGGCACGGGCAAAATGAAGCCCTATCTCATCTACGGCATGTGCGACGAAAGTTTCTCCATCAACTGTTCCGCGGAAATTCCGGAGGGCGTGGACAAAAGGTGGTTCATGCTGTGGGTCACCATCCTCGACCACAGTTACTGGGTCATCTTTTCCACTCTGGGTGCGCTCATCGGCTCCCTCTTCACCTTCGACACCACGGGCATCGAATTCGTGATGACCGCTCTGTTCACGGTCATCTTCATCGGGCAGTGGCAGAAGGACAAGGGGCACAAAAGTGAACTCATCGGACTTTTCTCCGCCGCCGTCTGCCTCATGATTTTCGGCTCCGGAAATTTCCTGCTGCCCACCATGGCGTGCATCCTCATCCTGCTGCTCTGCTTCAGAAAGGCAGGTGAAAACGCGTGACGATGACCCTCACCCAAAGCATCCTCACCATCGCCATCTGCTCCGTCGCCACCATGCTCACCCGCTTCCTGCCTTTCCTGATTTTCTCGGGCAAAAAGCCCACGCCGAAGATCGTCACCTATCTGGGCAATGCCCTCCCCGGCGCGCTGTTCGGCATGCTCATCGTATACTGCCTGAAGGACACTTCCCTCCTCGCCCCGCCCCACGCCATCCCCGAAGCGCTGGGCATCGCGGTGACCGCGGTCCTGCACCTGTGGAAGAAACAGCCGCTTCTCTCGATCGCCGGCGGCACGGCGGTCTACATGATCCTCATCCGTCTGATCTGACCTTCCCATCCGGGAAGGTTTTTTCATTTGCCAAATCCGTTTTTTTCTGCTATAATGATTTTATCTGTCCGAAAGGAAACAAACACATGACTCTCCTCACCCTGTCCCATGTATCCAAAGCGTTCGTGATGAATCAGGTACTCACGGACATCTGCCTCACGCTGCCCGAAGGCGGGCGCATGGGGCTTGTCGGCGTGAACGGCTGCGGAAAGAGCACCCTGATGAGCATCATCACGGGGACAATGGAGGCGGATGAGGGTGAAGTGATCCTCGCCAAAGGCACCACCATCGGCTACCTCTCCCAGCACGCGGACATCGTGAGCGACCTGACCGTCATCGAGGAACTTTCCCGTGTGTACGACGATGTGAAGCGGATGGAGGAGCGCCTGCGCGAAATGGAAGCCGAAATGGCGACCCGGCACGAGGAACTATCCGAAAGTTACAGCCGCCTCATGGCACGATTCGAGGACGCGGGCGGCTACGAGTGGCCTTCCCGCGTGCAGGGCGTGCTGGCGGGACTGGGCTTTTCCGAAGAGAAGCGCAATCAGAAAGCGGGCTCTCTGTCGGGCGGCGAAAAAACGCGGTTGTGCCTCGCGCGGCTTTTGCTCCGCCATCCCGATTTTCTGCTGCTGGACGAGCCCACGAACCATCTGGACCTCATGGGCATCAAGTGGCTGGAAGAGACCCTGCAGAAATACAAGGGCACCGTCCTCGTCATCTCCCACGACCGCTACTTCCTGAATGCCGTCTGCACCCACATGGCGGAACTGAGGCAGACGCGACTTACCCAGTACACGGGCAATTACGATGAGTTCGCCGTGAAGCGTGAAGCGGATCTCCTGCGGCAGATCAAGGAATACAACATGCAGCAGGCGGAAATCGAGCGGCAGGAAGCCATCATCCGCCGCTACCGTATGTATAACCGCGAAAAATCCATCAAACTGGCGGAAAGCCGCGAAAAGAAACTGGACAAACTGGTCCGCCTCGAAAAGCCCGTGGACGACAAAAAGGTGCGCTTCACCTTTGAGGCGCGGCGCAGGACGGGCGACGATGTGCTGCTGGTGACGGGGCTGTCAAAGTCCTTCGGCAGCAGACAACTGTTCGCGGGATTTGATCTCCATCTGCGCGCGGGCGACCGCGTGGCCATCATCGGCCCCAACGGCATCGGCAAGTCCACCCTGCTCAACATCCTCGTGGGGCAGGAGGTCAAGGACGGCGGCACCATCCGGTACGGCGCCAATCTGGACATCGGCTACTACGACCAGCAGCAAAGCGCTCTTCATCCGGACAAGGACATCATGAGCGAGGTCTGGGACGACTTCCCCACCATGGACCCGGACCGTGTGCGCAGCACCCTCGCATTGTTCCTTCTGACGGGCGAGGATGTGTTCCGCAAGGTCGGCACCCTCTCTGGCGGCGAGCGCGGACGCGTGGCGCTTTCCAAACTCATGCTCAAAAAAGACAATCTGCTCATCCTCGACGAGCCCACCAACCACCTGGACATGGACAGCCGCGAGGTGCTGGAGTGCGCCCTGCAGGATTTTGACGGGACGCTGCTCACCGTGTCCCACGACCGCTATTTCATCAACCGCGTGGCGACCCGTGTCATCGAAATGACCGCGGAGGGCGTGACCGAATACGAGGGCAACTACGACGATTACATTGCCAAGAAACAGGCGATGGAACTGATGCTGACCCCCGAGGCTTCGGGCGGCAAAACAAAGACCCAACTGGACAAGGAGAAGAAAAAAGAGCACGCCTCCCAGCAGGAGATCCGTGCCCGCAAAGTGAAACTGAAGGCACTGGAAGCGGACATCGAAAAGACCGAGTCGCGCCTTTCCGAAATCGAAGCCGTGTTTGCCAGAGGCGAGATCTGGCAGGACCGCGCCGCCGCGACCGCGCTGCAGGCGGAGCAGACGGAGGTCAAAAACGCCCTCGACGCCCTGTACGCCGACTGGGAAGCGCTCATGGAGTTGATGGACGAAAATGCTTAAAAAGATGCGCGCCCACATCCCCGCGGTCTATGTCTGCGGGGTGCTTGCCCTGTTGCCGCTCGTGTTTCACGACGGCTTTTTTGACATCAACCGCGTGAAGACCGCATTTTTCGTGCTCTGGACGCTCGGATTGTCCGCGCTGTATCTGTTTACGGGCAAAGCCGCGTTCACGAAAAAGCATATCCCTCTGTTCATTTTCTGCATGATTTCCGCGCTCTCGACCCTCGTTTCCGCCGATCCCGTTTCCGCATTTTGGGGAAGCGGCGGGCGGCTGAACGGTCTAATAACGATCCTGTGTCTCTGTCTCGGCGCGTGGCTGGCAAGCCAGGGCAAATACAGACCTTGGTCTGTTTATGCTTTTCTGATCGCGGGCTGCGCAGTCAGCATCCTCGCGGCGCTCCACTTTTTCGGCGTCGATCCCTTCGGCTTTTATGAAAACATGAAAGCGGAGCAGACGGAGCAGTTCCTTTCCACCATCGGCAACATCGACCTCGCCGGCGCGTATCTGTGCCTGCTCCTGCCCGCCGCCGCGGGGCTGTATCTCCGGTCGGACAAAGCGCGCGTCCTTTCCGCCGCCGCGGTCTTCTTTTCCGCCCTCGCGGTCATCCCTTGCCGCGCGGAGGGCGGGATGCTGGCGCTTCTGTGCGCGGGATTCGTCTGTCTGCGAAGCGGAACGAAAAAGGGCTTTTTCACGACAGGGCTCATGATCGCCGCCCTGCTCACTGTATGCGTTCTCATGAAACTGTTCCCCGGTTCATTCTTTTCCCTCGCGGGCAGCAGCTGCTGGTATGTAGCAAAGCATTGGGTATTGCTCCTTCCCGCCGCGCTTTCCTGCTTTTCGGCGGCGAAGTTCGCGGGCAATGGGGCGGGGCGTTTCTTCGGGAAGACGGTCACCGTGATTGCCGTCCTCCTCGCTCTCACCTGCGCGGGCGCGTTTGTGTATTTCTCCCTATTTGACCGCGAGACGCCTCTGCGCGCGATACTCAAATATCTGCGCTTTTCCGATACCTGGGGCAGTTACCGCGGCGGCGTGTGGAAGCGCTGCGCGAAACTGTTCGGCAGTCTGCCGCTCGGACAGAAACTGCTGGGCGTGGGGCCCGACAGCCTGAGCGGGCCGCTTTATGCCGCTTACGGCAGCGAGATCGCGTCCTTCTCCGGGATGCGCTTTGACAACGCCCATTGTCTGCCCATTCAGTATCTGCTGACCACGGGCATCCTCGGGCTGCTCTCCATCGGCGCCGCGGCGGTTCTGCCGCTTAAAAATCTGTTCAGGAGCAATGACGGCATCGCCCGCGCCGCGGGATACGGCTGTCTTGTCTATCTCATTTGCGGGCTCTTCACCGTGAACACGCCCGCAGTTTCGCCCGTTTTCTGGGTGCTGCTGTATTCGGCGGGCGCGATTTCATGCGGAGGTGATCCGGATGCGGGTGCTTGACCTCGATCTTGACTTTTTCCTGTCCGCGCCCTGCCCCTTCGCGGAGGAAGGGACGCGCCCCGCGGACGGGTGTGCCTCCCCCATGGACGCGGATGCCGTGCGGACTTTTCTGGAGAAAAACTGCGGACTTTCGGAGGACCATCCCCTGCCCGGGCGCGTGTTCGACACCCACGACAAGGCGCTCCTGTTCTGGAATGAACTGCGGCTTGAGGGACGGCTCACCGTTCCCTTCACCGTAGCCCATGTGGACGCCCACACGGACCTCGGCATCGCCCAGAAGGGCTACCCCTTCGTAAAGCATTCCGTGCTCACAAGGCCTCCGGAGAAGCGCTTCGATTTCGATGTTTTCCGCGAGCAGAAACAGATGAACGAGGCCAACTACCTCGTTTTCGCCGTCGCCGCGCGGATAGTCGATAAACTCGAAAACATCAGAAACCCGAATTCCCTCAACGACTTTCCCGCGGAAATGCGTTCCGGAGCAAACAAAATCCGGCTCTGCACCGCTTTTCCCGCCCTGTTTGAGGCAAAAAACGGCATCGAGCCGGAAGTGGAATACCTGTGTTATGAGGACTATAACGCCTATCGCGCGGAAGAGAAATTCGACTTTATCTCGCTGGCGATCAGCCCGCGCTATACGCCGAAAAGCGCGGACGGACTGATCGAAGTGATCCGCAGGTACATGAAAGAGGAGTGACGGGCGTCACTCCTCTTTTTCATTTCATCAGCGCTTCCAGCATTTCGTTTCCGTGTTCCTCCCGGAACACCTCGCCGAACGCCCGGATGAGCGCGTCTTTCAGGACGGTTTTCTGTTCCCGCGTGGGCACATCCGTCTTTTCGAGATTTTTGAGCATGGCGATCACACCGTTTCCGCAGCGGCGGCAGACCTCCTCCCTGCGGCGGGGAAAGCCCAGAAAACTGTTGTTGGCGGTGGAGCCCTTCATCATGATGTCCACATACATGAGTGCCATGTGAGCGTAATACTCCGTCAGAAACGCGGTCCTGTCCTCAAACAGTTCCGCCACGCGGTCGTATTCGGGATTATTGAAGAAGGCGGTGAGCATCTTCTCCTTTTCCTTGCGGGGCAGTTCGCCGGGGCGCTCGAGGGCGGTCAGCGGCCAGAACGGGATGCGGAAAAAGTCCGCTTTTCCGTCCCGCACATACATTTTCCCGAGGTACAAAATCTGTTTGTTCACCTCGGGATCATCGGGCGCAAGAACTTTGGCTTCCGACAAAACCGCGTATTTCGCCGCGGGATCCTCGATTTTCGCCGCCTCGATGAGCAGATCGGCGACTTTGCCGCCGTCGCCCAATGCGACTTCCTTACCGCACAGCGGGCAGAATTTCGGAAGGGTCTTCCCGTATTCCCACTTGCCTCCGCAGGAGGCGCAAACAAATTCGTTCATTTCAGATATCCTTTGTCCATGATGCCGATCGCACCGCTTTCGCAGGCGATGATGTGCTCAATAAGGCTGATGTTCAGCGTGTCAAGCGCCGCGCGGGCTTTCACCGTGAGGTCGATGTCCTCGCGGGAGGGAACGAGCGTTCCGCCGGGATGATTGTGGGCGAGCACCACCTTTTCCGCCCCGCTCTTCATGGCGCAGGACGCGATCTCGCGCACACCCGCGGGGGAAAAGTCGAAGCCTCCTCTGCCGATGAGCGCGCAGCGGATGAGCCGTCCTCCTTTATCAAGGCAGGCGCAATAGACATGCTCCGTGTGCCGTCCGCGGAACAGCGCCGTAAAGTAGCGGCAGGCGGTTTCGGGGTCGGAAAGCAGCGGCCGCTCGCCTTCTTTTTCCGTGTCCGCATAGCGGGTCAACTCGTCGATGAGGTCGATGGCCTCCGCCGCGGATGAAGAGAGAGCACCGGTGAGAGATATGTCCCCCGCATCCAGTTCAAACACGCGCCCGCTTCTGGCGACGCCCGAGAGCAGCATGTCCGCGCTTTTCTCCGCGTCCGCGTGTCTGTCGACCGCCGAGATGAGGCGGACGAGCGCTTCTTTCTCAGTCATGCGAAATGACGGCGGCGAGCACCGCGTCGATGGCGGCGGCGTCTTCGGTCTGCTCGCCCATGTACCAGCCGTCCTCCTCCTCATCGTAGAGAAGGTACGCGGCGGCGAGGACCTCAAATCCGTCCTTGGTCAATTTGAGGTTCATCGTCAGGGGCTTTTCCGTGTCGTAGATGTCCGCCACATACTCACCCTCGCCGATCTGCTCGCAGTCGGGATCGGTGTCGAGATAGGCTTTCAGAAGATTTTTATCGGTTTTGAGAAGCATGGTCATCGCCTCCAAGTGAACTTGTTTCTATTTTACTCTCTCGGCGCCGCGCTTGCAAGTATTCTTGTAAATATTACAAAACTATTTCGATTTTATTGACTTTCTTCTCGCAAGCGCGTATAATATCATGAGAGAAATTGTGTAAGGAGGCACCTGCATGAAAAAAGTCACCGCGTTTCTGCTGTGCCTGTGTATTTTATTGTGCTGCTCCGCGTTTGCGGATGGCTATAGACTGAAACTGTCCCCCACCAATGTGACCCTGAAACCGGGCGAGACGGCGAATGTGAGTTTTTCCGTCACGCCCAAAAATCTCATGGAGCACACCGTCAGGTGGGAGAGTGAGAACACCTTCATCGCCACCGTGAGCGCGAGCGGCAAGATCACCGCCAAAGCCGCGGGAACGACCCATATCATCGCCACCCTTGAAAGCGGCGAGACCGCCCGCGTCACCGTGACGGTCAGCGGAAAAGCGGTCACTTCCCTCGTCATACAGGATTCGGACATCGAACTGGAAGTGGGCGAAAGCGCCGTCTTCACCTACATCATGAATGAGGACGCGGACGACAAACGCGTGCACTGGGAAAGCGACGACAAGACCGTCGCCACCGTGGACCAGAACGGCCGCGTGACCGCCGTGGGCGGCGGCATCGCCACCATCACCCTGACCGCGGTCAACGGCAGGACCGCCACGGCGAGCGTGTATGTGCCCAGCGAGGTCCGCACCATCAAACTCTATCCCGAGACCGCGGAGATCGGCGTAAATGCCACGCTCGACATGGACGCCTACATCTTCCCCGGCAACGCCCGTGACAGGACCCTCACCTGGGCAAGCAGCGACGAATCCGTCGCCGTCATCGACGAAAACGGCCATATCACCGGCATCGCGCCCGGCACCTGCATGATCCGCGCGTCCTCGGTCAACGGCATCAACGCCTTTGCTTCCCTGACCGTAAATTACCTGCCCGATACCGTCACGCTGACCCCGGACATCATCGTTCTTTCCAAGGAAGACCGGAACGCTTCCCTGACTGCCGAAATCGAACCCGAAAACGCGAGGGGCTGCAATCTGGTGTGGGCCAGCAGCAACGAGTCCGTCGTGAAGGTTTCGGGCGGCGTGCTGACCGCCAAAGGCTACGGCACGGCGACCGTGACCGCCACTGCCGCCAACGGAGTCAGCGGTGAAGCGACCGTCTGCGTGTGCGAACCGCCCGAAGCGGTTTTCCTCGATTCCACGCGCTACACCCTTGCCGCGGACGGTGAGAGCATCACCCTGCGCACAGCATTCCGTCCCACCGACAGCATGGAAACAGGGCTTACATACGCTACATCCGATACCAAAATTGCCACTGTGGATAAAAACGGCGTGCTGAAAGGCGTCCATTACGGCTCCTGCACGGTCACCGTTACCACTCCGAACGGATTGACCGCCACGGCGGATGTGCTCGTTTACGAGAACGCGGACGCCCTGTATCTGGGCGAAAATACCGTGACGCTGGAACAGTACGAGTTCTACACGCCCACCGTGTTCGCGGGAAACGGCAAGCCTTACCGCTCGGTCCTGGCCGGCTACAGCAGCGATCCCGAAGTGTGCATCTGGGTGGACGGCAGCGTATTTGCCAAAGCACCCGGCAAGGCACGCATCACCCTGAGCAACCCCGGCACCACCCTGACCACCACCCTCAATGTGACAGTGGTGGAGTGCTTCACGACCTCCTCCAAAGTCATCGCCCTCACCTTCGACAACGGACCCGGTGAGCAGACGGGAGAAATTCTGAAGGTCCTGGACAATTACGGCATCGACGCCACTTTCTTCCTGCTGGGCGAAAACCTGAGCGCGAGGCCCGAAACGGCAGCGCTTTACAAGGACACGGAGCACGAACTGGGCAACCACACCTACGACAATACGGGCATCGTGGGCGCGCCGAAAATGGCGGAACTGTCGAGTGACATCGAAAAGACGGACAAACTGATCAAGAGCGCCACCGGGCGCAATGCCACGCTCCTGCGCACCTCCGACGCGCGTCTGCCCATGTCCCTGTTTTCCTCGTTCCTCGATACCCGCAGGTATGTGGGACGCGGCGAGATCATCTGCGACACCGATCCCAATGTGAGCGCGGACGAAATCGTAAAGTACGCAAAAGAGCATTGCTATGACAACGCGGTGCTCACCTTCCACGAGGTGAGCGCGGAAACGCCCAAAGCCCTCGAGAAACTGATCCCCGACCTGCTCCGCCAGGGCTACCGCTTCGTGACCGTGAGCGAACTGATGATCATCACGGGCAGCACGCAGGCGGTATTCTCCACAAAGCCATGATCACAATAGAAAAAAGCCGCCGCGTGCTGACTTACACGAATGGAAAAATCACGCTCTCCTTCCCCGTATCGCTGGGCGTTTCGCCCGTCGGGCACAAGGAAAAAGAGGGCGACGGAAACACGCCCGAGGGCGCTTACCGCATCTGCTCGGTAAACCCGAAAAGCAGATTTCATTTCTCGTTCGGGCTATCCTACCCGAACATCGAAGACGCGAGAGCCGCATTGAAAGCGAAGCGCATCGGCATCGGCGACTTTCTGAAAATCGTGCTTCCCTCCCTTCTTCATCTGCGCCCCGCGTGGAATACGCCTCTGGGCGGATATGTGATGATTCACGGAGAACACCCGGACGGAAAGACGGGCGACTGGACGCAGGGCTGTATCGCGTTGAAGAACGGAGACATGGATATCCTTCGGAAGTATGTAAAAATCGGAGAAAAGGTTGAGATAAAGGACGATTTGTAAATTTGTAAAATGCGTTAGGGTGTGATAATATGAAGAGGATTTTTCTTGTGGTCGTATCTGTTTTTTTAGTGCTTGCCATATTGACCGGTGCATATTCGGAAGAGAATCAGCAGGATGTTTCCATCGATTTTTCGTATGACGATACATATATAGAACATAAAGAACAATATGATGAACTGAAGTTCCCATTGGATTATGTTGCTTACAATTATGATCATATCATGTCTCAGATTGATATGGTAGAAGACAAAGAAGCCTGTCTTAAGGCAGTTATGACAGTGCTGTATGTTATGAATTCCCTGCAATTTTACGGATCCGATGATATCACACTCCAGGATATTTATGAATGTTTGAATACAATATCGGTTGATTGTGATTATTTTGATGTAGATTATGAGGTGCTGACGATCTCCGATTACATAACGATGTATTCAGCAGATCCGTTCTTGAATAACAGTTTACGAGTGCGCGGAAACGAAGGGTTTGTTATTTACTTCGAGTTTGTGTTCGATACATTTACAACCATCAGAATAGATATTCCTTTTTGCTGAGAAAAGGTAAAAATACTGTTTTCAAACCGACTAGATAGTTGCGGAAAAACAAGCAGGACTGTGAAAGGTTAAAAATACTTTCACAGTCCCTTGTTTTGGGGGTAGATACGCGTCCGTCATCGGTCGGCTTCGCCGTCAGTTACCCCTCGGAGAGAGGAAACCAAAGAGGAGAACTGACATTTGCTTATTCGAATTTATGCCTGTTTTTCTCGAAGAAATCGTAATAGGCCTTCACATTTTCCAGTTTCCACCACTCGGTCGTCACTTTTCCGCCGTGGTCCATATCGATGATGCGGGCGCCCTCCATGGCGAGAAGGAAGGGCGAGTGGGTGGAAATGATGAGCTGCACGCCGCAGTAGCGCACGGATTCCGTGAGATACTCCGCCAGTTTCATCTGATTGACGGGCGAAAGGCTGTTTTCGGGCTCATCCAGCAGGCAGAGGGTGTCGTTCCCGATCTTCTCGCGGAAGAACAGTTCCGCCGATTCGCCGTTGCTGTGTTCCCGCGCGGTCTTTCCGCCGTACTCACGGACAAAGGAGGACCGGGTGCGGCGGCGGGCCTCCACCATCTTCTTGAGTTCGTCGTAGTCGTCCAGACTCCTCAGTTGGAAGCCGTCCCTGTTTTCACGCAGGGCATAGAATTCCTCCTTGAGTTCGCCGCGCTTGTGCTCCACGCCCTCGTTGACGGCGCGCAGGTCCAGCATGAAATCGAACACATCATCGCTGGTCACGATGCGGCTCCCCTCCGGGATTTCCTCGTCCTGCGACGCCGTGCACATGTTCACAAAAGGCTCGAAATGACGGGTACGGTTAAAGGGCGTGTCCCGCTTCAGGAAGAGTTTTTCCGCGATGACATTGAGCACCGTGGATTTGCCCGAGCCGTTTCCGCCGTAGAGGATGGTGAGGGGCGCGAAGTAGATCTCGTCGATGCCCTTTTGCGGAAGCACATAGAAAGGATAGATCGAATCGTCGATCCGCTCCCTGAGATTCATGCGGTATCCCCATTCCCGGTCTTCCCCTGGAAAATATAATGCTGACAGATAGACCATGGTTTCACCTCGCTTCCATTATACCGAGGACAGGAAAGCGTGTCAAGCCCACTTGATTCGGGAGACATTCCGCTGTATAATGGATGCACATTCTTGCAAGGAGGACTTCCCATGAAAGCAAACAGTCAGATGCTCCGCGCCCGCGCCTTTCTGGACGCGCTCACGGTAAACGCGCCCGAAGCGGACCCCACCGTGATCGTGCCCGACGAGGACAAGTTCTTTGCGTGGGACAACGAGCACCGCAGCAAAAAGAACGGCAAGGCCTTCCTCTACGACTGGAGTTACTATATCGGCGTGGTGATGGAGGGCTTGTACTACCTGTACGAAGCCGGCGAGGGCGAGGTATACCGGGATTATGTGCGCTCCTATCTGCACGCGGTGGAGACGGACGGCATGCTCAATAAGTACGCGGGCTATGTGCCGGATCACGGGCTTGACTGCTACAAGACCGCGAGCCTCCTTCCCTTCTTCTTTGACGACCCCGAACTCCGCGCATTGGCAGACAGACTGTTTGACGACCTGTCCCGCGTGAATGAATGCTACACCGAGGAGTGCCTCGGCTTCAACTACTGGCACGCGTGGGACAACGGAAAGCCGCCCCGCTACAAGGTATGGCTGGACGGTCTGTACATGGGGCAGGTGTTCCTCGCCAGATACGCGGTAAAGACGGGAAATGAAAAGGAATTAAGCAAGATCGCGGGGCGTTTCGAGTGGATCAATGAAAACCTCAAAAATCCCGCCACGGGGCTTCTCTATCACGCGGGCAACGGCAGGGACGATGTGTGCCCCTTCCACTGGCTCCGCGCCTGCGGCTGGTACGCCATGGCGCAGGTGGATGTGCTGGAATGTCTGCCTGAAAGCGATGTGAAGGACGCGCTCAAAAGGGATTTCGGGGCGTTCTGTGAAAACATGCTCCGCTACCGGACCGAAAGCGGCATGTGGCTCAATGTGATCGACGAGGCGGAAGGAAACGGAAACCGCCCGGAGAGCAGCGGCACCGCCATGATGGCATACGCCATGCTGAAGGGCGCACGGCTCGGGCTCCTCGGAACGGAATACGGCGACGCGGGCGAAAAGGCGTTCTGCACCCTCACCGACTTGAAACTCAAGGGCAGCGCGCTCACCGATGTGTACCTGATGGCGGCGGCCAGCGGAAAAGACAATTACCACGACGAAGACTACTACATGCTGCAGGAAGGCAAAGGCGTAGGTCCGTACATCATGGCGTACGCGGAGATGGTGAAGAGGTAAAAAAGTTCAGAAGAAAACCCGCAAGAACAACTTGCGGGTTTTCTTTGCTTATCGGGCATACAGTAGACAAGGCTCCCTTTACACAAGGGAGCCTTGTCTACGGCATCTTCCCACATATGGATTTTCCGAATTTAACTCAGTCCTTATTCTCTCCCATGACCCTCAGCAGGTATCTCCCGGGGTCGCAGCTGTGCTCCCAGTACATGATGCCCATGACGCCGGAGGCTTTCACATAGTCGCACTTGGCCTTGATGGAGCGCTCGTTGTCGTAGGAAATGAGTTCGTCACCGTTATACAGGAAGGGCGCCTGCGCCTTCTCATCCCAGTATTCGGTGTAGCCGTTCTTGTTGATGTACTTCTCGACAAGGCCCGTGTAGCCATCTCCGTACATGCCGATGGAGCCCGCCTTCTGGAACAGACCGTGGTTGACATCGGGAACACCCGTCCAACGGCGGCTGTAGAACGCCGCACCGATGACCAGTTTCTCCATGGGAACGCCCGCCGCGTGGAACAGTTCGGTGATGCTCTTCGTGTCGAGTCCGCTCTCATCGCCCTCGGAGGCGTAGGGCGCGGTGTGATGGCCCGCCTGCGGGCAGAAGCCGCTGCGCATGTCGTAAGTCATCAGCTGCACATAGTCGCAGATGGCGCCGACCTTGTCCATCTCGGTATCGCGGGGGAAATACTTGCCCGCGCCCGCGGCAATGGAGACCGTCTTGTCCGTGCCGAGGGCGTCGCGCAGCGCCTGCAGGAGGAAGGTGAAATTCCACTTGTCAGAGGGATCCGCATCGATGTTCGCGCTGTCGCTGCAGGGATATTCCCAGTCGATGTCGATGCCGTCGAGACCGTTTTCAGCCACATACTTCGCGCAGGAGGCGGCGAAGTTCCGCCTGCCCTCTTCGGTGCGGCTCATGAGGGAGAAGCGTCCCGCGCCCCAGCCGCCGACGCTCAGAACGACCTTTATGTCCGGGTTCCACTTGCGGATGGTCCTGAGCGTTTCCAGATGTTTGATCTCGCCCGTTTCCAGCAGATAATCCATGCCCACATGACCGAAGGCGATGTTGATGATGTCCAGAATGTGCGCGTCTTCTTCCGTGACTTCGGGAAGGTAATGGTCTACCACATAACCGATAACTTTCATGTTGCACCTCTCAATATTCGATTTTCTGTTCCGTGTGAGTGAGCGCCGCGGTCTGTGCCGTGCTCATGAGTGCCTGCAGTTTCACCGCGTCCGCGATGGACGGGGACGGCGTCTTTCCGTGGGCAATGCAGTCCAGGAAACTGTAATAACAATGGATGTGTCCCCTGTCCCAGCCGATGGCGTTTTTCGGCGGGAGGAAGGAGCCCGCGGGCTTGTCATATCTGCCGCAGCATTCGATGCGGGTAAAGCCCCGGTTTCCGCCGAGGGGCGCCTCCGGCACGGTGTTGTCGAAATACCAAAGCCAGCCGGGATCCATGAGGTCGAAGCGCAGCGCGCCCCTGTCGCCGTAGATTTCAAAGGTCAGTTCGTCATTGGTGCCCGTCGCGATTTTGGACGCCTCGCAGATACCGACAGCGCCGTTTTCCATCCGCATGGTGAGAACCGCGTGATCCTCGGAAAGATTCGTCTCGGTGCCGCCGTTTTTGGTAGGGCGGCTCCCGTAGAGGGTGTTGGTCATGCAGGAAACGGACTTCGGAAAGCCGATCATCCATGTGACGAGGTCGAGGGCGTGGCTGGCAAGGTCCAGAATGACACCGCCCTCGAGCCCCTGCTTCCAGCCCATGGGCTTATGGGGATCAACGCTCCCCGAATGGAGGTAGCGGCAGTCAAAGGAAAGGATGTTGCCGATTCTTCCCTCTTCGCAGAGTTCCTTCGCCCGCATGACAGCCGGCAGGAAGCGGTTGTTCATCACCATCTGGCAAACGGCGCCCGTTTCCTTCCAAACCTTCTCGATGCGCTTCGCGCTCTCAAGAGAAGTGGTGAGGGGCTTGTCGATATAGAGGCTCTTCCCAGCCTTCATCAGCGCGGTGACCATTTCCTCGTGGAGGCCGTTGGGCGTGCTCACGGACACCACATCGATGTCGTCCCGCGTAAGCAGGGTATGCCAGTCGTCGGTGCAGTCGTCAAAACCCAGCCGTTCCATGGCGTCGCGGGCGTTTTCGATGTGCCCGCTGCAAACCGTCTTCAGCCGGGGCATAAAGTCGATGCCGGGATACATGAGGGGAATGGCGCGCAGGGAATGGGTGTGGGCGCGGCCCATGAACCCCCAGCCGAGGATTGCCACATTGATCTGCTTCATGATTTCTCCTTATGGAAAACGGCGGACAAGTCCGCCGTATGTTTTAGTAGTCCAGAATGGTCATTCCGCTGCCGACCGTGGTCTCATAAGCATCGTAATAGACGATCTCATATTCGCGGAGGGCATCCGCGATGGCTTTCTGCTGTTTGGACGCGGAAAGCATTTCCTTGATATAAAGCGCCGTTTCCTCGCTCATGGGAATGACACCGCCGGGGATGTCGCGCAGGTAATACAGGATGTGTACGCCGTAATCGCTGACCACAGGCTGGCTCACATCGCCGGGCGCCTGCATTTCATCGGCAAAGGCGCCCGCAACGAATTCGGGCACCATGTAGATGCTCTGCGCGGCGACCGCGTAGCCTTCCGCGACGGTGGCGGGATCGGTCATGCCGGGATCGGTGTTGTACTTGAGGATCTCCTCCTCAAAGGTCGCGCCGGCGTCCAGTTCGGCATAGATGGCATCGATGGTCTCCTGATTGAAGGCGATGATTGCCACTGCGGCTTCCGCCTTGGCTTCCTCGTCCGCCGCGTCCGTATAGGCAGTCAGCAGTTCTTCGTCCGCGCCCAGCAGGATATGGAGCACGCCGCGGTAGCCTTCGGGCTGATAGAAGATATCGTAGTTATAGAAATACTTGTAATACTCATACATCCGGATATCGCTGCCCAGATACATTTCGTCCTCGGCCGCGATCTGATTGTAGTACGCCTGCACATCCTCGTCGGTGACGGTACCGTCGAGCGTCGCGAGGAACGCTTCAAAAGCGTCCAGCGCGATCTGGTCCGCGATATAACTTTCTTCAGTCACGCCCTGCGCCAGATAGGTTTCTTCCGCCTCGGCGATGGCGGCGGCCTTATCCTCTTCCGTTGCTTCTTCAGGCATGAAGTAGGAGGCGTATTCCTCGATCTCGGCGCGGTACTGCGCTTCGTGGGTCTCGGTCAGAACCGCGATGTTCTCCTCACCCAGCAGTTCCGCTTCCTTTCCTGCGGTCAGTAGTGTGGGCGCGATGTCGTAATAGAGGATGTAATTGACGCCGTCCACGACGGAATACTCTTCGGTGCTGCCATAATAGTACAGCAGATAGGCGATCTGCTCCGCCTCATCCTGATATACGGGTATGCCGCCCACGGTCATGAGGACGACGCGCTCTTCGGCAGGTTCTTCCGCCGCGTCTTCCGCGAAGCAGACAAACGCCGTGGCGAGGGCAAGCACGAGGGCAAGGATACGGAAAAAGTTCTTCATTTGGATTTCCTCCATCTTGTAATGGGTAGATTATACGCTCATTTGCGCATTCTGTAAAGTCTATTTATGATAGCGTTCTCCGGCACAGATGCGAGCAGCGCGGTATAGCTGCTCCATGAGGATGACCCGCATGAGAGGATGCGGGAAAGTCATTCTGGAAAAGGAGAGTTTGAAGTCTGCCCGGGCGGTCACTTCTTTGGAAAGTCCCAGAGAACCGCCGATGACCAGCAACACGCGCTTGCCCGCGGTCTCCCACCTGCGCGTTTCCTCCGCCAGTTCCGTGGAGGAGAGCGCCTTTCCCTCGATGCACAGGGTGACCACGAAATCCGTGGGTTTGATGTGTTTGAGGAGCGCTTTGCCTTCTTTGTCCATGACGGCGGCGTTCAGGATCTCAGATGGCTTGTCCGGCTCGCCTTCATCCGGCACTTCGACGATCTCGTATTTCCCGTAACGCGAAAGGCGTTTCAGATATTCATTCGTTCCCTGTTTCTGCCAGTCCTCTTTCAGGGAGCCCACACACAGTACACACGCGTTCATGGCTTCACCCACCCCAGCACATAAATGAAGTCGTAGCCGTACATCACGAGGGCGGCGATGAGGGAGCAGGTGAGGATGACGGTGGTGCGGATGCTGCGGGGCTCGCCCTCCACCGCCTTCACGCCGAAGGGTCTGCCCTGACGGAAGGAATCGACGCGCCGCAGGATCAGGACGAGGATTGCCGCAGCGATGAGCGTCTTCATGAGCAAAGCGATGACGCCGCCCGTGCCGCCCAACTGCTCAAAGTAGGTCAGTTGCGGGTAAGCCTCGGCCTCCACATCATTGCGCCCGATATAGCGGATGACCGTAATGAAGCCGTTGTATACCGCGTGGATCAGCATGCCGGGGAAGATGGATTCCGTGGAGACCGCCACGATGCCCATCACAATGCCGCCGATCACCTCGGAGATCATGCCGGTCACCGAGCCGTGGATAAGCATGAACAGCACCGTCACGATGACGATGGCCTTTTTAGAGCCCTTCACTTCCCACGCGGACAGAAGCGCGCCGCGGAACAGCAGTTCCTCGCACACGCCCGGCAGAAGCGCGTCGGTCAGGAGCGAGCCCAGCAGCTGTCCCGTCGTCTGCGGGATCGTCTGGACCGGCCCTTCGATGCTGCCGCCGAAAGCGGTGATGAGCAGGTACCAGAAAGAGGTAACATAAGAAGAGAAATAGACCAGCAGCACCGCTGCCAGCACGCAGAGCAGAGAGATTTTGCTGCGGACACGGTGTACGCGGATATATTCGCCGATGCCGGGATGGCGCCCCGCGTAGACGGAGAGCGGCAGGATGATAAAAAAGAAATAGTAGACAAAGGAGTATGCCGAGGAATGGAACGATTCCGGGATGTTATAGACGAACAGCGACAGAAACAGCCTGACGCCGTCCACGATATAGCCGGTCAGTTCCCTCCCGATGACAGCAAAGAAAAACAGCGCCGTTGCCCCGAAAATCGAGGGCACTCTGTCCCTGCCGGGAAGCACAAAGCCTTCTCCCTGCATAAAACCTCCTAAGATTCGATGGTATATAGGGCGGTGAAGCCTTCCCTGCGTGCCACATTCAGGTGAATGTCCCGCCCGCAGAGGATGCCGTGTTCCGCCAGAATGTCCCGCGTGGTTTCAAGTGCCAGTTCGGGAAAGTTGTTTTCCTTGCTCAGATGCCCGAGTACCACCGTGCGGGTGCCGCTTTCATAGAGCCTGACCGCCAGATTTCCCGCGTCCTCGTTGGAAAGATGCCCTCTCCTGCCGAGGATGCGCTTTTTGAGTTCATACGGATAAGGACCCGCCAAGAGCATTTCCGGGTTATAGTTCGATTCCACCAGCGCCACATCGCTGCCCTTGATCGCTTCCAGGATCTCCGGCTTCACGCAGCCCGTGTCCGTACAGATGGCGGCACGCATGCCGCCCAGCGAAAAAGCGTAGCCGCAGGGATCGATGCAGTCGTGGGAAGTGGGAAAAACGGTCACATTCAGTTTGTCCACATAGAAATCGCCGCTCGCGGAAACGGTGATGAGGCGGGAGGGATCCATTTTGCCGAGCCGCTTCCCGCAGCCCGCGAAGGTGCCCTCCGTAGCGTAGACGGGCACATTCAGTTTCCGCGCGAGGGGACCGGCGCCGCCGATGTGGTCGGTATGCTCGTGGGTGATGAGCAGCGCTTTCACGCTTTCGCGGGAAAGCCCCGCCTTATCCATTTCGTTCAGGATCGCGCTGGCTGACACGCCCGCGTCCACAAGCACCGCGCATTCCTCGTTGCCCACATAGATACAGTTGCCGGAAGAGCCCGAAAACAGGGGCGCAAGAATCATTTTCATTGCTTTTTCCCCCTGACGCCCGTCAGATCGAAATCGGGCGTAAAGGTCTTGACGGCGGAGGTCAGTTCCTGCGTAAAGCCGTTTTCGATGCCGAGATATTCCATGTATTCCACGGCTTCGGCGTATTCCTCTCGGGTGAGTTTGCGGTCGATGTCGGGATAGTCGTAGGCGCGCCCCATGGGCGTGTACTGCGCCATCAGGGACACATAGGCATCCTCAAAGTCCCACTTGATGCGGCGCAGGACCTGCTTCGTATTATCGAGTTTCCCCGGCAGCACGAGGTGGCGGATGACGGTGCCCTTCTTCATGAGCCCGTCTTCGCCGATGACCGCTTTGCCCGTCTGGCGGAGCATTTCGTCGATCGCTTCGCAGGCGGTTTCAGGATAATCCTCCGCGCCGGACAGACGCAGCGCGAGGGCGGAATCCATGTATTTGAGGTCAGGCAGATAGATCTGCACCAGCCCTTCCAGCGCTTTCAGCGTTTCCACCCGCTCATAACCCGAGCAGTTCCACACCACGGGCACGGGCAGACCGTCCTTGAGGGACGCGCGGATGGCGGGCACAAACTGGGTGCCGGAAACGAGGTTTATATTGTTCGCGCCCTGCGATATCAGTTCGAAATAGATATCGCGCAGACGGGCTTCATCCACGCACTCACCGAAATTCTCGTGGGAGATCTCATAATTCTGGCAGTACACGCATTTGAGCGTGCAGCCGGAAAAGAACACGGCTCCGCTGCCGCTTTTCCCGCTGATGACGGGCTCCTCATCAAAATGGAGCGCCGCGCGGGCAATGCGGGGAAGCGTGCCCATTGAGCACAGTCCGCCGCCTTCATATTCCGTCCTCCGGGCGCCGCAGGCGCGGGGACACAGGTTGCATATCACAAGCATTCACCTTTGCTGCATTTTCTCTTACCTATTATATACCATTTTGCGCCCGGCGTCAAAAGCAAAGCGGGCAAATGGCGGTTAAAACCTCGAAAAGAAATGAACTTTGCAGGAAATTATGTAAAAATACGGAAAACCCCTTGCCCCTTGTATCTTCCGGTGCTATAATGACAGTTGCGCATCCTTGCTCCGGCCTGCCTATGCCGGGGCCGCAAGTCCAAAAGGAGGTACCGGTATGAACCTGTACGAAGTTCTGTATGTGATCGACACCGCGCTGGAAGACAGCGCGCGTACCGATGTCATCAACCGCTTTTCCGCTCTGGTAGAAGCCAACGGCGGCAAAGTCGAGCGTGTTGACGAGTGGGGCAAGCGTCGTCTTGCTTACGCTATCAATTATAAGACCGAAGGCTACTATGTACTCATGTACATCTCTGCTCCCTCCGATCTTCCCCGTGAACTGGAACGCAACTTCAAGATCTCTGATGCGATCCTCCGTTATCTGGTGACCCGTCTTGAAGGCGAAATCCCCGCCAAGCGCGAGCCCCTCAAGCCCTACGCTGCCCGTGAGGCCGCTGTAGAGGAGAAGCCCGCCGAGGCCGAGGCCCCCGCAGAGGCACCCGCCGCTGAGGAAGCCGCTCCCGCCGAAGAGCCCGACACCGAGGCTCCCCAGACCGACATCGAATAACAAGCAAGCATCCGAAAGCAGGTAAATCATGAACAAGATCTTTGTCATCGGCAACCTTACCCGTGATCCCGAGACCCGAACCACCCCCAGCGGAGTGAATGTATGTTCCTTCACCGTGGCGTGCAACCGCCGTTCCGCCAATCAGCAGGGCGTGCGCGAAGCGGATTTCTTCCAGGTCACCGCATGGCGTCAGTTGGGTGATACCTGCGCCCGTTACCTGTCCAAGGGCAGGAAGGTCGCAGTGACCGGTACTCTTCAGATCCGTACCTATGATGCGCAGGACGGCTCCAAGCGTACTTCCGTCGATATCACCGCGGACGAGGTCGAGTTCCTTCCCAACGCCGGTGACGGTGCCGCCGCTCCCCGCACGGACAGTTTCGCTGCCCCCGCGGCCCAGCAGCCCGCTCCCTACCGCGCCAGCGAGGAACCCACTCAGGCTGATGATGACGAACTTCCGTTCTGAAACCTGACGGAACAACAATAAGGAGGATACAGAAATGTCTGAAGATAGAGGCGATCGTGCAATCCGCCGTCCCCGCGGTCCTCACAAGCCCCGCAGGAAGGTCTGCACATTCTGCGTAGATAAAATTGAGCACATCGATTATAAGGACATCGGCCGTCTTCGCCGCTTCACTTCCGAGCGCGGCAAGATCCTGCCCCGTCGTATGACCGGCACCTGTGCCAAGCATCAGCGTCAGCTTTCCAGCGCCATCAAGCGCGCAAGAGCCATCGCTCTCATGCCCTACAGCGCGGACTAAGTTTCACTTTCAAACGCAAGCCCCTATGGGACTTGCGTTTTTTTCACCGGAGGAGATCATGGATTACCCGAAAAAAGGCATTTACCGCCACTTCAAAGGCGGCAGATACGAACTGCTCTACATCGCCCGCAACAGCGAAAACGACGAGCCGATGGTGGTATACAAAGCGCTGTACGACTGCTCGGAGACGCCGCTCGGTGAGGGCGTCTGGGTGCGCCCGCTCTCCATGTGGAGCGAGATTGTGACCCGCGACGGAAAGAGTTTCCCCCGCTTTGCCCTCGAGGAAGCGGAGGAGGAACTTCCGCCCGCAAGCAGCAGCCCCGTGCTGCCCGAGGAGGAGTTTCCGCCCGTCGATGACGGCCTCATCCCGCCCGAAGACGGCTTTTTTGACGGTCTGACCGTGCCGGACGAGCCCGTGCAGGCAAACGAAACGGGCAGCATCCGTGACATCCTGCGCTCCGTATTCGGATATTCCTCCTTCCGTCCCGGACAGGAGGAGATCGTTTCCGCCATCACCGGAGGAAAAGATGTACTGGCGGTCATGCCCACGGGCGCGGGCAAGAGCCTTTGCTATCAGGTGCCCGCGCTTTCCATGGGCGGCACCGCCATCGTGGTCTCTCCTCTCATTTCCCTTATGAAAGATCAGGTGGGCGCGCTCATTCAGAGCGGCGTGCCCGCAGCCTATATCAACACATCTCTGACCGATGCACAGATCGACACCGCCCTTTCCCGCGCGGCGACCGGCGCGTACCGCATCATCTATGTGGCACCCGAGCGACTGCTCACGCCCCGCTTCCTGCGCCTCTGCTCCCGCATCCGCATTTCCCTGATCGCGGTGGACGAAGCCCACTGCATCTCCCAGTGGGGACAGGATTTCCGCCCCTCCTACCTTGATATTCCCAAGTTTGTCTCCGCCCTGCCCGTCCGTCCCCCGCTGTGCGCCTTCACCGCCACAGCGACGGAAAAAGTGCGGAATGATATCAGGAAACTGTTGAAACTTTCCTCTCCCCGCGAGTTCGTCACGGGGTTCGACCGCAAAAATCTGTATTACAATGTGCTGCGTCCCGCTCATAAGAAAGAGGAACTGCTGCGGCTGCTGAAATCCGTCTACGCGGACATGAGCGGCATCATCTACTGCGCCACCCGCAAGACCACGGACGAGATCTGGGAAACGCTCGTCAAAGAGGGTTTCTGTGCCGCCCACTACCACGCGGGCATGAGCGAGGAGGAGCGTCAGAGCAATCAGGACGCCTTCTCCCGGGATGAAAAGCCCGTCATGGTCGCCACAAACGCTTTCGGTATGGGCATCGACAAGAGCAATGTCCGCTTCGTCATCCACTATAACCTGCCCGGCGACATCGAATCCTACTATCAGGAAGCGGGCAGAGCGGGCCGCGACGGCGTGCGCAGCGACTGCGTGCTGCTGTATTCGCCTCAGGACCTCATCACCCGCAATTTCTTCATCGACCATCTGGGCGAGGAAAGCGGCATGAGTGAAAGCGAAGCCGCGCCCCTCAAGCGGACCGCGAAAACGCGCCTCGAAGCCATGAAAAACTACGCCGTGTCCGGCAGTTGCCTGCGCGGAACACTTCTCAGGTATTTTGGCGAGAACCCGCCCGAAAACTGCGGTTTCTGCGCGGTCTGCAACGGGCTTCAGGAGAAAACGGATGTGACGCAGAACGCGCTGACCGCCCTTTCCTGCATAGAGGAACTGCCCCGTCCCATGGGCTCCTCCATGGTGACGCAGGTGCTGTGCGGCGCGAAAACGGAGCGCATTGCCTCTCTGCGGCTCAATAAACTCTCCGCATACGGCGCGCTTTCTCTGCTGCCCCGCGCGGTAGTCAGCGACATTTTGTCCGCCATGACGGACGCGGGCGTGCTGAAGGTAGCCGGCAGCGAATATCCCGTGCTGGTGCCGGGCGAAAACGCGCAGCTCCTCAAATCGGGCGAAAAGCAGGTGTTCATCAACCGTCCGCCCGAGCAGGCGCCTTCCGCTCGCAATAGAAGCGCGAAAGCAAAACCGGCGGCGTCCGTGCCTTCCTCCGTTCCCTCCTCCGCGCCCGATGACGGCAGCCTGTTCCGCCGTCTCAAGGAACTGCGCCTTGCCATCGCGCGCAAGCGGGGCGTGGCGGCATTCATGATTTTCAACGACACAGCCCTCATCGAGATGGCGGACAAAAAGCCCCGCACGGAAGCGGAATTTTTG
>JAZLLT010000090.1:0-13004 GCA_045598325.1 Clostridia bacterium | reverse complement strand
CCACGGCAACACCGGAGCCCACGGCAACACCGGAGCCCACGGCGACACCGGAGCCCACGGCAACGCCCGAGCCCACGGCAACGCCCGAGCCCACGGCAACGCCTGGGCCCACGGCGACACCGGGGCCCACGGCAACGCCCGAGCCTACGGCGACACCGACTCCGACACCCACGCCGGAACCCACGGCAACACCGGAGCCCACGGCAACGCCCGAGCCCACGGCAACACCGACTCCGACACCCACGCCGGAACCCACACCCACGCCGGGACCCACGCCGACACCTACACCCACCCCGACGCTCGAACCGACGGCAACGCCTACTCCGACGCCTACTCCGACGCCTACTCCCGAACCTACTCCGACGCCCGCGCCCGCCTACGATCCGAACTGGGTCTACGACAGCGGGAAGGTCAGGGAATTCCAAGATGCCCTCATCGCGAAAGGTTGGCTGGACCGCGACGCCATGAATGGGGCTGGGGAGTACGGAAACATGGGCGATGTGACCTACGCCGCCATCTACGATGTCCAACTCTGGTATTCGGACAATCTGACGGGCGGAAAGCCGGTCTCCTTCGTCTGCGATGAGTACGGTTCCTTCCGGGACGGCAGCGGAGAATACTATGAAATCGACGAAACGACCTACAACTACATTTTGACGAAACTGCCGGCCAAATAATGCAGAGGGACTCCCGCGGATTACGCGGAGGTCCCTTCTTATCTGAATTGTCACGGTTTTGTCACACGGAAAATGAAACCTGCGTTGACGCAATCTGCATTTTGGTGTTATAATATCACCATCGTATTGTGTGGAGGTATGTCATATGGACGGAAACAGGATCTATTCTCTCGTCGAAAAACTCAATTTTGTCCGTGTGAGCGGAACGCCTGAAGAAGCAAAGGCGGCGGAAATCATCCGCGATGAAGCGGCCTCCTTTGGTTTCAAAACGGAAATCGAGACCTTCACCACGCAGGACGGCAAAGTGAGCGAAACCGTTCTCGAGGTGCTGGAACCCTACCATAAAATCTACACTGCCGTCGCCCACCGCCGCAGCGCGTCCGTCGACGGCGTCTTCGACGCCTATTACGCCGAGGACGCCCTCGATGTGAACCTGATCGGCGCCAAGGGCAAGGCAATCTATATCAATACGCCCGTTAACAAGAAAAACTACGCCCGCCTCGTGAAGGCGTCTCCCACTTGCGTCATCGTGGGCAACGGCGATATGCTGGATCACGAGGACGAAACCGACCTCATTCAGGGCATGCTGCGCCCCGTCCTCACTGATGACTTCGAGGAGCGCCTGTGCGCGGTCGAGGTCCGCATGAAGGACCTGTTCGAGATGATCAGACTGGGCGCGAGCAAGATGCGCGTGAAGGTCGTTTCCGAGGACTTCGAGAACACCTCCCGCATCGTGACCGGCATGATCGAGGGCAGCGACCGCAGCGGCGAGATCATTTCCTTCGTGGGCCACATGGACTCCACCCAGTATTCCCACGGCTGCTATGACAACGCCGCGGGCAGCGCCCTCATCATGGAACTGGCGCGGCACTTCATGCAGAACAAGCCCCGCCGCAGCCTGCGCTTCATCTGGGCGGGCAGCGAGGAAAGGGGACTGCTGGGCAGCAAGTATTTCGTGAAGGCGCACGAAGAAGAAGTGGGGAAGACCCGACTGTGCGTGAACTGCGACCTCGCGGGCTCCATCGCGGGACACGAAGCCGCCATCGTCACCGGACCGGACAGCCTGACCCGTCACATCGACATGATGATGAAGGAAGCGGGCTATGCGGTGGAGACCAGAACGGACACCTACTCCTCCGACTGCATCCCCTTCGCGGACTGCGGTGTGCCCGCCGTGTCCATCCTCCGTTTCGGCGCGCCCGGCATGAGTTACATCCACAACCGCAACGACATCATCGACTATGTGTGGGCGCCCGCCCTGCAGAAGACCGCGGACATCCTGCATCTGTTCGTGACAAACATGGACAAGGCGGAATTCTTCCCCGTTGAGCGCGAGATTCCCGCGGACATGGTCAAAAAAATCGACGAATATCTGATGAAGAAGAAATAAACTCCGGAGGCAGTTATGGTAAACGGAACGCTTAATTTCTGGGACAACGGTGTATGGTCATTCGTGGTGGTGCTGGCGGTCATTTTCGGCGCCATGCTCCTTGCCAATACCCTGCGCCGCAAAATCAAATTTCTCCGCCGCTCTCTGATCCCCGCGAGCGTACTGGCGGGATTCCTGGTGCTCGCCATCGGCGGCGCGTGGAAAGCCGTCACCGGCAAACCCATGCTGGACACCGCCACCCTCGAGGCGCTGACCTATCACGGACTCGGACTGGGCTTTGTCGCCCTGTCCCTGCGCACCATGGAAAAGACCAGGGGCAAGCAGGCGAAGAAGGACATCTTCAACACCGCCACCGTGGTGGTCAATTCCTACCTCGTGCAGGGCATCGTAGGCCTCACCATCACCATCGTTTTGTTCTACATCTTCAAGTCCTTCGCGGCGGCGGGCATGCTGCTGCCCATGGGCTTCGGTCAGGGCCCCGGTCAGGCTTATGCCTGGGGCAAGAACTTCACCGCGCTGGGCTTTGAAAACGGTGTCTCCTACGGTCTGTCCGTAGCCGCCATGGGCTTCATCGCGGCGGGCATCGGCGGCGTTGTCTATCTGCGCCGCATCGCGAAAAAGAAGGGTGTCAGCGCCATCGAAAACGCGGAGCAGGTGGAACGACTGACCGCGGAGCAGATTACCGCCGAAAACGAGATCCCGCTGTCCGAATCCGTGGACAAACTCACCGTGCAGTTCGCCCTCGTGTTCCTGTCCTACGGCATCAGTTATCTGCTCATGTATCTGGTGCACCATTTCTGCAGCGGCATCCCCTTCTATGACAACACCGTCTGCTCCCTCATGTGGGGCTTCAACTTCCTGGTCGGCACTGCCGTCGCTCTGTGCATCAAGCGCGTGCTCCTGTTCCTCATGAAGAAGGGCTACATGAAGCGGTCCTACACCAACAACTTCATGCTGAACCGTATTTCCGGCACCATGTTCGATCTCATGGTGACCTCATCCATCGCCGCCATCAACCTCGAAGCCTTCACCCACAAGGAATTCGTGCTGTCGCTGGTCCTCATCTCCGTCATCGGCGCGGCCGTCACCTATTTCTATGTGAAGAAGGTCTGCGAGAAACTGTTTGCCGACTACACGGACGAGGCGTTTTTGTCCCTGTACGGCATGCTGACCGGCACCGCTTCCACGGGCATCATCCTGCTTCGTGAAATCGATCCCACCTTCAAAACGCCCGCTTCCGGCAACCTCGTGTATCAGAACCTCTGGGCGATCATCTTCGGTTTCCCGATGCTGCTGCTCATGGGCTATGTGGGCAAGAGCATGACCGCGGCGTTCGTGACGCTGGCGGCTCTCGCGGGTCTGCTGCTCGCCATGTCCTGCGTCATGTTCCGCGACGGGCTGAAAGCCAAAATCGCGGAGAAGAAAGCAAAGAAACCATCCGAACAGGAGAAATGATCATGGATTTCATTGATTCCGCTCTTTCTTTTGATATCTACGCGGGCGAGCCCAATCGTGACGGCGTGCAGGGCGTCACCTATCTGCCGGACGGCAAAGTGAAGATCCGCCTGATTGCCCCGAACGCCAAAGAAGTGGTCATCGACCGGTTCGGGCGCGTGAGCCCTCTTTCCAGAGCGGAAGACGGCGCATGGGAAGGCATCCTCGACCTCGGGAAAGGTTTTCAGTACCTGTTCATCAAGGTGGACGGCACGGAGATGCTCTCTCCCTACCTGCCCATCGGTTTCGGCGCCTGCCGTCCCATGAACTATGTGGATGTGCCCTTTGAGAGCAATGTGCCCGACAAGATCACCGATGTGCCCCACGGAAGCGTGGAGCGCAGATGGTACGATTCCACGGTCACGGGCAAATATGAGAGCTGCCTCGTTTATCTCCCCGCGGGCTTTGACACCGCGAAACAGTATCCCGTCCTGTACCTTCAGCACGGCTACGGCGAAAACGAGACCGGCTGGGTGTATCAGGGTCACGCCGCCCGCATCGCGGACAATCTCATCGCCGCGGGCAAAGCCGTCCCCATGATTATCGTCATGGGCAACGGCATGACCCGCTCGGAGACCCGCCGCGACAACCGCGTGTTCCCCGATGTGCTGCTCACCGACCTCAAACCCTACATTGAAAAGACCTTCCGTGTCTATACGGACGCCGCCCACCGCGCCATGGCAGGGCTCTCTATGGGCTCCTTCCAGACCAGCGTTGTGACCCTTTCCCATCCTGACCTGTTCGCCTATGCGGGCGTGTTCAGCGGATTCGTGTCCTCTCCCAGACCCGGCGATGCCAATGAGCACCTTGCCTTCCTGAAGGACGCGGAGAAGTTCAACAAGGCGTTCCGCGTGTTCTACCGTGCCATGGGCACGGGTGACACCTACTTCGACCGCTTCGTGAAGGACGACGCCATGTTCGAAGGGCTCAACGCCGTCCGTGCGGAGTTCGAGGGCGGACATGAGTGGAATGTCTGGCGGCAGTGCCTGACGGACTTCCTGCCCAGATTGTTCAAATAAGAGGCGAAAACATGTTTGACGCGAAAAAGACAAAAGACGAGATCGTCGCGTGGATCCGCAGGTTCTTTGACCTGAACGGCAAAGGCTGCAGCGCCGTTGTCGGTATTTCCGGCGGCAAGGACAGTTCCGTGGTCGCCGCCCTCTGCGCGGAAGCGCTGGGCAGGGACCGCGTCATCGGCGTGCTCATGCCCTGCGGCGTCCAGCACGACATCGATGCCGCCTACGAACTGGTGAACCACCTCGGCATCAAATACTACGAAATCAATATCGGGGAAATGATGGACGCCGCCGTCGCCGCCATGCCCTTTGAACTGACCGCCCAGAGCAGGCAGAACCTGCCGCCGCGGCTGCGCATGAGCGTGCTGTACGCCGTGTCCCAGAGCCACAACGGGCGCGTCGCCAACACCTGCAACCTGTCCGAGGATTGGGTGGGATACTCCACTCGCTACGGAGACGCCGCGGGTGACTTCAGCCCCTGCTGCAACCTGACCGTGGACGAGGTCAAGCAAGTAGGCCGCGTGCTGGGTCTGCCCGCCGACCTCGTGGACAAGACGCCCATCGACGGTCTGTGCGGCAAGACCGATGAGGACAATCTGGGCTTCACCTACGCGGAACTGGACCGTTATATCCGCACGGGCGAGATCGCGGACGCGGAGAAGAAAGCGAACATCGACAGAAGACACGCGATCAACCTGTTCAAACTCAAGTTCATGCCCTGCTTCAAGCCCGGCATCGCGGAGAAGGAAAATGGGGAAGACCTATAAACTGGGGCTGCTCGTCGGCCGCTTTCAGGCGCTCCATCTGGGGCATGAGAGGATGATCCGCGACGCCGCCGCCCTGTGTGAACGGGTCGCCGTGTTCATCGGATCCTCCCAGGAAAGCGGCACGCAGAAAAATCCCTTTTCCTACGAAACCCGCGAAAAGATGCTGAAAACGGTGTTCGGAGACAGCATCGAAGTGTATCCGCTGCCGGACGCGGGTCTCGGAAACAACAGCCTTTGGGGGCAGTATGTCCTCGAAAAAGTGACCGCCGCCTGCGGAAGAAAACCAGACCTGTTCATCACGGGCAGGGAGGAGCGGCGGGTCAGTTGGTTTGAGGACGCGGAAGACATCAGCAAACTCATCATCCCGAAGGTCATCGAAGCCTCGGCAACGCAAATGCGGGAGTATCTGATAAGCGGTGATGAAACCGCGTGGCGTGCCCTCACGCCCGCACCGCTCCATCCCATGTTCGGGGAACTCCGCCGCACGACCCTTTCCGCGCAGCAGAACGATACCACGCAGAGCATCTGATCCTGCCGAATCAGAGTTCCCCACAAGAACAGACGCGATTCCGTTTACCGGATTCGCGTCTGTTTCTGTGTAAACTGATTCATGTTTTTCAGGCATTATGGTACATATCGTAAACCACATATCCGCCTTTTCCCTTCAGGGAACCTTCATAGGTCTCCATGCACATCTGGCATCTCGGTTCGGTCATGGGGTAGCCGCTCACGGGGAAGATGCCGTAATCGGACGAGGTGCGGAAACCGACGGTGTTGTAGAACAGGAAGTTTCCTTCCACGATGATGCCCTTGAACCCCATCCGCTTCACCTGTTCGATGCCGAGTTTGAGCATTTTTGTCCCGATCCCCTGCCGCAGGTAACCGGCGTGGACGGAGACAGGCGCCAGCATCACGATGTCCGTTTCATCCGCGCCGCCATGCCCGCCTTCGGGCGTTTTTGAAAGCGGAAAGCGCGAAAACAGGAAATGTCCCACGATTTTTCCGCCCAGTTCCGCCACGAATGCGAGGGACGGGATGTAGTATTCCGAATCGCGGATCTCTTCGATGAGCGCGACGATGTCCGTACCGTCCGAGTAATCCGTGCCCTCTTTGAACGAGCGCAGCACCAGAGAGACGATGTCCTTGTAATCCGCGTGGGTCTCGGGGCGGATAAACAGCCGTTCGATATCCTGATTCATTTGTCATTCACCTCCGCGAAATCCGAGGTGTTTTCCGGAACGGGACACTCCATCTGTAAATCAAAAGGCTCCTCCTCTGTGCAGGCGGGGATGGGGTCGGGGCTCAGGCGGAAGCCCATGGCGAGGTAGAAAGAAATCGTCTCCTCTGCGGAACGGCAGGATGCGTACAAAGCCCGCGTGCCGCGTTTCAGGGTTTCCTTTTTCGCCGCCTCAAACAGTGCCCTTCCGATGCCCTGCCTGCGGCGATCAGCGGAAACATGGAAACTGTCGATCACGAGCCTGCCTTCATTCAATTGCGGCAGCAGCATGATCTTACCCATCGCGCGGTTTTCCTCAAAGGCGCATTAAGTGATGTACCGCCCGCTGAGGATCTCCTCTGCCTTTTGAACGCGGTGCGCGGCGTCCCGGTCCTCGGTGAACGGATGCCGGACGAGCGTCATCCGCCCGTCTGTCATACGGTACACATTTTCGATTTCCTGATACCGTATGAACCCGTTCAGAGAATCGCGGGTGAAGTTGTTTTTATCGGCGAGTTTGATTCCCAAAGGATCGTCCTTTCGTTTTCCGAATGGTCTCACAGTTCTTTTCCATGCAGCCGCGGGTGAAAGGAAAAAGCCGAATTTGCGGGCTCCCGATCAAACGGTAGATCCCGCATAATCCCGTTTGCTCATGACTGCCCGTTGACGATGCGGAGGTACTCCTCCTTGGGGATCATCGGCGTTTCCAGTCCCCTGACCGTTTCGGGGGAGAGGGCGAACCCCTTTGCGTATTCCTCGCCCGCCGCCTCGAACTTATCAAGGAGCGGATCTGCCGCAATGGCGGCTTCGGGCACATTCAGCATCGGCGTTTCGGGCACGCAGACCATGGTGAGATTTCCGAAACTCTGACGGCAGCTCTCCCTGAGCCCGTTGAAATTGCCGTCCCAGTCGGGGAAGCCGCAGCCGCTGATGACCACGCTGTGCATCTTTGAGAAATCCACGAGGGGTACATGGCGCACGGTTCCGTCCTCCGTTTCCACCATTTTCAGGGTGATGAGCGGGATGGTGCGATCCAGCACCGCCTTGAGGTGCGAAGGCATGCCGTAGCAGTACAGGGGAAAACTCCAGATGATGAGGTCGGACGCGCGGTACAGATCGAGGATTTTGTTCTGATCGTCATCGATCACGCAGTGCCCGTCCGTCTTCTGCCAGCAGCCGAAACAGCCGCAGCAGGGGGCGATGTTCTGCTTGATGACATCGATGACCGTGATTTCATGATCACCTGTTTTGCGGATGCCCTTCAAAAACGCGTCCGTCAGGCGGAAAGTGTCGGATTTTGCTTTGGGACTGCCGTTCAAAACCAGTATCTTCATAGGCACCTCCTTGTATTGTGATATTATTATAACACATGTTATTATATATGTCAATCTACGGAAACAAGAGCGCGGCGCAAACACTTTACGCCGATTTTCTTTGACGAAAGGAAAACGCGGGTGTATAATGACGGCATCATATACCGCTTGCGCGGAGGCATAGATGGAAAAGCAACTGAAGGGTTCTCTGACCGAGGGTGTTATCTGGAAACAGATCCTCAAGTATTTTTTCCCGATCCTGCTGGGCACTTTTTTCCAGCAGTTATACAACACTGTTGACGCCTATGTGGTGGGCAACTTCGAGGGCACCGCGGCGCTTGCCGCCGTGGGCGGTACTACCGGCGTGCTCATCAGTTTGCTGGTCAATTTCTTCGTGGGTCTTTCCTCGGGCGCTACGGTGGTTTTGTCCCAGTGCTACGGCAGAGGCGATTTGGAAGGCGCGGAGAAAGCGACCCACACCGCCATCATGCTGTCCATTGTGGGCGGCGCCGTGCTGATGATCCCCGGCATCTTCCTGGCGCGCTGGGCGCTTAATGCCATGGGCGCGACGGAGGAAGTCATCGGAAACGCGGTCTCCTATATCCGCATCTACTTCATCGGCATCATCGGAAACCTGCTTTACAACATGGGCTCGGGTATCCTGCGCGCCATCGGCGACTCGAAGCGGCCCATGATCTTCCTTATCATCTGCTGCCTTGTCAACATCGTGCTGGACCTGCTGTTCGTCGCCGTATTCCGTATGGGCGTTACGGGCGCCGCCATCGCCACCATCCTGTCCCAGGCGATCTCCGCCGTCCTCGTGCTCATCGCGCTCATGCGGGCGAAAGGGGAGTGCTACCGCCTGCAGGTCAACCGCCTCCGCATGGACCGTGTGCTCCTGCCCGAGATTTTGCGCATCGGCCTGCCCATCGGTCTTCAGAGCACCATGTACAACATCGCCAACATCATCATCCAGTCCAACATCAATTCCTTCGGCACGAACGCCATGGCGGCGAACACCGCCTACGGCAGGGTGGACAGCATCTTCTGGATGATCATCAGCGCTTATGGTGTGACGCTGGTCACCTTCGTGGGGCAGAACTACGGCGCACGCAAATACGCCCGTATCCGACAGGGCTTCAAGACCTGCTTCCTGCTTTCCGCCGCCAGCACACTAATCATCATCGGCACCATGATACTGCTCAGGCGTCCTCTGCTCGGCCTGTTTACCGATAGCGAAGAGGTGCTCGAAATCGGATTTACCATGATGCTTTGGGAAACGCCCTTCTATATTTGCTATGTGCCCATCGAGATGCTCTCCGGCACCATGCGCGGCATGGGCGATTCCCTGAGCCCCATGCTCACCATCTGCGGCGGCGTCTGCGGTTTCCGCCTGCTGTGGCTGTTCCTGGTGCTGCCCTTTCACAAGACCGTGCCCATGCTGATGCTCTCTTACGGCCTCTCCTGGACCCTCACTTCCCTCATCATGCTGATCATCTTCATCGGCTTTGCGAAGAAATCGTTCCTCTATGGGGAACTGAAAATCAACTGAACGGACTCGTGCCGGAAAGGAAAAACAATGCTCCATACAAACGAATTTCCCGTGCTCGAATTCGACGATGATCCCGTTGCCCAGATCAACCCTCCGGAACTGGCGGACACGCAGTTCTCTACGGATAAACTGGTCATCACTTTCTTCCCGGAGGTCATTGAACGGCTTCTGAAGGAAGACAAGGTCGCGCCCGAACTGATCATCAACGGCGAAAACCCCGTGACGCTGTATAAATTCCGCGACGCGGAAGTGCTGCTGACCCTGGGTCAGGTGGGCTGCCCAGCCTGCGGCGGCAACCTCGATGTGTTCTACGGTTTCGGCGCGCGCAAGGTGCTGTTCTGCGGCGGCGGCGGTGTCCTCGACAGGACCATCGGCGCCGGACAGCCGCTGCTGGTCGACAGCGCCATCCGCGACGGGGGGTTCTTCTACCAGTATGTGGCGCCCTCCCGCTATATCTACGCGAACAAGGATGTGAACGACAGGGTCGCCGCCGCCCTCGAAAAGCGGGGCGTTCCCTACCTCCGCGGCCGCGTGTGGACCACGGACTCCCTCTTCCGCGAGACGAAGGACCGAATCGCCGCCCGCAAGGCTGAGGGTGCGCAGATCGTGGAGATGGAGCAGGCGGGCAACCTCGCGGTAGCTCAGGTGCGCGGCTTTTCCTACGCCGCCCTCATCTACGGCGGAGACGATGTGTCCGGCGAAAAATGGGACGAGCGCTCCTGGCGCAGCCGCGACGGCATCCGCTGGGATCTGGTGCAGTTGTGCAAGGAACTGGTGTTGGAACTGTAAACCGCAATATTAACTTTACATTTCCGCATATTTGCTTTATAATGGATAAATCCGCGAAAAAGCGGGAATATTTGATTCTTCAGAAAGGGGAAGAGCCATGCAGGACATGATCGTGCGGGAGTTATTCCGCAATGTGCCCGCCGAAACGCTGACCGAGGTCCGCGTCCGGGGGTGGGTGCGTACCAGCCGTGAGAGCAAATCATTTGCATTTATCGAATTGAACGACGGAAGTTTTTTCCAGAATCTTCAGATCGTCGTGGAGGAGAGTGCGGTCAATAATTACGCCGACATCATGAAGCGTGTGACCGTTGGCGCCTCCATCGAGTGTGTCGGTTCCATCGTTCCCACGCCCGACATGAAGCAGCCTTTCGAAATGAAGGCCGCTTCCGTCACCGTGCTGGGCGACAGCCCCGTTGATTATCCGCTTCAGAAGAAGCGCCATACCGTTGAGTATCTGCGCACCATCCAGCACCTGCGTCCCCGCGCCAACCTGTTCCAGTGCGCGTTCCGCATCCGCTCCGTCGCCGCGCAGGCCATCCACAGTTTCTTCCACGACAAGGGCTTTGTGTATGTGCACACGCCCCTCATCACCGGCTCCGACTGCGAAGGCGCAGGCGAGATGTTCCAGGTGACCACGCTGGACCTTGACAACATCCCGAAGACGGAAGACGGCAAGGTCGATTACGACAAGGACTTCTTTGGCAAGAAGGTCTCCCTGACCGTTTCCGGCCAGTTGAACGCCGAGGTGTTCGCCCTCGCGTTCCGCAATGTTTACACCTTCGGCCCCACTTTCCGCGCCGAGGAGAGTTACACCGCCCGCCACGCCGCCGAGTTCTGGATGATCGAGCCTGAAATCGCGTTTGCCGAACTCGAAGATGATCTCGAACTGGAAGAGCAGATGATCAAGTACATCATCGCCACCGTGCTGAGTGAGTGCCCCGAAGAGATGGCGTTCCTCAACGAGCGCGTGGACAAGGGACTCATCGAGCGCCTGACCGCCGTGCGCGACGCGGATTTCGCCCGCGTCTCCTACACCGAGGCCATCGACATCCTCGAAAAGAGCGGCCATGAGTTCGAGTACAAGCCCTACTGGGGCTGCGACATGCAGACCGAGCACGAGCGCTACCTCACCGAGCAGGTGTTCGGCAAGCCCGTCTTCGTCACCGATTATCCCAAGGAGATCAAGGCGTTCTACATGCGCATGAACGAGGACGGCAAGACCGTCGCCGCGGCTGACCTGTTGGTTCCCGGCATCGGCGAACTGTGCGGCGGCAGCCAGAGAGAAGAGCGTCTGGATGTCCTCACCGCCCGCATCGAGGAACTGGGCATGAAGCCCGAAGATTACTGGTGGTACCTGGAACTGCGCAAGTACGGCTCCGTCAAGCACAGCGGCTTCGGCATGGGCTTTGAGCGCATGGTCATGTATCTGACCGGCATCAGCAACATCCGCGATGTGCTTCCCTTCCCGAGAACGACCAGATTCGCAGAATTCTAATCAAACAAAGATCCGGAACGGTACCGTTCCGGATCTTTTTCTTTCTACAGGAGACTGTCGTAAATGGTGTTAAACAGTTCTCCCGTCAGGTCGCAGCCGTGCTCCCAGTACATCATGCCGGCCATGCCGCGCCGCTTCACATAGGCGCACTTTTCGCGTACGGAGCGGGAATCGTCGTAGGAAATGAAGTTCTCCCCGTCAACAAATAGGGCGCGCGGGCGCTTTCGTCCCGGTATTTCGTGTAGCGTCCGCTTTTCTCATGCACAAGGGAAATGACGGTATAGTCGGGACCGAACCCGCCGCCCGTGGGGGAATACCGGTGCATGCCGTTGTTTTCCGGGCCCACATTTTTCCACATGTGGGAATAGAACGCCGCGCCCATCACGAGTTTGTCAACCGGTATGCCTGCCTAAGCCGGCATATTGATGGAACGGTCCGCGCTGAACAGCACGGGCGCGCCGTCGGGGTCATACAGGCAGGTATGGTGGCCGGAGGGCTGGTCCCGGCCGCGCAGGTCGTAGGTCATGAGATTCAGAAAATCCAGATACCGGTGCGAGAAGCCGATCTCCGTCCTGTCGATGTACCACTTGCCGCAGGCCGCGGCGGTGGTGAGCCAGCACTTTCTGCCACGCCCGGCGGCATAGGCGTCAAGGGCTTCACGGTAGGCCGCCGGCAGTTTCGTGTGCTGGTATTTCTCCTCAATGATACCCGTGTCGCCGGGAAATTCCCAGTCGCAGTCGATACCGTCAAAGCCGAATTCCCGCACAGCGTCCATGGTGGAATCCACGAACACCTTCAGATGCTCCGCGTCCGCCGTGGCAGGTCCGTGACCGTGCTGGTCACCGCCGCCCGTGGACAAAAGGATATTGAGGCGTGGGTTCCACGCGCGGATGCGGGGAAGCGCGGAGAGGAACGGGCGGATGTGCTCCACATTGATTTTACCGTCTACGACGATGCCGAAGGCTACATTCAGGTGGGTGAGTTTCTTCGCCTGCGCCTCGGTAACCAGATCGAGATTCTTTCCTGTGACATAGCCGGCGAAAATATAATCCATACTGACACCTCTCATGGAGCGATTTTGCCTGCCGGGATCCGATAGGATCCGTGTGCCATCATTTTACCATGGTTCTTTGCACATATCAACTCTCTTTTGCTGCCGCGGGGAAGAGCACCGCACATTTCCGTGATAATACCGCCCGGGCATATTCTTCTTTTGCATGCGGGTCAATATACCATGAATTAACTTGCAAAATGAACGGTGATTGACTATAATTATCACCAATTGAACATCTTCG
>JAZLLT010000089.1:0-15253 GCA_045598325.1 Clostridia bacterium | reverse complement strand
AACCGGAGTGGGGGTCTCCCAGCCCCACGGGGTTGCGGTGGGAACGGGAGTCGCGGTGGGAACGGGGGTCGCGGTGGGAACGGGGGTCGCGGTGGCGGGATTGACGGGATAGTTGATGTAGCCGCCTCTGCCGCCGCCGTTGTTGGTTGTGCTGTTGTCACTGTAGAACATGGGATCCTCGTGGGTTGCGGGAATTTCACCGGAGACCAGAGTGATCCAGTTCTTGGAGACAAATCCGCAGCATCCGTCGGGCGCGACCGCGTAGGCATAGAAACTGTCGGTGTAGTAGTCAACGACCTTCAGCTGGGTGCCGTTCACATAGCCGGATGTATTCACGATGTCACTGCTGGTGTTGGGAGCGCGGTACATATAAAGGCGGTATGCGTTGCTCTCGAAATGATCGCTGGTGACCTCGAAAACGGGGTAAGACGGATCGGTGTAGTCGAAATAGCGGTTCAGGCACTTTTTGCTCACATAGCCGGTTCTTCCGTCGGGACCGATGGCGTAGCAGAACTCGCGGCTGTTGTCCAGATACCAGTTGATGACGCGAAGGATCGTTCCGCGCTTATAGGCGGCATTGGAATTGAAATAGGAATTGACCTTCGGGTACATGTACAACTGGTTGTCGGCGATGACGGAGGTGACGATGAATCTGGGCAGAGACTCATCGTAGTAGTCGTAGCCTGCGGTTGCATGCGCGGGGAAACAGCCCAGTACAAGCAGCGCGCAAAGAACAATTGCGATAAACCGTTTCATATATGCGACCTCCATTCGGTTTTTCTTTTCAGACGCGATGTATCCGAATAAGTTACATCATTTTACACTATTTTTGTAATTATTACAATAGATTATTTTGTTTAAATCCTATTTAATTATGATGCAGGAAATGTTTCGGCGTTCTTGAATATATATATAAAAAGCATCCGGAGGCAACTATGGCACGCAGACTTTGGTACAAATTCCCCGCGTCGGACTGGAACGAGGCGCCGCCTCTTGGCAACGGATCCCTCGGCGCCATGGTGTTCGGCGGCGCGGAAAAGGAAAAAATCTGTCTCAACGAGGATACGCTCTGGAGCGGGATCCCGACTTTTTACGGGAATCCGAAGGCGGAAAACGCGGTCAAAGAAGCGCGGCGGCTCACCAAAGAGGGCAAATACATTGATGCGCAAAGTCTGCTGGAAGAGGACTACACGAATTTCTGGTCCCAGAAATACATGCCGCTGGGCGACCTCGACATCGCGTTTGACGGACAGGGGGAGGTAAGCGGCTACACGCGGGAACTGGACCTCGGCACGGCCGTTCATACGGTCGCCTATACGCGGGACGGCGTCACTTTCCGCCGCCGCGCGTTCATCAGTTTCCCGGACAGGGTGCTTGTTCTGAATGTAACCGCGGACAGACCTGCGTCCGTCTCCTTTACGGCTTCCCTGACGCCAGCCATGAAGGCGGAGGGCAGGACGGAAGGCAACGCGGCCGAATTCACCGGCAACGCGCCCGTATTCGTCTATGAGAGAGGCAAATACTGCACGCCCGACTGCATGCGCTACGGCGAAACGGACGCGGAGAAGGGCATGGGTTATATCTGCCGCATGGAAGTGAAAGCGGAGGGCGGAACGGTGACGGCGGAAAACGGCGGCATCCGCGTCACGAATGCGGACGGCGCGGTCATCGTCCTTTCCGCAGCGACCTCCTTTAACGGTTGGAACAGACATCCCGTCCTGGAAGGGAAGCCCTTCATCGCTCCCTGCCGCGAGACGGTTAAAAACACCGCGGATGCGGGCTTTGACAAACTGCTGGAAAACCACCTTGCCGACTGGCGCGCGCTTTATGACCGCACGGAACTGGAACTGGGCGGGGAAGAAATGGACGAGCGACCCACGGACGAGCGGCTTTCCGCCCACGACGCGGGCGGAATCGATAACGACTTGTACGCCCTGTTTTTCGATTACGGCCGCTATCTCACCATCGCCGCGTCCCGCGAAGGCTCCCAACCCACCAACCTGCAGGGCATCTGGAACGACAAGCTCGATCCGCCGTGGAACAGCAACTACACCGTGAACATCAACACGGAGATGAACTACTGGCCCACTCTGCGCGTGAACCTGCCCTCCTGCCACGAGCCCCTTCAGCGGCTGGTGTTGGAGATGCACGAAAGCGGCAAGCGCACCTGCACAGAATACCTGGGCTTTGACGGTTTCATGGCGGCGCACAATACCGACATCTGGCGCATGACCACGCCCGTGGGCGCGGGCGGCAGGGGCTGCGCCTGCTACGCGTTCTGGCCCATGGCGGGCGTGTGGCTGTGCCAGAACCTGTACGAAGCCTACGATTTCGGCAGGGACATTTCCTACCTCAAGAAAATCTGGCCGGTCCTTACGGACGCGGCGAAACTGTGCATCGGGCTCATGGACGAAAACGGGGCAGGACAGCTTGTTGTCTCGCCCGCCACTTCTCCCGAAAACAGTTTTGTAACGGAGGAGGGCGGCAGAGCCGTTTCCTACTGCTCCGCCATGAATCAGGCGTTGACCATGGATGTGTTCGACAATCTCCTCGCGGGCGCGAAGGATCTCGGCATGGAGGACGATCCCTTTGTGCGGAAAGTCGCTTCCCTGCGCCGGCGCCTGGCGCCCGTCGCCCTGAATGACCGCGGCGGCATCCGCGAGTGGGATGAGGGACTCATGGACACGGACCTTCACCACCGCCACATTTCCCACCTCTACGCCATGCATCCCGGGCGGAGCATCGACCCGGAAAAGGACAGGGAACTCACCGGAGGCGTCAGGCAGACGCTTCTCGAACGGGGCGACCTCACCACCGGCTGGGCGATGGGCTGGCGCATCAACCAGTGGGCGCGGCTCAAGGACGGCGACCACGCGCTCAAACTGTTGCGCCTCCAGCTGCATCCCATCAACCTGCGCGCCGAAACCAACTACATGAACGGCGGCGGGACCTACATCAACCTCTTTGACGCTCATCCGCCCTTCCAGATCGACGGAAACTACGGCGGCACCGCGGGCATCTGCGAGATGCTCCTGCAAAGCCAGCACGGAAGGCTCGAACTGCTGCCCGCGCTTCCGAATGAGTGGAAAGACGGCCATGTGAAGGGCCTGCGCGCCCACGGCGGCTACACGGTGGATATTTTCTGGAAGGACCACGCCCTCGAAAAAGCGGTCATCGTTCCCGACCGGGACGGCGTACTGACCCTCGCGGGCGGAAAACAAATTTCCCACAAGGCAGGGAAGACCATCATCGTAAAGGGAGGCGGAAACCATGACATCCAAAGAGCGGTTTACCCGGATATATGAACATAAGGACGCGGATCGCGTGCCCATTCTGGACTGGGCGTGGAACGAGACTGTGGAGCGCTGGCAGAAGGAAGGCATGCCCACAAGCGACTACAAGACCTACTTCGACTTTGACGACTGCTGGGAGATCGGTACGAACAATTCCCCGAACCTGCCCTGCGAGGTCATTTCCGAGGACGAGGATTCCCGCGTGTACACCACTTCCTGGGGCGCCACCATGAGATCCTTCAAAAAGGTGACCACCACGCCCCAGCACATCGGCTACTCGGTGAATACCCCGGATGCGTGGCGGAAGATCAAGGACCGCTTCGCTCCGTCCAAAGACCGCGTCGACTGGGAAGCGCTCAAACGGTACTATAAGCCCCTTCGTGAAAAGGGCGGCTGGATCACGGGCGGTCTCTGGTTCGGGTTCGATATCACCCACAGCGGCATGGTGGGCACCGAGGATATGCTTGTCGCCATGCTGGAGGAGCCCGAGTGGGCAATGGAAATGTTCGAAACCGAACTCAATCTCTCCATCGCCAACCTCACCATGATCATGGATGCGGGCTATACCTTCGATGAGATCATGTGGTATGACGATATGGGCTACAAGGGCACCCAGTTCTTCAGCAGGAAAGTTTATCGCGAGGTGCTCAAGCCCTTCCATCAGAAAGCCATCGACTGGGGCCATTCCATCGGCTGCAAGGTGCGTCTCCATTCCTGCGGCAATATCATGCCGCTGGTCCCGGAACTCATCGACATGGGACTTGACGGCCTCAATCCCATCGAGGTGAAGGCGGGCATGGACCCCGTGAAACTCAAAGAGGACTTCGGGGACAAACTGGTGCTTCACGGCGGCATCAACGCCGTCAACTGGGACAAGCCCGATATCATCATTCCCGAAATCGAGCGGGTCGTGCCGCGGCTCAAACAGAACGGCGGCTACATCTTCGCCTCCGACCACTCCATCCCCTCCACCGTCTCCTTCTCCGATTTCTCCCGCATCATGGAGGCGCTCAAGAAGGCAGGAACATACTGACAAAATTCCAGTTGAAAGAGTTCCGGCGATGTGTTATACTTGATATAATCTCATGAAAAAGGAAGTAGTGTTATGTCCTGGTTCTTTCTTTCGGCGGTGTGCATGCTCGGTTGGGGCAGTGCCGATCTGTTTTATAAACTCGGTACGGATGAGGAAGACCGCTATTCCCATCTGAAACTCGCCGTGTGGGTGGGTCTCGTGATGGGCGCGGTGTCCGCTGTGCTGCTCCTCGTCACCCGTCCTTTCGCGGATGCGGGCAGTCTGCTCGTTTCCGCGGTGAAGTACGCGCCCGCGTCCCTTTCCTACATCATCTCCATGGTCATCGGCTATGCCGGGCTCCGCTATCTGGAACTCTCCATCGTCTCTCCCGTGCAGAACGCTTCGGGCGCGCTGTCCGCGGTATGCATGATCGTTTACTTCGCCATGAAGGGACAGAATGTGCTGAATGAACTTTCCGTCCTCGACATCGCGGGCACGGCGGTCATCGTGCTGGGTGTCATCGCCCTCGCCGTGGTGGAAAACCGCCTGTCCGCAGGTCAAGAAGGGGAGAGGAAGTACCGCTTCGGTGCGCTCGCCCTCCTGTTCCCGCTTTTGTACTGCGTGTTCGATACCGTCGGCACGGCGGCGGACGGCATCATCCTGACGGGTGACATGGATCTGGGCGAGATCGAGGTGCTCATCCTCTACGGCTTTACCTTCCTGCTGGCGGGCATCGGCGCGTGGCTGTACCTGCTTTTCAAAACGAAGAAAGCCTACAATCCCCTTGCGCGCGGTGAACTTACCAAAGGCGCGGCGGCGCTGTGCGAGGAAGCAGGGCAGATCTTTTATGTCTACGCCATGGCTTCCCGTCCCGTACTGGCGGCGCCCATGGTGGCGTCCTACTGCATCGTCTCCGTACTGCTTTCCCGCCTGTTCGCGGGCGAAAAACTGAAAAAAGCGCAGTATCTGTGCGTATTTGCCGTCATCGCCGGCATCGTGCTGCTGGGCATCAGCGAAGGTTTATCCGAACCGTGAACGACTATGTGATTTACGAATGCCCTTTTTACCGCATGGGCATGGAACTGGAAAACGGTTTCGTGACGGGGCTCGTTTTCGAGGCGGATTTGTTCCGCCCCGTGACGGGCATCAGCCCCGAAAACGAGGACGCTTATCACGCGGCGAAAGCCTATCTCGACGGCTTCTTCGCGGGCAAAAAGGTATCGAATGAAACCGTCCCGGTAAAACCCGCCGGCACGGAATTTCAAAAGTCCGTCTGGGAGATCATCCGCATGATTCCTTACGGCAAAACCCTCACCTACGGCGAGATCGCCATGAAGACCGCTGCGCAAAAAGGCGTTTCCAAAATGTCCGCGCAGGCGGTGGGCAACGCTGCGGGTGCGAACCCCGTCCCGATCATCATCCCCTGCCACCGCGTCATGGGCGCGGGCGGGAAACTGACCGGCTTCACGGGCGGTATGGACAAAAAGATCATGCTCCTCGGTCTCGAGGGGCATGAAACCGCGAACGGAAAACTTATAAAATAGTACAACCGACAAACCTGTCTTGTCGGCTTCCGAAAGCAGAAGCCGGAACATCCAAGGAGAATTTATGCAGATCCCGACCCGGAAACCCAAACTTCCGCAAAGTGTCCGCGACGCGATCCTCATCGTCGCGGGTCTCTTCATCACCGCCGCGGGCTACCGCATGTATCTGGTGCCCAATAACATCGCCGCCGGAGGCTTTACCGGCATCGGCCAGATCCTGAACGCAATTACGGGCATCAACATCGGTCTCGTTGTCGCCCTGCTCAATATCCCGCTGTTCCTGCTTTCCATGCGCTCGATGGGTCTCCGCTTCGGCCTGCGCTCCCTGCTGGTCATGCTGGCGCTCTCCGCGCTCATCGACTATCTGCCCATCGGTCCCGTCACGGACGACATGCTGCTGTCCACCGTGTCCGGCGGCGTCATCTGCGGTCTGGGCTTCGGACTCATTATCCGCGGCAACGCCACCACGGGCGGCACGGACATGCTGGCGACCCTCATCAACAAGCGCATCCCCGTCATCAAGGTGGGCATGGGCATCCTGCTGACCGACGGATTCGTGGTCATCGCCTCCGCTTTTGTGTTCGACCAGATTGCCGCCATGTACGCCCTCATCAGCGTGGTCATCATGAATCTGACGGTGGACTTCGTGCTGGACGGCCCGAACTCCGCCAACTGCTTCATCATCATTTCCGACAAATCAGACCTGATTGCGGACAAGATCATGCACGAAATGGAACGCGGCGTCACCGCGCTCAAGGGCAGGGGAATGTACAGCAACACGGAAAAGGATGTGCTCCTGTGCGTCATCAACCGCTTTGAGAGCATGCGCCTGCGCGCTATCATCTCGTCTGTGGATCCCTCCGCCTTCATCATCGTGGAAAAGACCCACGAAGTGCTGGGCGAAGGCTTTAAGAGCAAATAACGGTATCGGCATCCCGGCTGAAAAAAAGGGGAGTTCTAAATGGCACTACATGTAATGGACGAAGCGATCCGCTGCCTGCAATGCAAGGTCCCGCTGTGCCGCACGGGCTGTCCCATCAACACGGACATCCCCACGGCGATCCGCCTGCTGCGCGAAAACCGGCTGGACGAGGCGGGACGGATGCTGTTTATCAACAATCCCCTGACCACGGTCTGCTCCCTCGTGTGCAACCACGAGAACCAGTGCGAGGGGCACTGCGTACTGGGCAAAAAGGGCGCGCCCGTGCACTTCTCCATGATTGAAAACTACATCTCCTCCTACTACGCCACCCAGATGACGGAGGGCCCCAAGGAGAGCAACGGCATCAAGGCGGCCATCATCGGCTCGGGTCCCGCGGGCATCACCATTGCCATCATCCTCGCCCGCTACGGCTATCAGGTGACCATTTTCGAGAGCAAGGATAAAATCGGCGGCGTGCTGCGCTACGGCATCCCCGAATTCCGCCTGCCCAAGCGGGTGCTGGATGACATCAAGTACCGCCATATCGATATGAAAGGCATCCGTTTCCGTCCCAACACGGATATCGGCGTGGCCATCACCATCGACGATCTGTTCCGCGACGGCTATAAATCGGTCTTCGTGGGTACGGGCATGTGGAAGCCCAGAACGCTCAAAATCAAAGGCGAGACATTCGGAAACGCCCATTTCGCCATCAACTATCTGAACAACCCGGACAGTTACGATCTGGGGGAAAAAGTCATCATCATCGGCGCGGGCAATGCAGCCATGGATGTGGCGCGCACGGTCATCCGCAAGGGCTCCAAGAATGTGACCTGCTTCTCCATCACAAAGAAAGTGAACGCCAGCGACTACGAGTACACCTACGCGAAACTCGAGGGCATCCACTTCGAATACAACAAAAAGCCCGTGGAGATTCTGGATGACGGCGTCATTTTCCGCGACCTCGACGAGGATGAGGAAGGCAACCTCACCGACATCGAAGGCACCGACACGAAGTACGAGAGCGACAGCGTCATCATCGCCATCAGTCAGGGGCCCCAGAGCAAACTGGTCAACACGACAAAAGGTCTCGAAAGCAACGGAAGAGGTCTCCTCAAAGCGGATGAGACGGGGCACACCTCCCTTCCCGGCGTGTTCGCCTCGGGAGATGTGGTCAACGGCGCGCGTACGGTGGTTGAGGCGGTCGCCCACTCCAAGATCGTGGCGGAAAGCATGCACCGGTACATGCAGGAACAGGCGAAAAAGGAACGGGAAGCGCAAGAATAATCCAAAATGACAAAACAAACGGCTCTGCACACGCAGAGCCGTTGATTTATGCAGATATTCACAAGGTACGGTGCTCTCTTGCCTTCCCCTCGGGGGAAGGTGCCGCCGCAGGCGGCGGATGAGGTTGTTCCCCCTTCCCCTCAGTTCATCCTCTCCAGAAAATACACGATGTCCGCGTCCGCGAGCAGAGCGCTGATCTTTGCGGTATACTGCTCATACAAACGGTCGTCGTAAAGGGCGGAGAGGCCGTCCTTTGCTTCCTCAAAGGGCACGAGCCCGCTCTCCACATCGGAAACATATTCGTATGCATAGCGCAGTCCCGTATCGGGGTCGGTGAAGGCTTCCGTGCGGTCACCGGGCTTGGCAAGCGCCATGACCGCGGCGGTCACATCCTCCGGCAGAAGATAACTGCCCTCGCAGACAAGGAATTCGCCCTGCTCCGCCATGCCGGTATCGAGGGAATACTGCTTCACCCTGCGGTAGCCTTCGGGTACATACAGAGGCGTATCGCCGTAGATGAGATCGACGGCATACTGCTCGGGCGCGGTCTCGTAATACGCGCGGTAGTCCGCGGCCATCTGTTCGTAGTAGGCGCGCGCTTCCTCTTCCGTCACGGTGACTTCGCCCGCCAGCACAGTCATTTCCTTCTGCACGCGGGCGGTTTCGATATAGTCGTTTATCAGGGTCTCCCTGTCGCTCCCGTCCTCTTTGAGGAGCGCTTCCGCTTCCGCGCGTGCGGCGGCTTCCTCATTTCCGTCGGACATGAAATAGGCGACATACTCGTTTACAAGGCTCTCGTATTCCCGCTCCGCCCTGGCGGTGAGGTCGGCGATGTCCTCTTCCGTGAGCAGGGTGACGCCCCGCTCCCCGATGTACTGTTTCACCAGTTTTTCGGTGATGAGCCCTTCGGCGACCGTGCCCAGCATCCCGGAAGCGGTCGTCCCGTCAAAGGACACTTCCAAGGCTTCGCAGAGGACACGATAGTTGTCCACCGCTTCCATATAGACGGGGTAGACCTCGGAGAAGGTGAGGGTGCCGCCCCTGAACACCGCCACGATGGAATAATCGTCATTGGCGGCGAGCAGATCCCTGAGATACGCGTTTTCGACCTTCAGGGATACAATCTCCGCTTTCAGCGCGGAAATGTCCTCATTTTCGGCGCAGGCGCTGAGGGTCAGCAGGAACATGAGCAGGATGCACAGAAACTTTTTCATATCATTCACCTCATGAAATCACGGCGCCGCCCAGACACTCGTCTTCCAGATAGAAAGCGACGGTCTGACCGGGGGTCACGGCGCGCTGGGGCGTCAGGTAGTTCATATACACATCGGTGCCGGAAACGGAGATCTCAACCTCCTGCAGGGGCTGCCTGTGGCGGAAACGGGCCATGCAGCGCAGGGTCCGGCCTTCCGGTACGGGGGCGCTTCCCGAAATCCACGACACATCCTCCGCCCTGCCTTCGGTCGTGTACAGCAGCGGGCTGTCCGCGCCCTGGGACACGATGAGGCGGTTTTGTTCCAGATCCTTCGCCACCACGAACCACCTCTCGCAGGTGCCGCGACCGCCGATGCCGAGCCCGCGGCGCTGCCCCAGAGTATAGTACATGAGCCCGTCGTGATGTCCCACCGTTTCGCCGTCCACGGAGACGATGTCGCCGCCCTGCGCGGGCAGGTAGCCCTGCAGGAACTGCTTGAAATTCCGTTCACCGATGAAGCACACGCCCGTGGAATCCTTCTTGGCATACACGGGGATGCCCGCTTCTTTCGCGATTTCGCGGATCTCCGTTTTGGTCAGGTCCGTCACGGGGAACATGGCGTAGGACAACTGCTGCTGGGTGATGGTGGAGAGGAAGTAGGTCTGATCCTTGTTTTCGTCCTTCGCACGGAGCAGATGGAATTTCCCGTCGCTCCGTTTTTCCACGCCCGCGAAATGCCCCGTCGCCAGTTTTTCCGCCTGAAGGGAGAGCGCGAGGTCGAGCAGCGGCGCGAACTTGATTTCCCGGTTGCACATCACATCTGGATTGGGCGTGCGCCCTTTCCGGTACTCGTCGAGGAAATGGGTGAACACGCGGTCCATATACTGCCTGGCGAAAGAAACCGAATAATAGGGGATGCCGACGACATCGCACACCGCCCGCACATCGGAATAATCCTGCTCCGAAGTGCAGACGCCGTCATCCTGCCAGTTGTTCATGAACACGCCGATGACATCGTGCCCCTGCTGTTTGAGCAGATACGCCGCCACGGACGAATCCACGCCGCCGGACATTCCCACAACAATGCGCATAACCAATCCTCCAACCGAAATCTGCTTCCATTATACGCCTCGGAGCGCTTAAATGCAACGGCATTTCGCATTGCGGTTGACAGAACGGAAGAAAAAAAGTAAAATATACAATGGAGTTGATTATATAGTATGAATATTCAGATATACACCGGAAAAAAGAATTTCGATGTCCAGAAGGCGGAGCGCTTTTTCAAGGAACGCCGCGTCCCCTTTACCGAGGTGGACATGAAAAAGCACGCTCCCGGAAAGCGGGAACTGGAACTGTTCGCCCGTGCCGCGGGCAGCATGAAGGCGCTTGTGGACGAGACCGCCAAAGGGGAGCGGGCACTGTATGTGCAGCACCTGAACATCGATGAGATGATCGCGGAGGAACTTCTGGAGCATCCCGAACTCATCAAAGGTCCCATCGTGCGGAATGGTCCCAAAGCCATGATCGGCTTTGACGAGAAGACCGCCCTCAACTGGATTTCCGAAGGCAAATGAAAAAGACGCGCAAAATCGCCCTGTGCGGGCTCGTTTCTGCCATCGCGCTCATCGTGATGATCCTGGGCAACCTCATCGGCGTCGGCACCTACGCTTCGCCCATGATTGCGGGCATCCTGCTGACGGCGGTCGGCATGAGCGCGGGAAAGAAATACCAGCTGCTTTCCGTGCTCGCCGTGGGGCTTCTGTCCCTCATGCTGCTTTCCGATTGGGAAGAGATCCTGCTGTTCATCGGGCTCCTCGGCTGGTATCCCATGGCGTGGGAAAAACTCATCAAGGTGCCGAAAATCCCGCGTGTCATCGTGAAACTCTCCGGTTTCAACCTCATCATCATCGGGCTGGAGACCCTCGTCATGAAGGTGCTGATGCCTTCGGTCGAGACGCCCGTTATGCTCATCGTCCTGCTGATATTGGCGAACCTCTCGTTTATCCTGTATGATTTCGTGCTTCCGCGCATCATGATGAAACTATATCATACTTTGCGCCGCTTCCTGTGACGGAGGAACTATGACAAAGAAACAAAAGGAACTGCTGCTCACCGCGGGGAAACTGCTGTTTGACGCCCTGCTCATCGGACTCGGGCTGTATCTCGCATGGGTGACCTGGTATAACGGACCCTCGCCCCGCAACCCCGCAAAAGGCACCCTGACGGTGCGCTCGCTGTGGCCTGTCATTCTGGGCGTGTACCTCACTTTCCTCTGCCTCGGGCGGGTCTACCGCATCTCGTGGAAATTCGCGGACCTGCGCGACATGCTGCGGCTCGCCGTGACATGCGTGCTTTCCACCGCCGCCTGCCTGCTCATCAACCGCGTCTTCCACATGGATTTTCCCCGCACGGTCATCGCTGTGCACGGGATATTCTCGTTTCTGTTCCTGTTTTCTTCCCGCTTCCTCATTCTGCTCATCCAGAACCTCATGTTCGCCTCCAAAACGGAGAAGCATGTGCGCCGCTCCCTCATCGTGGGCGCGGGCAAGGAGGGCGTGACCCTGCTGAAAGCCCTTCCGAAAATCGAGGACGGCGCCCGCCACGAGGGCGTGGCGTTTCTGGATGACGACCTTGAAAAACTTTACCGCAAGGTGGCGGGCGTGCCCGTGGAGGGCACCTGCTCCGATATCTCCAAGGTCATTGATCGCAAGCACATCGACGAGGTGCTCTTCTCCACGGACAAACTGTCCAACGAGGCAGCGTCCTTCATCTACTTCGCGGCTTCCGCCGCCCACTGTGCCGTGTCCCGCTACAGCGCCAAGGAATTGAGACCCGTTTCGCTTGCCGATGTCCTCGACGGACAGCAGAGCGTGAACGCGGACATCATGATGGGCGCGGAAGATACCGCGGCGATCCTCGGAAGCGGCGAACTGGCTGAGGCGCTCACCCGCCTGATGAGCGAAAACGGCGCGGGCAATGTGTTCGCCCTGTCCGATCGCCCCGCGGAACTCAAACGCCTTTCCCAGGCAGGCGCGTGGGCGAAACTGGGCGATCCCGTCAACGAAAAGTGCGTGCGGGAATTCCTTGAAATGACGAAACCCGCCTATGTGTTCTACATGGCGGGACTGGATGAAAAAGAACTGATCCCCGGAAATGAGGAGACCATCCTCAAAATGAACGCCGTGGCGCCCGTGACCGCCCTGCGCATCGCCAGCGGTCTGAACGCGAAGACCTTCGTGATGGTGTCCGGTGAGAAAGACCCCGCGGACACGGAGAGCCTGTTCGCCTGCGGCGAAAGCGCCCTGTTCGAGGTGAAAAACGGCGGCACTTCCGTCATCGCCGTCTCCATGGAGGGGCTTCTGACCGAAGGCGGAACCATTTCCGAACTCACGCGCCGCGCTGCCATGGGCAAGAGCATTTCCTTCAAAAAAGGTGAAAGACGGGCGTTCCTTTCCTGCCGCAACGCCGCCCGCGCCCTGCTTTCCATGCTGCAGACCGGCTGCGAAGGCAGATTCACATTGAAGGGCGTCAACGAAGTGGAGATGGAGGGCCTGCTGGGCGCCATCAAAGCGCTCGCCGGCTCCCATGCCGAAATCGAAGCGGAAGACGAAGTCAAAGACACGGGCGAAGGCTGTCTGCACGAAACCGGGCTCGAGTGCGTGTACCGCCGCGAGCAGGCTTACATGGCCGTGCCCGCCTGCATCATGGAGGAGCCTTCCCGTTGTCCCGATGCCGCCGCGTGCGCCGCGATTCTGAAAGGCTGATGAATCATGTTTGACAAAAAAACCGCGTGGGTGAGCGTGGGCGAAATGAGCCGCGCCGAGCCCATCGATGTATTTTCCAAAGAGCCGGACAAAAACGGGCCTTCGCCCCGCTTTGTGCGGATGTTCGCGCGCAAGGAAGTGCGCCTGCCCAAAGTGAAAACGGCGAAAATGCTGGTCAGCGCGGACGATTACTATAAACTCTGCATAAACGGCGTCTATGTCTGCGAAGGTCCCGCGCCGGGCTATCCATCCTCGTATTATGTGAATGAAGTCGATGTGACGCCCTTCCTCAAAAAGGGGAAGAACACCGTTGCCCTTGATGTGTACTATCAGGGACTCATCAACCGCGTGTGGGTGAGCGGCGACATGCGTCAGGGCTTTATCTGCGAACTCAATGCCGACGGCAGGACGATCCTGCGCAGCGACGAGACCTGGCACTACATCTGCCCGTCCTCCCGCACCCAGGGGGAGATTTACGGCTACGACACCCAGGCGACCGAGAAGATCGATCTGCGGAGCGAGCCCGAAAACTGGATGCTCAACGATTTCGACGATTCCGTCTGGCCCCGCTGCGCCGTGCGCACGAGGGCGGATTACAAGTTCGTTTTGCAGGAAACGCCCGTGCCGAAAGCGGAAATGCTGACACCGGAACTCGTCCGCAGGGACGGGAACACCGCGCTTTACGATTTCGGCAAAGAAATCGTGGGCGTGCCCGTCGTGAAGGTGAGCGGGGAAGCGGGCAGCGAAGTGCTCATCCGCTGCGCCGAGGAACTCGGCGAAGACGGAGGCGCCCTGTTCCGCACCCGGTGCAGCTGCGTTTATGAGGACACCGTCGTACTGAACGGAAAGACCGCGACTGTCGAGACCTACGACTGCAAGGGCTTCCGCTACATCGAGACCGCGGCGGGGGAGGGCGCGCAGGTGCTTGCCGTCTCCGCGCGGAAGATCGCCCAGCCCTATGACGAGAAGGCGTTTACCTTTTCGTCCGATCAGAAGGCACTGACCGATATCATGGAACTGACCCGCTATACGCTGGTCACAGCGGTACAGCACGGATTTGTGGACTGTCCCACCCGCGAGAAAGGCCAGTATTCCGGCGACCTCATCGTGGCGGCCACGGGCTACTCCTATGTGACCGGAAACACGGCGATGTTCAAAAAGGCGCTCACCGACTGGGGCAGGAGCGCGTTCATCAGCAAAAATCTCATGAGCGAATTCCCCTGCTCCCTCCATCAGCAGATCGCCGATTATTCCCTTTTGTATCCCTACGCCCTGATGACCTACTACAACCTCTCGGGCGACGGGGAACTGCTCAAAAGCGGCGAAGAGATTGCGAACCGCATGATGGAGGTGTTTTCCTCCTACGCCCGCAGGGACGGCCTGATCGAAAATGTGTCCTGCGCGTGGAACCTCATCGACTGGCCCGTGAACCTCAGGGACGACTACGACTATCCCGCGGCGACGCCCTGCGCGGAAGGCTGCCATAATGTGATCAACGCCCTGTGGATCGGTGCGAACCTCATGATGGAAAAGATCCGCGCCATCCTCGGCATCAAACAGTCGCCCGAATCCCCGCGGCTCATCAAGGCGTTTAACGACACCTTCCTGAACCGGGAAACCGGGCTCTACATCGACCGGGAGGGCTCCTCACACAGCGCCCTCCACTCCAATATGTATCCCGCGTTCTTCGGCTTCACCGATCCCGCCTGCAAGGTGACGGTGGGCAACTTCCTCGCGGAAAAAGGGCTTTCCTGCGGCGTATGGGCGGCGTTTTTCGCCCTCAAAGCCCTCTGCGCCATGGGCAGACACGAAACGGCATACTCCCTCATGACCGGCTGCGCGCCTCACTCGTGGGGCAATATGCTGAAGGAGGGTGCTACCACGCTGTTTGAGGCGTGGGGCAAAGATGACAAGAACAACACTTCCCTCTGCCATCCGTGGGCGGCGGCACCCGTGACGGTGCTGATCGAGGACATCCTCGGAATCACTGCGGATGTGCTGGACGGCGGCAAGTGGGTCTGCCGGCTGCCCGCGAGTGTGGAAAAACTGAAACTCAATATCACGGTGCGGGGAAAGCGCGTCTCCTTCCGCCGCGAAGGAAGCGCGACCACGCTGACGATGGAATAAAGAAAAACTCCTGCTGAAAAGCAGGAGTTTTCATATATGCCGAAATCAGGCGAGCAGTTTCTTGGCCAGTTCCGCGGCGGAAGCGGCATCGGTGGAGTAGCCGTCCGCG
>JAZLLT010000088.1:0-22715 GCA_045598325.1 Clostridia bacterium | reverse complement strand
TGCGGTCGGCGGCACATCGAAGCAGTTTTCGCGGTACTGTTCGTGGGTCTTGCCATCCCACTCGAATTTTACTTCCCCGTATACCAGCAGGTATGCTTTTTCGAGCGACGCTTCATCTGAGAAGGACTCGCCCTTCTTCAGTCGCAGGATGCCGAAATCCATGAGCGCGTCGCTGTTTTTGCCGTTGGGTTCGGTGATGGAAGTATAGCCGAACGCGTTTTCTTTGTTTCCGCGGATAACAGGCTGCATAGTTGCCTCCTCAACCGATGATCTCGGAAATCTTCACGGGACGGTGCTCTTCCAGAGATTTCTTGGCTGCTTTGGCGAGAACGACGGACATGAGACCCGCGTGAATGCCGACGGCGACGGGCTTGTCGTTCTGCACGGAATCCACGAAGCAGCGCATTTCCTGAATGAAGGATGCCATATAGCGCTCAAGGAAGAAGTACTGGGGCTTGTCGCCGGTAACGCCGTCCGCCGTGGAGATCTTCACGGTGCTGTCGCCGTCATTCTCATCCGCCGCCATGCCGAGGGAACCGAACACTTCCACGCGCTGGTCGTAACCGTATGCGGCGCGGCGGGAGTTGTCGATGACGCCGATGGCGCCGTTTTCGAAGGTCAGGGTCACGATGGCGGTATCCACATCGCCCGCTTCGCCGATGCGCTTGTCCACGAGGGAAGTGCCCATGGCGTAGACTTCGGTCACATCGGAGGAAGCCAGATACATCGCCATATCGAAATCGTGGATCATCATGTCGATGTACAGTCCGCCGGAGGAAGCGGCGTATTCGGGAGACGGCGGTTCGGGATCGCGGGAGGTGATTTTGATGATCTCGATGTTGCCGAGTTTACCGGAGGCTGCCAGTTCGCGGACCTTGCCGTGATTATGGTCGAAGCGACGGTTGAAGCCGATCTGCAGTTTGACGCCTGTTTCCTCGGCGACCTTCGCGGTCTTCTGAATCTTTTCCACGGTCATGTCTACGGGCTTTTCGCAGAATACATGCTTGCCCGCTTTCATAGCGGCTATGGCGATATCCGCGTGGGTGGGCGTGGGAGAGCAAACGAGCACCGCGTCGATGGCGGGATCATTGATGATATCCATGTAATCCGCGCTGTAAGCGGGGATGCCGTATTTCTCCGCAAGCGCTTTTGCGGATTCCACACGGACATCGGTGATTATGGCGATTTCCGCCTGGGGGATATGATAGGTGATGGACTGGGCGTGTACATTGCCGATTCTGCCGGCGCCGACGATACCGATTTGCAGTTTCTTCATAAGTAATCTCCTTTTATTATGCTTTGCATACCACATCGCCGCAGAGTTTCTTCTCTTTAGCTATAAATTCCATGAGTTGCTTTTCCGTAGGCATGTCGCGGCTGCAAGCGTGGGAGGCGACCAGCATGGAAGCGGACGCACTGCCCATTTCCAGTGCCCTGGGAATGGTCTTTCCGTTCATGAGACCGTACAGGAAGGCGCTTGCGTATCCGTCTCCGCCGCCGAAGCCTTTCATCGCGTTCACGGGGAAGGGCTTCACGATGTAGGTCGCGTCTTTCGTATAGCAGCGCGAGCCTTCTTTTCCATGCTTGATGACGAGGATAGAAGCACCTTTTCCGAGCCAGTATTTCGCGGATGCCTCGTCCGTACCGTCAAGAGACAGGAGTTTTTCCATGAGATCGAACTCCTCCCGGCTGCCCAGAATGATATCGGCTTTCTCCGCGACCATGGAGGTATAAATGGCGATCTCGTCTTTATTCTTCCAGGTGTACGCGCGGTAATCCGCGTCGAAGATGATGGTCACATGATTTCTGACGGCAAAAGTCAGCGCTTTGAGCGCCGCCTCACGGGTGGGCGAGGTGCAGAGAGAAGTACCGCTGATGAGCAGGCAGCGGGCGGAAGAGATGTACGCTTCATCCACATCATCGGGATGCAGCATGAGATCGGCGACGCCCTCTCGATACATCAGAATAGAACTCCGGGTCGGGGAAAGCATCTCGGTAAAGGTGAGCCCCAGTTTTTCCCCGTTTTGGCAGCGGGTGATGTGGGAGCAGTCGATGCCCTCGTTCTTGAAATAACCCGTGACAAAGTCGCCGAACTGGTCATCGGAGACTTTGGCAAGGAAGCCGCTCTTTCCGCCGAGGCGCGCCATGCCGACGGCGATGTTGGCGGGAGAACCGCCGAGGTATTTGTTGAAGTTGCTGCTTTCCGAGAGAGGGCGGTTATAGTCCGTGGGATTGAAGTCGATGGCGACGCGCCCGACGGGAATGATGTCGAGGACCGCGTTTTCATTCACAAACAGTTTATTCATGCTTTTTTCTCCTGCTTCAGAGTGAAATGACCGAACAGGTCGATGTGCCGCTTGGTGCATTCATAGGAAGCCTGTTCCATACGGCGGGACATGTCGAAATAATCCTCCGCGTTCTGCGCGGCGTCACGGCAGGCGGAGAAGGTGGCTGTCGCGATGTTGATTTTGTTGACGCCCAATGCGATGCAGGCCCGGAAGTCGTTGGCGGAAAGCCCGGTACCGCCGTGAAGTACGAGGGGCGTATCCGTCTTTTCGCGGATCTTCTCGAGAATATCGAAGCGCAGAAGCGGTGTGCCCTGATAGACACCGTGGGCGTTTCCGATAGCGACAGCCAGCGCGGTCACGCCGGTCTTTTCGATGAAACGGATGCATTCGTCGGGATCGGCGCATTCGGGCTTGCAGTCCTCGCCGCATTCGGATTTCCCGATGCGGCCGATTTCCGCTTCCGCGTCCGCGCCGAATCTGCGCGCGGTCTCCAACACGCGCAGTGTCCCGCGGATGTTCTCGTCCGTGGTCAGTTTGCTTCCGTCATACATGACGGAGGTAAAGCCGCGGGAGAGTGCCTCGCCGATACAGTCGAAGGTGAGACCGTGATCGAGATGTACGCAGACGGGCACGATTGCCTCTTTTGCCGCGCTCAGCATGGCGGGTGCCAGCAGATAAAGGGGATTGGTTTCGAGCCTGCACTCCGCCACCTGCAGGATGACGGGTGTTCCCGTTTCCTCGGCTGCCCGGATGACGCCATGGATCATCTCGAGATTGCTTACGGAAAACGCGCCCGCTGCGGCGCTGTTCCTGCGCGCGGCGGAAAGAATGGTTTTCAGATCGGTAAGCGGCATTCAGTCCTCTTTTCCGGCGACGAGCAGCTGTGCTTCGCCGTCTGTTAGTATTTCGCTGTATTCCTTATCGGGCTTTCCATCCGTAACAATGGTATCGAATTCGGAGAGTGTCGCGTAGGTCATGGTGCCGGAAACACCGAACTTGCGCTTGTCGATGAGCAGGATGCGCTTCGTGCTGACTTCCATCGCAGTCTGCTTGATGTCGAATTCCCGCGCGGAGGAATTGGTGACACCCCGCGAAGAAACACCGGTAGACGCCATGAATGCTTTGCTGATGTTGTATTTCTGCAGCGCCCTTACGCAGATGCTTCCCGTAAAGGAGTTCGTTTCGCGAAGCAGGATCCCGGGCAGCACGATGATATGCAGATTCTCAAAGGGGACAGCCTGCGTGATGACGCCGAGATTGTGCGTGATGATGGTCACATTCTTCTTGTCCTTCAGGTAACCGATCATGCGGAGGGTCGTGGTGCCGGAGTCAATGAAGATCAAATCTCCGTCATCCACCAGCGATGCTGCGGCTTTTCCGATGAGCGTCTTTGCTTCATCGTTACTGACGAAGCGCTCCTCGTAGGGCGTAAGGGAACGGCTCAACTGTTTTGCGCAGACGCCGCCGTAAACTTTCTGAACGCTTCCGTGGCGGATGAGTTCGGCGACATCCCGGCGCACGGTGTTTTCGGACACATCAAAATGAGAAGCGAGTTCCTCCATCGCGGCGGAACCGCGTGAAAGGATATAACGCTCCATTTCCAGAATGCGTCCTGCTTTCATATTATATCACCTCAAGCATATTGTAAACTTTTTTCGACAATTTGTAAAGACATAATGAGCAAGTTTTGCATAAGTCTTTTGAAAAAGTTGTAAAAACAGGTTGCCTTTTGGTGTTGCCTATGTTATAATGCGATTATCGTATTAACCTGCCTGAAGAGTTTGTTTCGAAGGAAGGCACAATTATGGCATACAGATCCGAAATGCTCCGCGCCCTTGACAGACAGATCGAAAGGCAGATTTCCCGTCAGATCACGGATGAAGCGGATGAGCGTTTCGGCGGAATATGGACAGACCAGTTTCATGTGGAGCCGCGTATGAGCGGATTTATTCTCTCCGCGTTCCTATGCGGATATGTGACAGATGATTCCGCGTGGTATCTGAACGACACTCTCCGCGCGGCAATCGACAGACTGATTACATATATGGAGCTTCACCGGCGTCCCGACGGATGCTTTGATCTGACGCCCTGCAATTACGCTTCGCCGCCGGATACCGCCTTCATGCTGAACGCGGTGATGAACGGATGGTGGCTGCTTGAAAAAAGCGGCTTATCCGAGGCGAAGGAAATCGAAAAACGACTCTATCCCATTGTAGAAAAGGCGACTGTAGGCATCGCGCGGGGCGGCTTTCATACGCCGAACCACCGCTGGGCGATCGCGAGCTGCCTGCTCAACTGGGAAAAAGTGACGGGAAATCACGAACTCGGCATCCGTGCGCGTCAATACCTGAATGAGGGGCTCGACATCAATGCCTACGGAGAATTCGCCGAACGCAGCGCGGGCAATTACAATCAGGTTAATGACGATCAGATGGTCCGACTGTTCCTCGCGACGGGAGACAAGACTTATCTCGAAGCCGCCGCGAAGAACCTCACCATGATGTATGCCTATTTCGATCCGGACGGGAGTGTCTTCACAAACAATTCCACCCGTCAGGACATGGGCAAAAAAGTCTACGCCGATACCTACTATATCCTCTATCTTCTGACGGGATATTTCCTGAAACGGAAGGATCTCGGGCAGATGGCGGGCTGGATCCAAAAGGACTGTATCCGCCGCGGAACGGTACCGCCCGGCATCGAATGGCTGCTGCTATATCCGGAAATGGACGGATACGGAGAAGAGGAAAGTTATATTCCGCCCTTTACACGCGTCGACACGATGTTCCCCGAAAGCAACATCGCCCGTATCCGGGAAGAAAACTGGAGCTGCACGCTGCTGAAGGGAAAAGCGAACTGCCTCTACTTCCAAAATGGTTCTTTCCCGGTCTACATGACCATCTATGGCAATGTCTGCGACAAGCGCAATTTCATCGCGGATTCGCTTACGAAGAGGGAAGACGGCTATGAGATGCAGGGGACCGCTCAAAGCTGGTATTACCTGCCATTCGAAGAAAAGCCCGCGACATCCGACTGGTGGGAAATGGACAGCCCCCATACCCGCGAAAAGATCTACGGGACGCCGCTCAATACCACGCTGACTGTCGTCAAGCAAAAAGACGGCATCGACCTCACCATCAAAACCGAAGGACTTGACGGCGTACCGCTGCGCGTGGAATTTGCCTTCCTGCCGGGCGGATATGTCAGAACGGAGCATTTCCTGCAAAGGACAATCCCCGGTGAATCGGTGAACATTCTCGACGGGACCGTGGAAGCCATGGGACCGGAAGGGGAGACCATCGTCATCGACGGTGCGTTCGGCCGGCACGATTTCCGCGACCGCATGGGCGGCGCCTATCCGCTTTCCCCTAATCACTACACCGCGCTGTTTACGGCTTACACGCCGTTTGAAAGAACAATCAAAATCCGCGCTTCCCGCCTCGACCTGCATCTGGTCAGATAACCAAGTATCTAATCCGCCGGTGTGCGGAAAATTTAAAAGGAGGAATCCAAACATGACGATGCGGAAACTCGTTTCCGTTCTGCTGGTTGCCGTGATGCTGCTTTCCATGGCAGTTGCGGCCTCCGCAGAAGCACCCGCCTACACCCAGTCTCCTTATCTGGACGGACAGGAACTGCCCGCTCTTGAGGAGCGTCTTCCCGTCGCTTCCGACATTATGGTCGAGAAGGTAGACGCGATCGGCCAGTACACCGATTACATCACCCTGCTTCAGGGCGGCTCCAGCAAGTGGGGCCCCGGCAAGCCCACCGAAGAAGCGCTCTTCCGCTTCAAGACTGACGGCACCGTGGAGCCCAATGTCGCAAAGGGCTATGAAGTGAACGAAGACTGCACCGTATGGACCATCTTCCTCCGTGAAGGCATGAAGTGGTCTGACGGCGTTGCTTTCACCGCTGAAGACTGCCGCTTCTTCTATGAAGAGTGCCTGCAGACCGGCTTCACCGGCAAGTCCGTCTGGGAAGCTGTTCAGGCTCCCGATGCCGAAGGCAACATGAAGGTCGCCGAACTCACCATCATCGATGACTACACCTTCACCATGACCTTCGCTTCTCCCAAACCCGAGTTCCTGCGCGAACTCGCCATCAACGGCAAGTGGTTCTTTGCCCCCAAGCACTGGCTTGAGGAGTCTGTCGGTGTTTACAACGACGCCTCCAAGACCGCCGAAGAAAAGGATGCCTATGCTCAGAACCTCGGTTTCTCCGATATGGCTGCTCTGGGCAACTCTTACACCTACTACTACTGGATCGTCAAGGATCGCCCCACCCTCCGCGGCTGGGTCATCGACGGAGACTTCAACGATGAGATGTGCGTATGGAAGCGCAATCCTTACTACTGGAAAGTGGATGAGGAAGGCAAACAGCTTCCCTACATCGATGAACTCCATTTCCGCCGCTACAGCGACGACTCTCAGGCCCTTCTGTGGATCATGGACGGTACTGCCGATATCGGCAACATCGCTCTTGCCGATGTAGAGACCGTTCTCGATTCCGATTCCACCGTGTCTCTGGTCGAGTGGGCTTCCACCGGCTGGTGCTCTCAGTCCATGCAGCTCAACGAGGCTGTGAAGGACGAAGCAAAGCGCGCCCTGTTCCAGAACAAGGATTTCCGTCAGGCCATCTCCATCGCCGTCAACCGTCAGCAGATCGTTGACCTGATCGATGAAGGCTACACCGAGATTTCCCAGTCCGCTCCCTCTGCCGGCGCTCAGGGCTATGATCCCGAGTGGACCGCAAAGTGGACCGAGTACGATGTGGAAGGCGCTAAGGCTCTGTTTGAGAAGTGCGGCCTCGTCATGGGTGCCGAAGGCTTCTACACCTACGCTGATGGCTCCGAGTTCGTTCTGAACATCCAGTATCAGGATGAGGCTCACGCCGGCTTGGCCGAGCTGCTGGTAAACGACCTGCAGACCGCGGGCATCAAGTGCACCTCCCGTATGTATGACCGTTCCATCATGGAAGAAATGCGCTCCGCCAACGAGCACGAGTGCGTGATCAACTACGAGAACTTCGACACCGTGTCCCTGTCCCTCCGTCCCGACTACTTCGTACCTATGCGCGACTACTGCGTATGGGGCAGCGCGTTCGGTCTGTGGTATCTTGAGCAGACCACCGGCACCGTCCGTGAAGGCGCCGTTGAGCCTCCCCAGGATGTCAAGGACATGCTGGACATCTACACCAACATGAAGAACGCCACCTCCTCCGAAGCGAAGGAAGAGTACGCTCTCCAGCTGCTGGATTGCTTCAAGGAAGGCATCTATGAGATCGGCTTCACCTCTTCTCTGCCCTCCATTTACGCCATCAACGCCGGCATGCACAACTTCCCCGAAGACGGCATCGACTGCGACGAATTCCGCAACCTCGGCCTTGCCAACTTCCCCTGCCTGTGGGTGGAAAAGTAATTCTTAACTGACTGAATCGTCACCTTACCTCGGCGGGAAGGCGTATAACCGCCTTCCCGCCTTCGTTTATCAATGTCACAAGGGGGTTAAGCAGATGGGCAGATATATCCGCAAGCGCGTGCTTACCTTTATACCGATCCTGCTTATCATGTCTTTCGTCATCTTCTTCATCATCCAACTCCCTCCCGGAGACTACCTCTCTTCCTATATCGCCGGCTTGAAGGCCGAGGGTATAGTGGTCGAGCAAGGCATGATCGATGGACTCAAACAGCGTTATGGTCTGGACCAGCCCTGGTATGTGCAGTATGCCAAGTGGATGTGGAACATCCTGACCAAATTTGATTTCGGATATTCCTTCGACCTTGAAAAGGCGGTATGGCCTGTCATCGCCGAAGTTCTGCCGATGACGATCGTCGTATCTATCGTCACGATGCTGTTCAACTATCTGGTCGGCATCCCCATCGGCATATACAGCGCCGTGCACCAGTACTCCGTGGGCGATTACTGCTTTACGCTGCTGGGATTTATCGGCATGGCCGTTCCCAATTTTCTGTTTGCGATCCTGCTCATGTACGGAACTTATGTATGGACAGGTACGGCATATATAGGTCTGTATACAAACGCCATGCTCGTAGGGCTGGGCAACGGCACTCTCAAGTGGTATAACCTGCTCACCATGGGTGACTTCTGGGGACGCATGGCGATTCCCATCATCGTCATCGGTACTTCCGGCACCTGCGGAACGCTCCGTTCCATGAGAGCACAGATGCTGGATGAACTGGGCAAAAACTATGTGCTCTGCGCCCGCGCGAAAGGTGTTTCCGAAAAGAAGATCATCTACAAGTACTGCCTGCGCTCGGCACTCAACCCAACGGTATCGGGCCTCTCCGGCGTACTTTCCTCCATCTTCAACGGATCCACCATCTCGGCTATCGTGATGAACCTCATGCTGGTGGGCCCGCGCCTGTATGACGCGCTGAAAGCACAGGACATGTACCTTGCCGGCACGATCCTGCTGGTCATGGGTTTTCTGATCGTACTCGGCACACTGCTTTCCGATATCGCCCTTGCCTGGCTGGATCCCCGCATCCGCTTTTCCGGAAGGAGGGCTGAATAATGAGTGAAATGAACAAAAAGGCCCTCCGCGCACAGAAGAAGGCGGAAAAAGCCCGCATCAAAGAAGAGAACTACTATCTGGCTTCCCAGTGGAGCCTGATGGCGAGAAAGCTGCGCAAGCACAAACTTGCCAAGATCTCTCTCGTCATTCTGGGCTTCCTCTATATCGTAGCGCTTTTCGGTGACTTCATTTCGCCGTACAACCTCACTTCCTATAACGGCGCCACCAAGGATGTGCCGCCCACGAAGATCCATCTGAAATTTGACGGCGAATACTACGGACCGTATGTGTTCAAATCCGGATGGGAGACGAAGAAACTGTCCGTTGCCGAAATGCAGAAGGCGAAGAAAGAGGCCAAGGAGCGGGGAGAAGAATTCTCCACCAAAGCACTCGTGACCGACATGGAGCATCCGCTCAAAATCAAGTTCTTCGTCCACGGCGTGGAATACAAGATCCTCGGCCTGTTCAAGTGCGATCTCCATCTGTTCGGTGTGGAAGGGGGAGACATCTTCCTCTTTGGCACGGACAACATGGGACGAGATATCTTCTCGCGTATCGTACTGGGCAGCCGCGTGTCTCTGACGATCCCCTTCGCCGGAACCTTCATCAGTTTCATTCTGGGACTTGTCATCGGCTCGATCTCCGGCTATTTCGGCGGCTGGATCGACAACATCATCCAACGCATCATCGAGGTGCTGAACGCGCTGCCCTCACTGCCTCTTTGGATGGCACTTTCCGCAGCCATTCCCGCGGGCATTCCGCCGGTACGCATGTACCTGCTCATTACCGTCATTCTGTCGCTCATCGGATGGACGGGTCTTGCCCGTGTTGTGCGAGGCAAGTTCATGTCCCTTAAGAATGAGGATTATGTGATGGCGGCGAAACTGGCGGGTGTCAGCGACGGCAAGATCATCATGAAGCATATGGTGCCGGGTTTCCTTTCCTACCTCATCGTGAACCTGACGCTCGGCATCCCGTCCATGATTATCGGCGAGACCTCCATGAGTTTCCTGGGACTGGGCATTCAGGCGCCCGCGACTTCCTGGGGCGTTTTGCTCAAGGAAGCACAGGATGTGACCAACATCGTGAAGCATCCATGGTGCCTCATCCCGCTGTTCTTTGTGGTTATCGCCGTGCTGGCGTTCAATTTCCTGGGTGACGGCATGCGCGACGCCGCCGACCCGTACAAGTAAGGAGGGACCTGTATGAGTGAGATCAATACCGTAAAACCCATCATTCAGGTCAAAGACCTTCATGTTTCCATCAAGATGGATGAGGGCATGCTGACCCCGGTTCGCGGTGTGAATTTCGAGATACGCCCCGGCGAGACGCTGGGACTGGTCGGCGAGAGCGGCTGCGGAAAGAGCCTGACTTCCAAAGCCATCCTCGCCATCAACGAGAAGAAATGCGTCACCGAAGGCAGCATCCTGTTCAATGACGAAAATGACAACGAAGTGGATATCCTGAAACTGGATCCCCGCGGGAAGCAGATCCGAGCCATCCGCGGAAAGCAGATCTCGATGATTTTCCAGGAACCCATGGTGGCATTTTCGCCCATGTACACCATCGGGAACCAGATCAACGAATGCACCCGTCTTCACATCGAAAAAGATAAGAAAAAGAGCAAGGAAATCACCCTCGAGATGATGAAGAAGGTGGGCATCGCCAACGCGGAAAAGCGCTACGACCAGTATCCGCACGAATTTTCCGGCGGTATGCTTCAGCGCGCGCTCATCGCCATGGCGCTTGTCTGCAAGCCCCGTCTGCTCATCGCGGACGAACCCACGACGGCGTTGGATGTGACCATTCAGGCGCAGATTCTTGAACTCATGCAGGAACTGCAGAAGGAACTGGGTATGGCGATCCTGTTCATCACCCACGACCTGGGTACCGTTGCCAAAATGTGCGACAGAGTGGCGGTCATGTATCTGGGCAAGATCGTGGAAACGGGAACGGCGCGGGAGATCTACAAAGATCCGCAGCATCCCTATACCCGCGGCCTCATGGGCAGCGTGCATAAGATCGGCACGCGCAAACTGGAGCGGCTTTTCAGCATTGACGGCACCGTTCCTCTGGCGCTCAACCTGAGACCCGGATGCGGCTTCTACGACCGCTGCGACGCGCGCATCGAAGGTGTCTGCAATCAGGCGGAACCCGAGACCGTATGCATCGAAAATACCCACTGCGCGGCCTGCGTGAGATGCAAGGAGGGCAGCAGCAATGTCTGACAAGAGCAATAATCCTGTCATCCTGCAGGTAAAGAATATCAGCAAGCGTTTCACCTCCAAGGGCGTCTGCGTGCGCGCGGTGACGGATGTTTCCTTTGATGTACGCGAAGGCGAGACAATCGGCATCGTCGGTGAGAGCGGCTGCGGAAAGACTACCCTCGGAAGATGCATCGTGCGCGCCATCGAAGCCAGCGAAGGCGAGGTCATCTATACCGCGAAAAACGGTGAGACCAATGACTTTCTGAAACTGGACAAAAAACAGATGAAGGGCGTCCGCAAGGAGATTCAGATGATCTTCCAGGATCCCTATTCCTCTCTCGATCCCCGCATGACCGTCATCGACATCATCGGCGAGCCGCTCAAAGCGAACTACCCGAAGATGAGCAAGCAGGAGCGAGAACAGCGCGTCATCGAAATGGCGAAGAAGGTCGGGCTCAATACTACCTACCTGAAACGCTATCCGCACGCGTTTTCCGGCGGCCAGCGTCAGCGCATCGGCATTGCCCGCGCGCTCATTCTGGAGCCCCGCGTCATCGTGTGCGACGAGGCTGTCAGCGCGCTGGATGTATCCATTCAGGCGCAGATCATCAACCTGCTCAAGGATCTGCAGCGGGAGATGAACCTTACCTACATCTTCATCAGCCACGATTTGTCCGTCGTCGAGCATATTTCGGACAAAGTAGGCGTCATGTACCTTGGGAAAATGGTGGAATTCGGCGAGACGGAAAAGATCTTCTCCGCGCCGCACCATCCATATACCGAGGCTCTGCTTTCCGCGGTTCCCGTCGCGGATCCGGATATCAAAAGCGAGCGTATTCCGCTGATGGGCGAGATCCCCAATCCCGCGAATCCGCCTTCCGGCTGCTATTTCCATGAAAGATGCCGGTACTGCAAAGAGAAATGCGCTTCGGAAGTTCCGATGCTCTGTGAAGTGGACGGAAGACTCGTATCCTGTCATTTCGCGGAAGAACTCAAACTCAAAGGCTTCGACTACGACGCGGAGGAGAAGTGATGCCGATTGAGATGAAAGACCTTGCGATCTCCACCATGTGGAATTACCGCAAGGCGCGAAGCGGCAGGGAACTCATCGATCAACTGCTGGAGCTTGGCTTCTCCCGCGTGGAACTCAACTATCAGGTGAAGGCGGAGTGGATTCCCGAAATCCATGAGAGCGTGGGAAGAGGGGAGATCACCGTTACATCCGTACACAATGTCTTCCCGAAAACCTACGATGAAGACTACGGGACGGACAGCGTTCTGCTGGGCTATCCGGATGAAACCAGACGGAGGGAAGCCGTCAGACTTTCCAAAATCAGCATTGATCATGCCGCTTCTCTCGGCGCGGGCGCGGTGGTGTTCCATCCGACAGAAGTGCCGCTCGATCCGAAGAAATACGATGTTCCCATCAAGAAACTGATCGCGTCGGCCAAAAGACAGTCGGAGAAGTGCGAAGAACTGATCTCCGAAATGAAACGGGAAAGGCTCGCTCAGCCTTATCTCGCCCAAATGATGCGCAGCATCGAGGAACTGGTCTCCTATGTGGAGAATAACCGCATCCCCGTGAAACTCGGCATGGAGAACCGCGCCATGTGCCACCAGATCCCGTGGTATGGCGAGTTCGAACTGATTGCGGAGCGCTTCGATCAAAGTCCCTGCGGCATCTGGCTCGACACCGGTCACGGCATCATGATGCAGGAAATGGGACTGCAGGTTCTTCCGCTCAGCGACACCGTCACGCGGAACATCGTGGGTATGCACATCCACGACGCGGCAAACGGGCTCGACCATTACGCACCCTGTACGCTTCCCGGATGCGTGCTGGAACCGTTCCGCGACTATATCGAAAACAGCCCCATTAAGGTGCTTGAACTTTCGGGAAGGCTCTCCGCGGAGGAAATCAAAACGGGAACAGCCAACTTGCTGCGCATCTTTGGCTGAATCATCACCGCAGCCGTTTCGGCTGCGGTGATTTCGATTGGCTGAAATTAGTTGTCTGTTTGACGAAATAGACTCTTGAAAACGGTTCCGTGATACCGTATAATATCATCAAGGAAAAGCAATACGGAGGTAGTTATGAGAAAAATCATTATGGAAGCCTGCTGTGGTTCCGCAGACGATGTCGTTGAAGCATTCCGCGGCGGAGCGGACCGTGTGGAACTCAACAGCAACCTGTTTCAGGGCGGTCTGACGCCGTCTATCGGAACGCTGGAAGTGGTGAAAAGCCATGTGTCCATCCCTGTCATGACCATGCTGCGCCCGAGGAGCGGCGGCTTCTGCTATACGGAACTGGAATATGAATCCATGCTGGCGGACGGAAAGGAACTGCTTGCTCACGGCGCGGACGGCATCGTGTTCGGCTGCCTGACGGCCGAAGGCGTGGTAGACGAGGAGAACACGAAGAAATTCGTCGATCTCGCGGGCGAGAAGGACAGCGTGTTCCATCGCGCTCTCGATGTGACGCCCGATTGGAAGAAAGCCCTCGAAATGCTCGTCAAACTGGGCGTCAAGCGCGTTCTGACTAGCGGTCAGGCGCCCGATGTATTCTTTGCCCTCGACACCATCAAAGAGATGATCGCCTTCGCGGGCGATGCCATCCAGATCCTTCCCGGAGCGGGCATCACCGTTCAGAATGTGGACAAGGTCGTCTCCTATACCGGCACGAAGCAGGTACACCTTGCCCGCCACCGCGCGGTAGCCGACACCTCCACCCGGCATAACACGGACATCTATTTCGGCGGTGCGCTCTATCCGCCCGAGACCTTCTACGAGGTCTCCGACAGAGCATATTTCTCCGCCGTGCGCGCGAAACTCGGATGATTTTATAAGGGGGAACAACAAATGAGACAGGCAAACATGATCCTGGACCGCGATTATATCATCGGCGCTATTGATCCCCGCATGTACGGTTCCTTCATTGAGCATCTGGGACGCGCAGTATACGGCGGCATCTATGAGCCCGGTCATCCCACGGCAGATGAAAACGGATTCCGCAGGGATGTCATGGAAATGGTCAAAAAGTTGGGTGTCACCGTGGTGCGCTATCCCGGCGGAAACTTTGTGTCCGGCTTCAACTGGGAGGATTCCGTCGGTCCCCGTGAGAACCGCCCGAAGCGTCTTGACCTCGCCTGGCAGACGACCGAAACCAACGAGGTCGGTCTCCACGAGTTCGCAAAGTGGTGCAAACAGTCCGGGGCGCAGATGATGTACGCGGTGAACCTCGGCACGCGAGGCCCCGAAGAAGCGCGCAATGTGGTGGAATACGCCAACCACAAGGGCGGCTCTTATCTGTCCGACCTGCGTATCAAAAACGGAATGAAAGATCCCATCGGCATCAAACTGTGGTGTCTCGGAAACGAAATGGACGGACCCTGGCAGATGGGTCACAAGACCGCGCAGGAATACGGCAGGACTGCGAATGAAGCGGCGAAACTGATGAAGTGGGTCGATCCCTCCATTGAGTGCGTGGCCTGCGGTTCTTCCTCACATAACATGCCCACTTACGGCGACTGGGAGTACAATGTGCTTTCCGAGTGCTATGAAAATGTAGACTATCTCTCCCTGCACCGCTACTACGGAAATCCCACCAAAGACACACCCGGTTTCCTTGCACGCAACATGGACCTTGACGCCTTCATTAAGGAAGTTGTCGCCATCTGCGACGCGGTGCGCGGAAAGAAACACTCGAAAAAGCAGTTGAATCTGTCCTTTGACGAGTGGAATGTATGGTATCATTCCCACGAGCAGGATCAGGAGATCTACAAGCGCGATAAGTGGGGACGAGCGCTGCCTCTGCTTGAGGATGTTTATAATTTCGAAGATTCTTTGCTGGCAGGTTCCATTCTCATCACTTTCCTGCGGAACGCGGACCGCGTGAAGATCGCATGCCTTGCCCAACTGGTCAATGTCATCGCTCCCATCATGACAAGAAACGGCGGCGGAGTATGGGCACAGACTATTTACTGGCCCTTACTGCATGCATCCAAATACGGCCGCGGAATGGCGCTCAAAGCGCTTGTCAGCAGCCCTGTATATGATTGCAGGGACTATGAGAATGTGCCTTATGTGGACGCCACGGCGACCGTGGACGGGGAAGGCAATGTGACCATCTTTGCGGTCAACCGCTCAATGAATGAGGACTTCGAACTGACTGCCGATCTGCGTTCCTTCGGTGACCTTAAATTTGCGGAACACATCCTGCTCCACAACGACGATGTGAACGCGGTCAACACCGAGACAAACCCGATGAATGTTTCTCCTGTCAACGGAGAAGCGGCGAAAGTCGACGGCGGAAAGATGAGCGTGAAACTCCCTGCGCTCAGTTGGAATGTGATTCGCCTGACCAAATAGGCGGAAACAGGTCTGCCGCAATATGCGGATGACAGGATGAGAAGTATCGGAACCGCACCCTTAAACATTATATACAGACGGATATGAATCGATTTTCATGTCCGCCTGTTATGTTTTGGGGGAGATATGGAATGCCATATAAAGAAATTGTTGGCTTGAGATTAATGAAATACGAACAAACGAAGAAAAACACATCGGAAAGCGTTAAAAATAACCTCGAAACACGAACATTACCGTTTGACATATTGCAATGGTTCGATATCTGTGATAAACTGGCATTGCGTTGAGAAAAGGCGTTTTCTGTGACTGACGGAAAGTGGATGCACCACGGGGAGCAGAAAACTTCTATAGCCGTCCGTCTGGGCACGCCGATCCGCGCGGTAGGAAAGTATATCCATACTGCGCGTGGCGCGCCCTTATTCTATATTTCGGGAGGTGCCTATGAGGAAGATCGGAATCGTGATGGGCAGCGACAGCGACCTGCCGATCCTGGAAAAAGCCTTCGATACCCTGAAGGAACTGGAGATCCCCTTCGAAGTCCATGTATTCTCCGCGCACAGAACGCCCGCAGAGGCGCGGGATTTCGCACTGAATGCCCGTGAAAACGGATTCGGCGCCATTATTGCAGCTGCGGGAATGGCCGCGCATCTCGCGGGTGCCATCGCGGCGAACACTACCCTGCCGGTCATCGGCATTCCCTGTAAATCCAACTGTCTGGACGGCATTGACGCCCTCCTGTCCACAGTCATGATGCCTTCAGGTATTCCCGTAGCGACTGTGGCTATCAACGGAGGCACCAATGCCGCTTTACTTTGCGCGCAGATTCTCGCAGTCGAAGATGAAGCCCTTGCGAAGAAACTGGACGAAAAGCGGGCCCGCGATGCGCAGAAGGTATTGGCGAAGAACGCCGCCATCGAAGAAACCTACAATAAATAAGGAGATAGAGACGATGAAAAAGGTTTACACCGGCAAGACCAAGGATGTTTTCGAACTGGACAACGGCAACTACCTGCTCAAATTCAAGGATGACTGCACCGGAAAAGACGGCGTATTCGATCCCGGTGAGAATAGTGTTGGTCTGACCATCGAAGGCGTGGGCGATGTGAACCTGCGCATGAGCATTTACTTCTTTGAGAAAGTGAACGCGGCCGGCATCAAGACCCATTTCATCTCAGCGAACCTCGACGACACCACCATGGAAGTCCGTCCTGCGAAAGTGTTCGGCAAGGGCCTTGAAGTCATCTGCCGCCACAAGGCTGTGGGTAGTTTCTTCCGCCGCTACAGCGACTATATCGAGGAAGGCGCCGACCTGCCCGCCTATGTCGAAATGACCTTCAAGAACGACGAAAAGGGAGATCCGCTGGTCACCAAGGACGGCCTTATCGATCTGGGCGTCATGACCGCAAAGCAGTATGACGACATCAAAGCCGAGACCCAGAAGATCACACAGATCGTCGCAGACGATCTCAAGGAAAAGGGTCTCATCCTTTACGACATCAAGTTTGAGTTCGGCTACGACACGGACGGTTCCGTCATGCTCATAGACGAGATCGCTTCCGGCAACATGCGTGTCTACAAGGACGGCAAGTATATCGATCCCATGACCCTTTCCAAACTGTTCTTCGCGAAATAAATAAAGGCAGGATATTGTCATGGGTGGATATTTCGGAGCGGCTTGCCGGGAAGACGCCATTACGGATGTTTTCTTCGGCACCGATTACCATTCTCATCTGGGCACCCGCCGCGGCGGCATTGCCGTATGGGATAAGGAAATCGGACTTCAGCGTGAAATCCATAATATCGAAAACTCTCCCTTCCGCACCAAGTTCGAGTCCGTTATGCAGGATATGAAGGGCACTTCGGCCATCGGCGTCATCAGCGACTACGATCCCCAGCCCCTGCTCATCCGTTCCAATCTGGGTACCTACGCCATCGCGACGGTCGGCATGATCAATAACGCGCAGACGCTCATGAACCAGTATCTTGCTTTCAGCGGCGGACACTTTGACGCCATGACCGGCGGAAAGGTGAACGCTACGGAACTGGTGGCGGCACTCATCAACCAAAAGAGCGATTTTGTGAACGGCATCCGTTTTGCACAGAAGCAGATCGACGGCGCCGCCTGCATCCTCATCCTGAAAGAGGACGGCACCATCCTCGCGGCCCGCGACAGAATGGGGCGCCTGCCCATCCATGTGGGCAGGAGCGACAGAGGCTGCTGTGTTTCCTTCGAAGCGTTCGCCTACCAGAAACTGGAATATGAGGATGCCTACGAACTGGGTCCCGGCGAGATCGTCTCCGTGACTCCGGACGGCTATAAGAGCCTGAGTCCGGCAGGGGAGGAAATGCGCATCTGCTCCTTCCTGTGGAGTTATTACGGTTTCCCCACTTCCACCTATGAGGGCGTGAATGTGGAAACCATGCGCTACCGCAACGGCCGCATCATGGCGCGGCACGATATGGAGAGCGGTGCGGCGGACGGCATCGACTATGTGGGCGGTGTGCCGGATTCGGGCACGCCCCATGCCATCGGATACGCCAACGAAAGCCGCATACCCTTCGCGCGGGCGTTCATCAAGTACACGCCCACCTGGTCCCGCAGTTTCATCTCCGCCGTGCAGGAACAGCGCTGCCGCGTGGCAAAAATGAAACAGATCCCGGTCAAAGAACTGATCTCCGGCAAAAGTCTTCTGTTTGTGGACGATTCCATCGTCCGCGGCACGCAGCTTAGAGAAACCGTGGACTTCCTCTATGAAAGCGGTGCCCGCGAGGTGCACATGCGCTCCGCCTGCCCGCCCATCATGTACGGCTGCAAGTACCTGAACTTTTCCCGCGAAACGAGCGACATGGAATTGCTTGCGCGCCGCATCGTCGTGGAACTGGAAGGAGAGGAAGGTCTCAACCACATCGAGGAATACAGCGACGGCACCACCGAGCGCGGCAAGAACCTGCGCGAGGCAATCTGCGACAAGATGCATTTCGCTTCCCTCGATTTCCAGACCATCGACGGAATCATTGAAGCCATCGGCATCGACAAGTGCAAACTGTGCACCTACTGCTGGAACGGAAAGGAATAAAGTCCATGAATACCGAATCCTACTCTGAAAGTTACGCCGCTTCCGGCGTGGACATCACCGCGGGTTACAAGAGCGTCGAACTCATGAAGGCCCATATCGCCCGCACGAAGACCGCAGGCGTTGTAGACGGTATCGGCGGCTTCGGCGGTCTGTTCCGGCCGGACCTTGCGGGCATGGAAAGGCCCGTATTGGTCAGCGGCACCGACGGCGTCGGCACCAAACTGAAACTGGCGTTCCTCATGAACAAGCATGATACCGTGGGCATCGACTGCGTCGCCATGTGCGTCAACGACATCATATGCTGCGGCGCGAAACCGCTTTTCTTCCTCGACTACATCGCCTGCGGAAAGAATGTGCCCGAGCGCATCGCTGACATCGTGAAGGGTGTGTGTGAGGGCTGCGTGCAGGCGGACTGCGCGCTCATCGGCGGCGAGACCGCGGAACATCCCGGACTCATGCCTGAGGACGAATACGATCTGGCCGGCTACTGCACAGGCATCGTGGACGAGAAAAAGGTCATAGACAATACCGCCATGGAGGCAGGGGATGTCATCATCGCCCTCGCGTCCAGTGGCGTGCACAGCAACGGTTTCTCCCTCGTACGCAAAGTCTTCGATGTGGAGAACGCGGACCTCACCACTCCCCGGGCGGAACTGGGCGGCAAGAGCCTCGGCGAAACGCTGCTGACGCCCACAAAAATCTATGTGAAATCCGTACTGCGCCTCATTTCCGAAGTGACCGTAAAGGGCGTTTCCCACATCACGGGCGGCGGCTTCTATGAAAACATTCCCCGCTCCATCCCGGACGGAATGGGAGCGGTCATCGACAAAAAGAATGTGAAGGTGCTTCCCGTTTTCAATCTCATTCAAAAGAAAGGCAACATCCCCGAGCGCGACATGTACAACACCTACAACATGGGCGTCGGCATGAGCATCGTTGTCTCCGCAAAGGACGCCGATAAAGCGCTCTCCATCCTGAACGGATGCGGCGAGGACGCCTACATCATCGGACACATCGAACAGACGGACGAAAAGATCCGCATTCTGTGAGGGAGGAAATACACATGACGCGCATCGCCGTATTCGTGTCGGGCGGCGGCACGAACCTGCAGGCCCTCATCAATGCACAGAAAAAAGGCATCTTGAAGAGCGGAAAGATCGAACTGGTCATCTCCAACAAGAAGGACGCCTATGCTCTCGTCCGCGCGCAGAAGGCCGGCATTCCCACCGCCACCGTCATCCGCACCAAGAAGGGCGGTCAGGCGGAATTTGAGCAGACAGTCAAAGACCTGCTCATCGAGTACAATATCGACCTCATAATCCTGGCGGGCTTCATGTCCATCCTTACGGAGGACTTCACACGCGACTATCCCCGCCGCATCATCAATGTGCATCCTGCCCTCATCCCTTCCTTCTGCGGCAAAGGCTATTACGGCCTCAAAGTCCATGAGGAAGCACTCAGGAAGGGCGTGAAGGTTACGGGCGCCACGGTGCACTTCGTTAACGAGATCCCGGACGGGGGAGAGATCATCGCCCAGAAGGCGGTCTACATCCGAGAGGATGACACACCCGAGACCCTGCAGAAGCGGGTCATGCGCCTTGCCGAGTGGCAGATTCTGCCGGCATCGGCAGAGAAAATCAGTTTCCAAATGAATCAAATAAAAGCGGAGGAAAAGGCATGAACATCTACGAGATCAATTCCATCGGCGCTCTCATCAAGGACAATCCCTATGTGGGACGCGGCATCGTCGCCGGTCTCACTCCCGACGGAAAGCAGGCGGTAGCCGCCTATTTCATCATGGGCCGCTCGACCAACTCCCGCAACCGCATCTTCACCGAGAAAAACGGCGAAGTGTTCACTGAGCCCTTCGATCCCTCCAAAGTACAGGATCCTTCTCTCATCATCTACGCCGCCGTGCGCAAGAACGGCAACAACCTCATCGTCACCAACGGCAACCAGACCGACACCGTTTACGATGCCCTGACCGAAGGCAAGAGTTTCGAAGACGCCCTTGAGACCCGTGAGTTCGAGCCCGACGCGCCCAACTACACCCCCCGCATCAGCGCCCTGCTCACCTTCGGCAAGACCTTCTCTTATAAGATGAATATCCTGAAGAGCGCTGATCCCGAAGGCAGCGCCTGCAACCGCTATAACTTCTCTTACGCGCCCAAAGCGGGCCTCGGCCACTTCATCCACACCTATGTGACCGACGGCGATCCTATTCCCACCTTCCAGGGAGAGCCGGAGCGCATTGCCATGAATGACGACATCGATGCCTTCACCGGTGAACTCTGGAACGGCCTCAACGAAGACAATAAGATTTCTCTCTATGTGCGCTACACCGATCTTGCAAGCGGAAAAGTGACCGAGCGCATCATCAACAAGAATAAGTAAGGAGATACGACCATGAAAGAATTTGAACTGAAATACGGCTGCAACCCCAACCAGAAACCCGCCAAAATCTTCATGGAAGACGGAAGCGAACTGCCCATCAAGATCCACAGCGGACGCCCCGGTTACATCAATTTCCTCGACGCGTTCAACAGTTACCAGCTGGTCAAGGAACTCAAGCAGGCAACCGGTCTTCCCGCCGCGGCTTCCTTCAAGCATGTTTCTCCCACCTGCGGCGCCGTCGGCCTGCCCCTTTCCGATAAACTTAAGAAAGCCTGCTTCGTGGACGATGTGAAGGGCCTTGACGATTCTCCTCTTGCCTGTGCCTATGCCCGCGCCCGCGGCACTGACCGCATGTGCTCCTTCGGTGACTGGGTCGCCCTGTCTGATGTGTGCGACGCCACCACCGCCCGCATGATCCGCCGTGAGGTTTCCGACGGCATCATCGCTCCGGGCTATTCCCCCAAGGCGCTGGAGATTCTGACCAATAAGAAGGACGGCACCTACAATGTGGTCGAGATTGATCCCGACTATGTGCCCGCTCCCATCGAGCACAAGCAGGTTTACGGTATCACTTTTGAGCAGGGCAGAAACAACTTCGAAATCAACGAAGCGCTGCTTTCAAATATCGTGACCAAGAACAAGGACCTGCCCGAATCCGCGGTCCGCGATCTCATTATTTCTCTCATCACTCTCAAATACACCCAGTCCAACTCCGTCTGCTACGCCTATGACGGACAGGCCATCGGCGTTGGCGCGGGCCAGCAGAGCCGCATCCACTGCACCCGTCTTGCCGGCACGAAGGCAGACACCTGGTTCCTCCGCCAGCATGACAAGGTACTGAACCTGCCCTTCAAAGAAGGCCTCACCCGTACCGACAAGGACAATGTCATCGACGGCTACATCAACCAGAATGAAGAAGATGTCTGCGAAGAGGGCATCTGGCAGAACTATTTCACCACCCGTCCCGAGCCTCTGACCGCCGAAGACAAGAAGGAGTATCTCTCCAAGATCACCGGCGTTTCTCTGGGCAGCGACGCGTTCTTTCCCTTCTCCGACAACATCGAGCGCGGCCGCAGGAGCGGCGTCTCCTATGTGGCCGAGCCCGGCGGATCTATCCGTGATGACGCAGTCATCGACTGCTGCGACAAGTACGGCATGGTCATGGCCTTCACCGGCATGCGGCTGTTCCACCACTAATCGGAGGAAACACTATGAAACTCATGGTCGTGGGCGGCGGCGGAAGAGAACATTCTATTATCAAGTCGCTGAAGAAGAACCCGGAAGCCGAAGTCATTTACGCGCTCCCCGGAAACGCCGGCATGGCAGGCGATGCAGTCTGCGTTCCCGTATCCGCGACGGATATCACCGGCATCGTGGATTTCGCGGTTAACAATCAAATCGATTACGCAGTGGTCGCGCCCGACGATCCGCTGGTGCTTGGCTGCGTAGACGCCCTCACGGAAAAAGGAATTCCCTGCTTCGGTCCCGAAAAGAAAGCCGCCATCATTGAAGGCAGCAAAGTCTTTTCCAAGGATCTCATGAAGAAATACGGCATCCCCACGGCAAAATACGAGACCTTTGACGACATGGAAAAGGCGCTTACCTACCTTGAAACCGCGCCTCTGCCCGCCGTCATCAAGGCGGACGGCCTCGCCCTCGGCAAGGGCGTGGTGATCGCCGAGACCCGTGAGGAAGCGAAGGACGCCGTCCGGTCCATGATGCAGGACAAAAAGTTCGGTGCCTCGGGCGAGCATATCGTCATCGAGGAATTCCTGACGGGTCCCGAGGTGTCGGTCCTGTCCTTTACGGACGGAAAGACCGTGGTTCCCATGGTGTCCTCCATGGAT
>JAZLLT010000087.1:0-14123 GCA_045598325.1 Clostridia bacterium | reverse complement strand
AGCGCCTCGGCTGCGTTCCGAAGAAGGACGGCACCTTCTTCTGGGCCTGCGACGGCGCGTGGGGACAGTTCATAAAGGACGGAAACAAGGCGGAAATGAAGGTCCTGTACGGAGAGACCGCGGTTTCCGAATGGGTCGTTCCCGAGGCAGGAAAGGTGAAAAAAACACTGATGAACGGCAAAGAGACCGCGTTTGAAGCACTTGACGGAGCCGTGAGATTCAACAGCGCGATGCCGCTTTCCGTGGGCGATGCGCTGACCGCGGAATACTGACAGAAGAAGCGTCCGTTCGGAAGAACGGACGCCTTTTTATATGCTTCTCAGCAGTTCGATGCCTTCATTCACTTCCTCAATACTGTTCGCGAACAGATTCACGATGGTGCGCTTGTCTTTCAGAAAATCGAAATGCTCCTTCACTTCAGCCACCGTCATATCGAGCATCACCGCCCGCCCTTTGAGGACACCGGCGTATTCGCGGTAGACATCCATCGCGGCGGGCTGATTGGGATCGCCGGACAGTTGGAACACCTTGAATCTCTCCATGCGGGCGAAAATCGGGATGCAGGCGCGCCCCAGCGAATGGACATGGAGGAAGGAATAATCGTACTTTTCGAGGAGTTTTTCCGTGGCGGGCAGGCCGAATTCCTCATACATTCGGGGGCTGATGAGGCAGGACGCGTCCTCGGACAGATGCCCCGCGGAATTGCCCGGCATCCATGAACCCATGCCGCCGATGAATCCGCCTTCGATATTGCTGACAAAGGGGCGCTGCTGCTCGAAATTCCATGCCGCGGCGTCCGCGCAGAAATCCAGAAACGCCTTCGTCTCCTCCGGTTCGTCTATGAGATCGTAGAGCAGATCATTTCCGCGCACGGCGTTGGCGATGTCCATGGGACCGTCCGCGCCGCGGAAGCAGGTGAAAAAGCCGTACTTCCCCACCTTGTCGTTCAGGTACGCCATGCCGTCCAGCAGCATGCGGTAGTGGGGATGATCCGCGCTCAGTTTGAGATCGCGCCATTTCAGGATGTCGTCAATGGCGGGATGGTGATAACTGGTATTGGCACCGACAGTCACCTCGCCGCCCAGAAAGCAGCTGTGCTCCGCGATGCCGAGCCGCGGCTTCAGCGCGGGCAGCCAGTCGTCATCGATGTCCGCGTGTGCCTCGTGATAGCGCAGGAAGTACTCGATGAGGTCGTCCATGAAAACGGTGATTTCTTTGGGCAGATCATAGTTTTCCAGCGGACGGACCTCGGGAAGTTCCACCATCCCGAAACTGCCCGTCACGATGAGCGCGCCGGGCTTGTCCGCGTTTTTCACAAAGTCGATGTTCCGCCTGACTGCATGGGAAATATCGTATTTCATAAATGCCTCAAAAAAGTCTTTTTTCTATTTTATGATGCGGCATCCGCTTTGTCAAGTATACGCTTGACAGAGCCCGCAAAAAGCCATACAATGAATTTACAGTCAGAAAATCTTCCATCCGGAACCCATGGAGAGAACATACATGAAAGAACTCAAAGTCCGCGCCGCTATCCTGGGCGCAGGATCGGCAGGCTTCGCGGCGGCATACACGCTGGCATCCGCGGGCGTTTCGGTCGTCCTCATCGACCGAAATCCGGGGCCCGGCGGCACTTCGGTGTGGGCGGGCGTCAACTGCTGGGAACCTGGCGTGTCATCGGGGAAAGTCCACCGACTCCTCGCGGAGCGGCTGATGAAGATCCCCGGCGCGGCGGCAGTCTGCAAGACCGTTCCGAACGGCGAACTGCTCTTCCCCGGCAGCGGCATCAACGATTTTTCCCGCTTTCCGTGGGGGCTCTCCGTGCCCGACCCCGAAGCGGCTTATGACGACACCCTCTTCCGCTGCCGTTCCCTCTGCGGAGACGACGCGTCCCGCTGGCGCAGGTTCCAGTTTGAACCCGACGCCATGGAGCGGGTCATGCGGGAATTGTTGGATCTCCCCTGCCTCACGGCGCTGTACAGCACCTCCTTCGTCTCCTGCCGGACGGAAGGGCGGAAGTTGACGGGCATCGTCGCGCGCGGCGATGAGGACATCCTCATATCGGCAGAAGAATACATCGATGCCTCCGGCGACATCCTGCTCGCCCGGACGGCGGGCTGCGATTGCCGCATGGGTGCCGAAAGCAGGAGCGAGTACGGTGAGCCCGGCGCGCCCGAAAAGACCGATGAAACGCAGATAAACGGCGCGTCCGTCGTGTTCCGCCTGAAAAAGGCGGGAAGCGGGCACACGGACATTTATGACGGGCCCGTGCCGCCGCCCGTGAAAGCGGTCTCCTGCTTCAATTTCTACCCGAACGGCGACATCAATGTGAACATGCTCCCGACCCTGCCGGGCGGCGAATTCCTGCGCCGCGCCGATGCTTTTGATTACGGAAAAGAGCTGGTCCGTTCCTATGTATACCGGCTGCAGAAAGAAAAAGGCTTGGCGGGTTGGGCGCTTGACCGCATCTTCCCCATGGCGGGCGTCAGGGAAAGTTACCGTCTTGCCGGGCGGAAAGTGCTGACGGAAAACGACATCCGCGCGGGCGTGATGCCGCCGAACGCCGTTGCCATCGCGGATCACGCCCTCGACAGTCACGGCGAGGGCGGCTGCAAGGAGATCGGGCAGCCCTACGGTATCGACGCGGAATGTCTCATGCCGAAGGAATACGATAACCTGCTGGTCGCCTGCCGCGGAGCGTCCTTTTCCCATATCGCCGCTTCGAGCGCGCGGCTTTCCCGCACGATGCTGTCGCTGGGTGAAGGCGCGGCGAACCTGATTCTGGGCAAATGAAAAGCACCCTCGCGGGTGCTTTTTCTTACGCGTTTTCCAGCGGTATTCCGAGTTTCTCCGCCGTATTCACGAGATAATCGCGGTTTTCCTTCATGCAGAGGAAGGCATCCTTCTGCCACGCCTCCTGCTCCGCCAGCACGACCTTCACGCCCGTCTCATGGCAGGCGGCGAGGATGGGCGCGTAGTCGATCTCGCCTTCCCCGAGGGTGCAGAGCGACCCGGCCTTCCTGTTTTTGAAGTGGACGATGTCCGTGCGCCCCGCGTACTTTTGAAGCATGGCGGCGGTGTCGACTCCCGCGGTTTCGGTGTGGTAGCAGTCGAGGGTCAACTGCATGGCGGGCACCTTCTCCATGAGATACCCCACCGCGTCAAAGCCCGGGATGCACCTGTATTCCTCGACCCGCGGGTGGAAGGTGAGCGTGTAGCCTTCCTTCCCGATTTTCTCCGCGATGGCGTTCATTTCCTCCGCCATCCGAGCGACACCCTCCGTGGAGCGGAAGCGCTCGGGGATGCCGCTTAAACAGATATAGCGAGAGCCGTACGCCTTGCCCATCAGGAGTTCCGTGTCCATGCGGGCGCGGACGATGTCGTAATAATCCTGCGTGCCCCAGCAGGTGAAGCCGTTTTCCGCGATCTTCTCCGCGATGAAGCCGTACGGGACGGTTTCACCGATCCACTGGATCTGCACATCCGTGTAGCCCATGGCGGAGAGTTTCCCGAATGTCGCCGCCACATCCGCCTCCGTCTGCAGATATTTTTTGAGGCTGGAAACCTGAATGCCGATGCGCATGTATACCTCCAAAGCAAGCATCACCCGCAGAATACGGGTGATGCGATTTTATCAGATTTTTCTTGCCATGGTGACGAACTTGTCGTCCTTCTCCGTCTCCTTGAAGCCCTGCTGTTTCCAGAAGGAAACGGCGTTTTCGCTGTCAACTCTGCACTTTAAGGACACATTCTCGATGCCGCCCGCCTTGAGCGCGGCGCGCACATCCGCGAAGATGGAGGAGCCGATGCCGCGGTTCTGCTTGTCCGCGTCCACCATGAACCAGCCGATGAAGGCATCCTTTTTGCCGGGGAAGCCGGTGATGAGGTCGAGGACGGCGGTCAGTTTCCCTTCGTCATAGAAGCCCACGAGGCAGGTCTCCTCCCCTTCGGTGCCGCCGTCGAGGCTGGAGATGATCTCGGTCAGACCCCTTCTGCCGCCCTTTTCGTTCATCTCGCGGTAGTAGCGGCGGTTCTCCCTCTGCAGGGCGACCACATCGCTGATGTCCGCTTCGGTGAGGCGGCGGGTCTCGTACTGGGTAGACAGGGTCTCCACATTGATGCCCGTGTCCGTGGTCTCGCTGTCAATGGCGGAGCGGAACTGGGTTTCGTACAGATCTCTGTAAGTGCCGTTCATGGCGAGCAGTTCCTCGTGAGTGCCCTGCTCGGCGATGATGCCGTCGCGGACCACGAGGATCTTGTCCGCCTTCAGGATGGTGGAAAGTCTGTGGGCAATGACCAGAGAGGTGCGGTCCGCCATCATGTGCTCAAGAGCGTCCTGAATGGCGTTTTCGGAAATACTGTCGAGGGCGGAAGTCGCCTCGTCGAGGATGAGGATATCGGGATTTTTGAGGATCACGCGGGCGATGGAAATGCGCTGTTTCTCGCCGCCGGAAAGCTTGAGACCGCGGTTGCCGCACTCGGTGTTGTAGCCGTCGGGCAGGGAAACGATGAGATCGTGGATGGACGCGATCCTGCACGCGTTCTCGATTTCCTCCATGGTGGCGTCCGCCTTGGCATACCTGAGGTTATCGAGGATCGTGCCGTTGAACAGGTAGGTGTCCTGGGTCACGATGCCGATATGGGAGCGCAGGTAGGTAAGGTCCATGTCCTTCACATTGACGCCGTTGATCGTCACTTCGCCCGCGTCCACATCGTACAGGCGGGGAATGAAGTTGACCACGGTGGATTTGCCGCTGCCGGAAGGACCGACGATGGCATACATCTTGCCGCCGGGCACCTTGAAGGACACATCGGTAAGCACCTGCTTTTCGGGAGTGTAGGAGAACGCCACATGCTTGTACTCGATGTCTTTGTTCGCGACCTCGGGAGTCTTGCCGTTTTCGGGAGAAGTGATGGTATTCTCACGGTCAAAGTAATCGAAAATGCGGGTGAACAGGGCAAGGGAGCGGATGAAGTCCACGCCGATGTTGAGCAGGCTCTCCACGGGGCGGTACAGGCGGTTGACCAGAGAGACCGTGGCGGTGATGGCGCCGACGGTCAGCGCGGGATCCCACTTGCGGATGATGAACAGTCCGCCCGCGAAATAAATCAGCAGCGGCCCGATCTGTGTGAACATGCCCATGACCACGCGGAACCAGCTGCCGCTCCGCTGTTCCTTCATGGCGGTGGCGGCGACTTCCTCGTTGATGCGGGTGAAGTTATCGTACTCCGTCTGCTCGCGGGTGAAGATCTTGACCAGCATGGAGCCGGAAACGGACAAGGTCTCGTTGATGACCTGGTTCATCTCGTCCTTCTTCGCCTGACCTTCGGAGAGCAGTTTATAGCGGGTCTTGCCCACGGATTTGGTGGGCAGGATGAGCAGCGGGATGACCACGATGCCGACCAGCGCCAGTTTCCACGAAATGGTGAACAGGGCGACCAGCGTGGTGACCACGGTGGCAATATTGCTGACGATGGAAGAGAGGGTGCCCGAAATCACGCTGGACACGCCGGAAATGTCGGTGTCCATGCGGGTGATGATGTCGCCCTGCTTTTCGGAAGTGAAGAAGGAATGGGGCATGTGGAGCAGATGATTGTACATCTGGTTCTTCATGTCGAAGATGATGCGCTGGGAGATCCAGGCGTTCACATAGTTTTCCGCCACGCCGATCAATTGGCTCACGGTCATGGTGACGAACGCCGCGATGAGGAGTTTGATCAGCAGTGCCAGCGTTTCGCCGGTCAGGGCTTCATCCACGATTTTTCCCGTGATGATGGAGGGGAACAGGCCCACCACCGAGGACAGGAGGATCGTCACGAACACGATGCCGAACTGGAGGCCATAGGGCTTCAGATATCCCAGGATGCGCTTGATGAGCGCGCCCGTCACTTTGGGCATGTTGTTCTTTTCGTCATCGGTCAGAAAGCCGCGGGGGCCCATGGATCTCATTCCGCCGGGCATGGGAACACTTCCTTTGCTTGAATATTGACGGTATGTATTTTACAGCAAAACAGGCGACCCGTCAATCTTTTGCTTTACAAAATCTCTCTTTGGCATTATACTTTATTTATGGAAAGGAGGCGCGGCGCCATGCGTTTTTTCATCACATTTCTGGAAGGCATCATATCCTTCATCTCCCCCTGCATGCTGCCCCTGCTTCCCGTCTACATCGGATATTTCGCGGGCGGACAGGCGGATAAGCGCAAGGTCTTCCCCCGCGCCATCGCTTTTGTGGTGGGATTCACGCTCATTTTCAGCCTGATGGGGCTCTTTGCCGGTTCGCTCGGGATACTGCTGCGCAGGAACCGCCAAACCGTCGACATCGTCTGCGGCATCCTCGTCATCCTGTTCGGGCTTTCCTACCTCGATGTGATCCGCCTTCCCTTCCTGAAAGGGATGCGGACCGCGCGTGAAGCCGGCAGCATCCTCTCGGCATTCCTGTTCGGCGTCATATACTCCATCAACCTCACGCCCTGCGTAGGCGCGTTCCTCGGAAGCGCGCTCATGCTGGCCGCGTCCGAAGGCGGCGCGCTCACGGGGCTCAGCCTGCTGCTGGTCTATTCGCTCGGGCTCGGCATCCCGTTCGTGCTGTCCGCCGTACTGCTGGACCGTCTGCGCGGAGCCTTCTCGTTCATCAAGCGGCATTACCGCATCATCAACATCGTCTGCGGGGTCTTTCTGATCCTCGTCGGAATCACCATCGCGCTGGGAAAACTGGACCGCATCCTGGCCATTTTTTAGGAGGCATCTATGAAAAACAAGAAATGGATCGTCACCGTCATACTGCTGATCGCCGTCCTTGCGGCGGCCGCCATCCTCTACCCCGAACTTTCCGCCCGTTACGGGGCGCACGCGGAGGAAGAGGCGGATGTCCGCCCCTGGGGCGATGCGCCCGACTTCTTCGTGACGGACAAGGACGGGAACACCGTTTATCTGTCGGACGGTTACGGCAAGCCCGCCGTCGTCAATTTCTGGGCGACATGGTGCCCGTACTGTGTGCAGGAACTGCCCGTATTCGAGCAGTATTACAAGCTATACGGCGACAGGGTCAACTTCATGATCATCGACCTGACCGACGGATACAGGGAAACGAAGCAGGTCGCCGACGCGTACATCGCGAAATACGGCTACACATTCCCCGTATATTATGACGACAGTTTCAACGCCTCAGACACCTATGGCATTTACAACATCCCCGTCACCATGTTCATCGACGCGGAGGGCAACTTCGCAAGCGGTTATATCGGCGTTCTGAACGAGGCGGCTTTCCGTCTGGAAATCGAACGGCTTCTTCGACCCGCATTGGAGGATAACAAATGAAACTTCTGTATAAACTGTTCCGGCTGGATCCCGGTTCCCGTGACGGCATCATTTCCGCCACTTCCATCCTCGGCATCATCGTCAACATCCTGATCGCCGCGGTCAAGGTCGTCATCGGCGCCGTCGCCTCCTCCATCGCCATCGTTTCCGAGGGCGTCAACAACGCCGCCGACGCGCTGACGAGCGTGCTGGCGCTGGCGGGCGCGAAACTGGCGAAGATGCATCCGGACAGCAAACATCCCTTCGGCTACGGCAGGATCGAGTATCTGGCAAGCCTCGTCATCTCCGTGCTCATCCTCGTGACCGGCGCGGAAATGCTTTTGTCCTCCATCCGTCTCGTCATCCATCCGGAAGAGCCGGAGATCTCCGTGCTCTCCCTCATCATCGTGGCTGCGGGCGCGGTCATCAAGTTCTTCCTCGGCGTCTACACCATCAAAATGGGCAAAAAGGCGGATTCCGGCTCCCTCGTCGGTGTTGGCACCGACTGCCGCAACGATGCCTTTGCCTCCGTCATCACCATCATCGCCGTGCTCGTGTTCCTGATTTTCCGCTTCTCCATCGACGCCTACGCCGGCATCCTCATCTCTCTGCTCATCCTGAAGGCAGGCTTCGATATCCTGAAGGACACCGTGGGCGACCTGCTGGGGCGTCCCGGGGAGCATGAACTGGCGGTGGAACTGTACAAAGAGATCAAGCAGACCCCCGGCATCGTAGGCGTCGCCGACATGATGCTGCATAACTACGGTCCCGACGCGTGGTGCGGCTCCGTCAATGTGGAAATCGACGAAGGCAAGACCGTGGGCGAGATTTACGAATTCCTGCACGAGCTCCAACTTCGCATCATGCACGAGCACAAGGTGACCATGGTGTTCGGCGTGTACGCGGTGGACAACGACCACGAAGAGGTCAGGGAACTGCGCGGACGCATCCTCGATTTCATCAAGACCGAGGAACACATCAAGAGTTTCCACGCGGTGTATATCGACAGAAAAACGGATTCCATCTACTGCGACTTCATCGTGGACTACCGCCTGCGCGACTGGGACGCCGTGAGAGAAAAGTTCACGGAATACATGAACGGATTCTATTCCGGCAAGAAATTGGAACTGACCATCGAAACGGAATTCGTCTGACAGACACGGACCGGAGATTCTCCGGTCCGCCGTCATGATGTCCGGAGTTATTTGGGACACAAACAAGCACCCTGCGGGAGCAGGGTGCTTTTCATGATGTATTTACGCGTTGATGTTTACCAGATGGGTGTTGGTCTGGTCGTATCTGGCGGCGATGATGTCGGCCAGAGCGCTCGCCGTGTCAAGGCTCGTCATGATGGGGATGCGCAATTGCATGGCGCGCTTGTGGAGTTGACGGAAGTCACCCACGGAACTGTCCATGACCGCGCCCGTGTAGACCACGCACATGACCTCGCGGTTGTTGAGCAGGTTGTAGATGTCGTCGTTTTCCCACACATTGCGGGCGATGGTCACCTCGAGTCCCCGCGCGCGGATGGCTCTTGCGGTGTCGGGCGTGGCGTAGAGTTTGAGCCCGAGGTCCGTGAACTTCTCGGCAAGGGCGATGGCGTCCGTGTAGTCGTAGTCCTCAACGGAGATGAGGGCACCCGCTGCGCCGCGCTTTTCGGGAGAGTGCACATCGATGCCGCTGGCGGCGAGACCCTTGTACAGCGCCTCCGCCTTGGTGCGCCCGATGCCGAGCACTTCGCCCGTGGACTTCATTTCGGGGCCGAGGATGGAGTCGGCGTCCGTGATCTTCTCAAAGGAGAACACGGGGACCTTCACCGCGTAGCAGGGCGCGTTCTTCACCAGACCGTTTTCGTAGCCCATGGAAGCAAGGCTCTCCCCCAGCATGACGCGGGAAGCCAGTTCGATCATGGGCACATCCGTCACCTTGCTGATGTAAGGCACGGTGCGGGACGCGCGGGGATTGACCTCGATGACATACAGTTCATTTTGATACACAAGGTACTGGATGTTGACGATGCCCCTGGTGCCAAGTCCCTTTGCGATGCGGGCGGAGCGGTCGATGACCTTCTCCACAATATCGCCGGGCAGATTGTAGGGCGGATAGACCGCGATGGAGTCGCCGCTGTGGATGCCCGCGCGCTCGATATGCTCCATGGTGCCGGGGATGACAACGGTCTCGCCGTCCGAGATGCAGTCCACTTCCAGTTCCGTGCCGGGCATGTACTTGTCCACCAGCACGGGGTTTTCGATGCCGCCCGCCAGAATGACATTCATGTAGGAGCGCACATCGTCATCGGAACGGGCAATGGTCATGCCCGCTCCGCCGATGACATAGGAGGGGCGCAGGAGCACGGGATAGCCCAGGATCTTCGCCGCGATGAGCGCTTCGTCCACGGTGGCAACGCCGCTGCCCTTGGGTCGGCTGATGTTGCAGGAGCCGAGGAACCTGTCGAACTTCTCGCGGTCTTCCGCCACATCGATGCCCTCCGCGGAGGTGCCGAGGATGCGGACGCCGTTTCTGTCGAGGAAGGCAGCCAGTTTGATGGCGGTCTGTCCGCCGAAAGCCACGACCACGCCGATGGGCTTTTCCGTCTTCACGACGGAGAGCACATCCTCCGCGGTGACGGGCTCAAAGTACAGCCGGTCCGCGGTGTCGTAGTCGGTGGAGACCGTCTCGGGGTTGTTGTTGATGATGATGACATCGTAGCCCAGGTGCCGTAGCACTTCCACGCACTTCACCGAACTGTAGTCGAACTCGATGCCCTGACCGATGCGGATGGGGCCGGAGCCCAGCACGAGGATGCGCTTCCTGCCGTTGTCTTCGGGCACGGGACCGGCATTTTCATAGGTGGAGTAGAAGTACGCGGTCTTGCCGAAGGCGCCCTTACAGGTGTCCACGGCCTTGTATCCGGGCAGGATCGTCATGGGCAGGCCGCAGCCGGAAATACGCTTCATCGCCGCGTCGGTGTAGCCGAATTTCTTTCCGCGGATGTAATTCTCTTTGGTGAGATTGCCCGAAATCTCCTTTTCAAAGTCCGCGAGGTTCTTCATCTTTTCGATGAAGAATGGGTTGAACATGGTGATTTCGGCAAGTTCTTCCACGGAATATCCGCTCTTCAACGCCTCAAACACCGTGAACATGCGCAGGTCGTCCACGCGCTTCAAACGCTCCGCGAGAGGGGCGTCGTCGACGGGTTTTCTGTTCAGGCTGTCACAGCCGATCTCCGCGCCGCGGACCGCCTTCATGAGGGCTTCCTCCACGGTCGTGCCGATGGCCATGACCTCGCCCGTCGCCTTCATCTGGGTGCCCAGAGCGCGGGATGTGTTGGTGAATTTATCGAAGGGCCAGCGGGGCATCTTGAGCACGATGTAGTTGACATCGGGTTCGGTGGCGGCGGTGCCTTCCGCATCCGCATCGAATTTGATCTCGTCCAGATGGTAGCCCAGCGCGATCAGCGCGGTCACCTTGGCGATGGGATAGCCCGTCGCCTTGCTTGCCAGAGCGGAGGAGCGGGACACGCGGGGGTTGACCTCGATGACGAAGACTTCCTTGGTGTCGGGCTTGAAAGCGTACTGGCAGTTGCAGCCGCCCTCGATTTTGAGCGCGGAAACGATCTTGAGGGAAAGTTCCCGCAGCATTTCGAGGTCTTCTTTGATGAGCGTCAGCGCGGGCGCGACCACGAAACTGTCGCCGGTATGGACGCCCACGGGGTCGATGTTTTCCATGCTGCAAACGGCGATGGCTTTTCCCGTTGCGTCGCGCATGGCTTCGAATTCGATTTCTTCCCAGCCGACGATGTAGCGTTCCACGAGGATCTGGGTGATGGGAGACGCGTCGAGCCCCACCTGCGCCGCCTGACGCAGTTCGGTTTCATCGTACGCGACGCCGCCGCCCTCGCCGCCCAGCGTGAAGGCGGGACGGATGATGACGGGATAGCCGATCTTCGCGGCAACGGCAAGCGCGCCGTCCACGGTGGAAACGGTGCCCGACGGAATGGTTTTGACGCCGATCTCCTCCATGGCGTCTTTGAACATCTGCCTGTCTTCGGCGCGGTTGATGGAGTTCACATTGGTGCCGAGCAAACGCACATTGTGGGAGGCGAGGAAGCCGTCCTTTTCCAGTTCCATGGCGAGGGTCAGGCCGGTCTGCCCGCCCAGTCCCGCCAGCATGCTGTCCGGCTTTTCCTTCTCGATGATGCGCTCCACGGTTTTGAGCGTAAGCGGCTCCAGATAGATTTCATCCGCCATGGCATGATCTGTCATGATGGTGGCGGGGTTGCTGTTGACGAGCACGACCTCCACGCCCTCTTTTTTGAGGATGCGGCAGGCCTGAGTGCCCGCGTAGTCAAATTCGGCGGCCTGTCCGATGACGATGGGACCGGAGCCGATCACCAGAACTTTTTTGATACTGAGATCTTTCGGCATTCAAAATCACCCCAGCGTGGCGGCCAAGACGGCCTTGATGGTATGCATGCGGTTTTCCGCTTCGTCAAAGACGATGGACCTGCTGCTTTCGAAGACCTCGTCGGTCACTTCCATGCAGTCGATCCCGAATTTCTCGTAGATGAGTTTGCCCGTGTCGGTGTTCAGGTCATGGAAGGAGGGCAGGCAGTGCATGAAGCGGCACTGCGGACCCGCGTTGTCCATGATCTCTTTCGTCACGCGGTAGGGTGTGAGCGCCCGGATGCGCTCTTCCCACACCTCATCCGGCTCGCCCATGGAGACCCATACATCGGTGTAGATGACATCGGCGTTCTTCGTGGCGGCGATGGGGTCGGTGAGGAACTCGAGCACTGCGCCCGTTTCCTTCGCGATCTGTGCACACTTGTCGCGCAAATCCTTCGGCGGGAAGTATTCTGCCGCGGTGCAGGCGACAAAGTGCATGCCCATCTTGGCGCAGCCGATCATGAGGCTGTCGCCCATGTTGTAGCGGGCGTCGCCCATGTAGACCAGTTTCTTTCCCTTGAGAGAGCCGAAATGCTCGCGGATGGTCATGAAATCGGCAAGGATCTGGGTGGGATGGTACTCGTTGGTCAGTCCGTTCCATACAGGGACGCCGCTGAACTTCGCAAGTGCTTCCACGATCTCCTGACCGAAGCCGCGGTACTCGATGCCGTCAAACATCCGTCCCAGCACGCGGGCGGTGTCCGCGATGGACTCCTTCTTGCCGATCTGGGAGGACTTGGGGTCGAGATACACGGGGTGCATACCCAAATCAGCCGCTGCAACTTCAAAACTGCAGCGGGTACGGGTAGAGGTCTTTTCGAATATGAGGGCCACATTTTTGCCCTCGCACAGGCGGTGCGGGATACCCGCCTTTTTCTGCGCCTTGAGTTTGTCCGCGAAGTCGATGAGCCAGGTGATCTCATCGGGCGTGTAGTCCAGCAGCGTCAGAAAACTTCTGTTTTTGAAATCCATGTTTCCTCCGGGTGTGCTTTACAGCACCTTTGCCAGGAACGACTGCAGCCGCTCCGTTTTGGGGTTTCCGAAAATTTCCGTGGGCGTTCCTTCCTCGGTGATGACGCCGTCGGCAAGGAAGATCACGCGGTTGCTTACTTCGCGGGCGAAGCCCATCTCGTGAGTGACGACCACCATGGTCATACCCATGAGCGCCAGCTCCTTCATGACATCCAGCACCTCCCCCACCATCTCGGGGTCGAGGGCGGAGGTGGGCTCGTCAAACAGCATCACATCAGGCTCCATGGTGAGGGCGCGCACGATGGCGACGCGCTGCTTCTGTCCGCCGGACAACTGTCCGGGATAGGCGTCCGCGCGGTCCTTGAGACCCACGCGGTCGAGCAGGTCGAGCGCCTTCTTCACGGCTTCTTCCTTCGTCGCCTTTTTGAGCAGCAGCGGCGCGCAGATCATGTTTTCCAGCACGGTCTTGTGCGGGAACAGATTGAACTGCTGAAACACCATGCCCATCTTCTGGCGGTGGAGATTGAGGTCCGTGTGCTTGTCGGTCAGATCATTTCCCTCAAACAGGATGGTGCCCGAGGTGGGTTTTTCCAGCATGTTGAGGCAGCGCAGGAAGGTGCTTTTGCCGCTTCCGGAAGGCCCGATGATGGTGATGACATCGCCCTTGCTGATTTCAAGATCGATGCCCTTGAGCACCTCGATGGAGCCGAAATTCTTCCTGAGATCTTTAACGCTTATCATGCGCCAGCCTCCTTTCCAGTTTGCGAAGGAGCGCGGTCAGGAGGATGACCATCGCAAGGTAAACGATCGCCACCGCGATGAGCGGATTGAACGCGTCGTAGGTGTTGTTGCGGATGAGGTTGCCCGCGCGGGTCAAATCGCGCACGGCGACATAGCCGGCGACGGCGGTCTCCTTGAGCAGGGCGATCATCTCATTGAAAATAGCGGGCAGGATGTAGCGGACCGCCTGCGGAAGAATGATCTCCTTCATGCACTGGAGTTTGTTGAGACCGAGGCTGCGCCCGGCTTCCATCTGTCCGCGACCCACCGCGCCGATGCCGGCGCGGATGTCGTCGCCGATCTGTCGGTGCCGTCTGGCGCGGCCGTGCTTTACGCCAAGGTGCTCGGTATGCTCGGCGGCATGCCGCCGGACGCACTGGTCAACAACGCGGCTCTGTTCATCGGCGATGACGAGGCGGTTCGCAATGTCGGGTTCGAGTCGGCAAAGAAGCTCACGATTCTCATGGGCGGACGTGAAAACGGACGCGGAAGCGTGGTGAACATCACCGATGCATGCGCGGCCGAAAGGTCGGGCGCCTATGGCGAGACGAAGTGTGCACTCGAGCGGTGGACCAAAGAGGCGGCGGCCATGTTCCCGGATACACTCACCGTGAATGCGGTTGCAC
>JAZLLT010000086.1:0-22268 GCA_045598325.1 Clostridia bacterium | reverse complement strand
AAAGGAAGGGTAAAGCGATTTACCCTTCCGCATATTCCTCAGTAGCTCAATGGCAGAGCATTCGGCTGTTAACCGAAGGGTTGTAGGTTCGAGCCCTACCTGAGGAGCCATTGAAGCACTTGCTTTTGCAAGTGCTTTTTTTGTGCGTAAGGAATATGCTATATTCTACCGTATGATTCTGAAAGTCATATTGAATTTCTGTGACATTCCTGGCTCTAAAATGTTGATAATCAAGAAAATGATTTTTATCCAACCACTATCCGATACATCATAAAACAGTCTCGTCGGCAAATGGACTCTTCATTGTATGATAAGTATGCGGTTACCGTGTTGCCGAAGCGGAGGGGGGTTCCGTGGATTGGAAGATCTGCGCCTTCGTAGTACCAGATTTATATCCGGATTCATCCTATTTGCTTCCTGCACAGACGGCGGCATACAGCACATTGTGCGCGCGGCGTCTGAAGCGCATCAGTTTCAGATTCTCGCGAGTCGGATGGACCCGGTTGGACAGGATGATCACATAAAAGCCAGTGGAGGGATCGACCACGAGGGAAGTGCCCGTGAAGCCGGTATGCCCGAAGGAATCCTCCGGGAATAGATCGCCCATGAAACCGCAGCCGGAATCGAGCAGATGGTAGCCCAGTCCCCTGTGCGTTTCGGATTGCGGCGTATAATTAACAAAGGCTTACCTGAAGATCGCAGGATTGAAAATGCCGTCTCCGCCCTTTGAAAGCATGCGGGCGAATTTGATCATGTCTCCGATGTTCGAGAACACACCCGCGTTGCCGGATACACCGCCCAGAAAACGGGCGTTTTCATCGTGTACCACACCTTGCAGCGCTTTGCCGGTATCGGGGTCGATCTCTGTGGCGGCAATGTTGCTTCCTTTGGGCAGGTATCCGGTGTTCTGCATGCCCAGAGGTGCGAAAACCCGTTTTCCCGCCAACACATTGAGCGGTTCACCATAGATCCGCTCCAGTATTTTTCCCAGAGTGATATAGCCCATGCAACTGTAATTTGGTTCCGTACCCGGTCTGCACAGCAATTTGGACTCCAGTATGCCCCTCATGGCCTGCGCGGGATCGGGATTGAACCGTTCAATCCGAAGCGAAGGCTCAAGCCCGGATGTATGGGTCATCAGGTGAAAAATACTGATGTCGGCTTTATCCTGCGGCATATCGTCAAAATACTGTTCCAGCGTGTCCCACAGCGTAAGATCGCCCTTCTCCAACGCCTGAAACGCCAGCATCGTGGGGGCGAGTAATTTGGTCAGCGACGCCATGTCGTAGCGTGTGTACCGGTCTACTCCGGTCCGGTCATCGGCGATTTTTCCCACTGTGGAGATCGCGAAAACCTCGTCTTTGCAGCCGCACGCCGCCACCGCGCCGGGATAGCAGCCCTCTTCGAGGCCTGCTTCCAACAATGAGTCAAGCAATTTCTGCATATCCATAAGCCGGTTATCAATGTAGTCTGTTTGTCAGGTTCATTCGTTTCCGTGTGTCTCAATACAAACCGGTACTGCTCCGTCTGCTTCTGCCAGGCGAGGATTTCGGGGGTGTGATGCGCCATCAGGCTATCCGCGTCGAATTGCCCACGGCGGTAGGCGGTGGTGCCCAGCAGCCGGTCAATCGTCATGATTTCGCCTTCACCTGTCCATTCGAGGCTGTTCCCTGCCAGTTCGCGTATGGTATCCAGCAGTTTCAACCCCATGCACACCGGATCCGCGGCTTTGAAGTCGGTGATGTAGATCTGCCCCCCGCGCACCGGGTGCCCGCGTGCTTGCCGCAGGAAGGAGAAAAGTAGGCTTACCGGAAAAGGAATCCGCCGATACGCAGTTCATTCATGTGCCTTGCCGGTTTCTCCGCGTCCAGAAAAGGCGCGCCGATGTATTCAAAGGGCAGTGCGGTCCCGCGTCCTTCGGAGATATTGGTGCCTTCGAAAATGCAGGTGCCGGTGTTAACTTCAAGCGCGTGCAGCGTTGAGATGTTGGGCGAGGGCGGCACAAACAGCTGACCGGTGTCGCCGAAACACATGTCCCGCGTCCAGCCCGAAAGCGGAGCGATGTATTGATCGAGCCGCAGGTTTTCTTCCGCGTTCACCCACCGCGCGTATTTGCCCACCGTGAGCGCATAGCGGGTAGGCATGGGAAACCTGCCCGCAAAGGAACTCATTTCCGGCTCAAGCAGGGTCCCCTGCACCGTCAAGCCGTCCAGGGCGCGGGTCTGTCCGGCACCACCACGGGTTTGCCCGCCGCGGCGCAGGCCTCCATGGCGTTGGACAGCGAGTAGATATAGGTGTAAAACCGGGCGCCCGCGTCCTGAATGTCGTATACGAATACATCGTAACTGTCCGGCATCTCGGACGTGAGGGTCTGCGTGCTGCCGTAACAGGAATATACCGGCACACCTGTGCGCGCGTCCGTAAGCAGTCCACATGCTCGCCCGCGGGCACGCTGCCCCGGATGCCGTGCTCGCAGGAAAACAGCGCGCTCAAACGGAAATGCGAGGCGAGTATGTCCGCGGTGGACTGCAGGCTGCCGTCAACGCCTGTGGGGTTCGTCATCAGTCCCGGCCGCGCCCCTTCAAGCACGGAGGCGACGGAATCGATGTTATCGATGCCGCATTTTACGCGTTTCATATGTCCATGACCACGCGCCTGGCGTATTCGTCGATGCCGAAAGCGGTGGCGTACTCGGCTTTGATCAGCGCGGCGGTGCTCGGTAAGGTACAGTTTCCTCACCGTGTCCTTCCAAAGCGGGAAGGCTTCGGATACATCGAAGTAAGCGTAGGGTAAGCCTTCGCTGTCTTCCCGGTTTTCCGCGTACAGGAATTGAGTTATGGGTGCGGGCGGCAGCGGCTGCTCGCAAGTGGGGAGAGACGCGTAGAAAATCGCGTCGATCGTCAGTTTGCTGGCTGCGATATGGTCCTTGTGAATGGAATTTTTCCAGTGGTACAGCACCGAGGATACCTGATATTCCCGCATCACATCCGCGATCTTTACCGCGAGTTCCTTGGAATAGTCCGGTTCGCCGTCCGGCGTGTCGAACACGATTGTTTATGCACAGTATGATACACTTACGGTTGCAAAATGGGGCATATTGCGCTATAATGGCGGAAAAAGATCACGATGAGAAATTTGGTACAAAGTGAGGGAAGCCCGATGATGCATGAAAAATTCCATTACGGTGCTATGGCCGATATTCAAAAACGGGCGGACGAACTGGGCGTGTTCATGCCTCTCGCGGAGGACCTGAGCCCCTTGTTCAGACCGTTGGAGTTCGGTCCCGTGCGGGCGGAGAACAGGATCGCTTTTCAGCCCATGGAGGGCACGGACGGGACAGCGGACGGCGCGCCCGGCGAGATGACCATGCGCCGCTATGAGCGCTTTGCAAAGGCGGGACCGGGACTGATCTGGTTTGAAGCGGTCGCGACCGTACCGGAAGGACGGGCAAGCGCACACCAGCTGCGCATCACGCGGGAGAATGTGGGGGAGTATAAACGCCTGCTGGATTCGGTACGCGAGATCTCGTTCAAAGAAAACGGATATGCGCCTGTCATCGTCATGCAGGCAACCAACAGCGGACGCTATTCCAAGCCGAATGGGTATCCCGAACCGCTGATCGCGTATCATTGTCCGCCGCTGGAGGATACACCATTGCCCGCGGAGCGCATCCTGTCCGATGATGAACTGATGAGGTACGAGGAAGCCTATACCGAAGCGGCGCTGCTCTGCAAAGAGGCGGGCTCTGACGGCATGGATATCAAGTGCTGCCACAGGTATCTCGCCTGCGAACTGCTCAGCGCGTACACCCGTCCCGGCATGTACGGCGGCAGTTTCGAAAACCGCACCCGTTTTCTCAAAAACTGCTACCGTGCCGCGATCGCCGGCGCGGGCAGCGGATTGCTTTATACATCGCGCATGAACGCCTATGACGGATTTCCTTATCCCTACGGGTTCGGCGTCAGAGAAGGGGAGGGGCTTATACCCGACATGGCGGAGGCAATCCGCCTGATCAATGAACTGAAAGCGGAATTCCATATCCCCATTATCAACATTACGATGGGAAACCCCTACAAAAATCCCCATGTGAACCGTCCCTATGATGTGGGAAATTATGTGCCCGATGAGCATCCGCTGGAAGGCATCGGTCGCATCATGAAGGGTACCTCCGAAATCCAGAAGGCGGTGGACATCCCCGTTATCGGCAGTGCCTATTCCTATCTGCGGCAGTACGCGCCGAACCTGGCAGCGGGCATGGTGGAGGGCGGCTACGCGGCGATGTGCGGCTTCGGCCGTATGGCGTTTGCCTATCCGGACTTCATCAAAGATGCCCGCGAAAAGGGCTGCATCGACAAAAACAGGGTCTGCCTGACCTGCGGAGGGTGCGCCGTGCTTCTGCGCAGCGGAACGCCCGCGGGCTGCATCATCAGGGACAGGGAGGTATATAAGCTGTGAAAACCGCATTTGTAACGGGTTCGAGCCGCGGGATCGGGCGCGGCATCGCCGATCTGCTCGGAGAAAACGGATATACGGTGATTTATTCGGGCACGCATCCGTCGCGTCCCGAAAACCTCGATGCGGGGAAGGACTATTTTCCCTGCAACATCGCGGACGCGCGGCAGCGGGAAGCGGCTGTGCGGTATGTGATCGACAAATACGGGCGGCTTGATCTGCTCGTCAATAACGCGGGTGTCGCGCCGCTCGTAAGGAAAGATCTGCTCGAAATGGACGAGGAGAGTTTTGACCGCGTCATCGGCATCAACCTCAAGGGCACGCTTTTCATGTGTCAGGCGGCGGCAAACGCGATGATCGCGGGTATCAAGGCGGGCTTCGCCGATTATTCCCCGCGCATCGTGAATATCGGCAGCATGTCGGCTTATACATCCAGCACCTCGCGCGGCGAATACTGCATCAGCAAGGCGGGCGTGGGCATGGTCACAAAACTCTTTGCCGACCGTCTCGCCGAGGAAGGCATCCCCGTATTCGAGGTGCGCCCCGGAATCATCGATACGGATATGACGAAGGTCGTGCACGGCAAGTATGAGAAACTGATATCCGAAGGTCTTTTGCCCATCAAGCGCTTCGGGCAGCCCGAGGATGTGGCGAAAATGGTGCTCGCCTGCGCTTCCGGTCTGCTTGACTACGCCTGCGGTCAGGTGCTGGACGCGGACGGCGGCTTTGCTTTGAGGCGGCTTTGATATGAGACAGATGACGATCCGAACCGTTGTGGTCGGCTCCGGCTGTGCGGGATGGAATGCGATAGATACGCTGCTTTCGCTGGGAGAGGCGGACTGCGCCCTCATCACGGAGCATGTGAACTGGGGCACTTCGCGCAATACGGGCAGCGACAAACAGACCTACTATAAACTCTCGCTTTCGGGAGATGACGGCGACAGCGTGGGCGATCTGGCGCGGACGCTGTGCGGAAGCGATGTAAACGGCGACACCGCCCTTTGTGAAGCCGCTTCCTCCGCACGGTGTTTTCTGAAACTCGCCTCGCTCGGCGTGCCCTTCCCGGTGAATGAATTCGGGGAGTATGCGGGCTACCGTACGGACCACGATGTGCGCAGGCGCGCCTCCTCGGCGGGGCCTCTCACCAGCCGCTATATGACGGAAGCCCTGGAGCGTTCCGCACGGGGCAGGGGAGCGGCGGTCTATGACCATATGCTCGCTTTCCGCATCCTCACGGACAAAAACGGCGTCACGGGGCTTTTGTGCCTTGATACCGGGAAAAACGAGTGGGTGCAGGTGAACTGCGCCCATGTCATCCTCTGCACGGGCGGTCCCGCGATGCTGTACAAAAACAGCGTGTACCCCGAAAGCCAGAGGGGCATGAGCGGCATGGCGTTCGAAGCGGGCGCATCGGGAGCAAATCTGGATTTCTGGCAGTACGGCATCGCTTCCATCAAATTCCGCTGGAACCTGTCGGGCAGTTATCAGCAGTCCGTCCCGCGCTATGTTTCCGTGGACGAAAACGGGGTCGAGCGCGAATTCCTTGCGGACGCACTCGGTCAAAAGGAAGCCATCGACCGCACATTCCTGAAGGGTTATCAGTGGCCTTTCGATCCGGATAAGGTGAACGGCTCGTCCCGGGTGGATCTGCTGGTCAAGGCGGAGGAGGACAAAGGACGCAGGGTCTATTTGGACTACACAAAAAATCCCCGAGGATATGACGCGTCCGCGCTGTCCGACGAAGCGCGGGATTATCTTGCCAACTGTTCCGCCCTCGGGGATACGCCCATTTTCCGCCTGCGCGCCATGAATGAGGCCGCCATCGAACTGTACCGCTGTCACGGGATCGATATCGAAAAGGAATATCTGCAAATCAGCGTCTGTGCCCAGCATCACAACGGCGGCATCGCCGTGGACGCTCACTGGATGAGCGCCGTGCCGGGGCTTTATGTCTGCGGCGAGGCGGCGGGTACTTTCGGATGCCGCCGCCCGGGCGGGACCGCGCTCAACAGTACGCAGGTGGGTTCCCTGCGCGCCGCGGAGCATATTGCGTATGAAAGCACGCGGGACGCGGCGCAATGCCCGCAGGCGGAACTGCCGCTGCTGCCCGATGGCGATCCGCAGGCAATCATCGCGGAACTTCAGGCGGAAATGTCCCGCTGCGCTGCTTTTGACCGGGATGAGGACTCCATCGGGAAACTCTTTTCCAAAGCGGAACGGCTGCTCACGCAAACCGTCCCGGCGCGGCTCGACGATCCTGATCTGATCGAACGCATCCGTCTGCGCGATATGCTTTTGACCATGCGTGAGGTCCTGAGCGCGATGCGTGAGCGCCCCGTCCATCCGGATGAACCGGGCGTCATGCTGACGAAAAACGGCGTTTCCGCCCTCGTCCCCGCGCGACCTTTGCCGCAGCGCGAACTGTGGTTTGAAAAGGTGTGGAAGGAATACAAACTCCGCACGGAGAGCCGGTAAATACAGGTGCCCCGAAGTTACTCGGGGCACTTGTTTTGTTTTGCCGTTCATTTACGCTCCGCGGGACGCTGTATGCATTTTCCTCTCTTGACAGCCGGAGCGTTGACTCCATCCTTGCGCTTTTCGATGAAATCATTGCGAAAGTGCCGGAGTTTATGAAATAACTGAAGTGCATTCAACATGAGCGGAGGTTGAGTATGAACCGTGATACCCCGTGCCTTTGGGCGCTCTGCTCGGAGAAAATGAAGGTCTACCACGACACAAGATGGGGGAAGCCCGAACATGATGACAAGGAACTCTTCGCCATGCTGATTCCGGAAGGGGCGCCGGCGGGGCTTCAAACTCGTGGGCTCGACCATCATCTATTCTTACCTGCAGGCGATCGGGATCATCAATGACCACCTTGAAACCTGCATTTACCGGTGAAATTCCCGGCGATCCCGCTTGCTTTGCGGGTATGAGATAACGAAAAAAGCACTTGCGGCTGCAAGTGCTTTTTTGATGACCATATTTACTTGTTCCCGTAGTGGGGGACATATTTCATGGATCGGTCCAGATTGCGGGCAAAGAAGTAGGTGACGGCGTTGTTGCTGAAAATGAGTTTCGCTGTTCCGAATTCCCAGTAATCCACTTTGCTCAAATTCGCGGAGACTTTCACGGTGACCGCGCCGCCTTTTTCGGTTTTTCCGGTCGCTTTGTTCGTGTAACTTTCCGTGAAATCAAATTCGGTGAACGCGTCGCCCGCGGTGGCGGAAGCGTTCTTCACATGGCGCATTTTGGCGTTTTCGCAGGAAACGATCAGCTCCTCGCCCGTGCGCATTTCCTGAATTTCATTTTCGGATTTCAGCGTTTGACTGCTGCCTTTTTTATAAACGACCTCGATGGTCATGTCCTCCGTGAGCCCCGATACGGTAATGAATTTGACCGTGTTTACGAAATCGTAGCGCACGCCGTCGATAACCCAGTAATCGATCGTGCTGGAATGGGGGCTGTCGGCGGTCACCTTGAACGCCGCCTGACGCGCGGGGCATTCCTCGCCCGTGACGGGATTGGTATACGCTTCGGTGAAATCCAGTTCCGTATAGGTTTCGCCCGCGCCGTTTCCTTTTGCGTCCAGATACTGCAGCGTGGCGCCGTACGCCTGCACGATCGTGGTGTTGCTCTGCTTTCTGACCGGTTTCTTTGCGGCGTCGGGATCCGCGGGCGCGTTTGTCTTGCCGGGGTCGCCGTCGATGAGCGCCTCAATGACGGTGGTCCCGTTGGCGGTGAATACGAATGACTCGGACACTTCGCCGTCAACGACTTCGCCGTTCAATTTCCAGCCCGTGATCTGCTGACCTTCGGAAAGGGTCGCGACGGCGGTAAATGAGGCGGAAACGGGGAAGGAGAGCGTGGACAGACCGTTCACCGTGCAGTGATAGCACATGATGATGCCGCCTTCGCAAAAGGCAAAGGATGTCATCAAAAGCAGTAAAATCAAACATATCGAACCGGCACATTTCATTCGGTTTCCTCCGTGTTGTCGAAAATCCGCTCACATGCGGAATAACCATACATCCTTATTCTATCACATATCACGGAAAATGTATAGCGTTATTTTTGCGGACAAACAAAATCCCCGGTCGCCCGGGGATTTATCTATCCTCCTACAACGGGTGTTTCACTCATGACGAGCCGGAGCGTTCCGCCCGCCATCATTTCGCCCGCGGTGAATGAGAGACCGTCCAGTTCCTTTCTGTTCAGGAACGCCTGAGCCACATAGATGCCGCTGCCTTCCTTTTCTACGGTGAAAGTGCTGCCGCTGCTCAGAGAGAAGGTGACCCTGCGGGCGCGGGGGCTTCCGATGATCATGAGATCCTGCCCGCTCACCGGGAAGAGACCCACGGCGTTCCAGATGTAGCAGGCGCACAGTCCGCCGCTGTCATTGTTGCCGGGGATGCCGCCGCGTCCCGTGGTGAACATATAGCGGAGGCAGCCGTCGATGATCTCGCTCAGTCTGTCGTGCCGGCCCGCGAAATGGTACACATAGGGCGTCTCCATATCGGTCTCATTGTTGAAGCCCTCAAAGGAATTTTCCTCGCTGCCGGGATTCACGAAGCCGAAAAAGCGGTCCGCGAGGGCGGAAAAGCCCTCTTTTCCGCCTGCCAAAGCCATGCGCGTGTCCATGTCGTGGAGCAGACGGAAGGAGTAGTTCCACTTGTTGCGGTCCTTATATCTGCGGCGGATGATGAGGGCGGTATCGGACGGCGCGATTTTGCAGCGGGGAAGGTACTTGATGAGGATGATCAGCGCGACAAGTCCTCCGACAATCCGGTATCAGTATTTTACGATGAAATCCATGATATTGCCGCCCATAAATATACCTCCATACATATTTTGTTTACGGCTATCATGATAGCGCATACGGAATGGAAGTCAAGAAAAAGCGTCTGCAATACGAAAGCGGACCCCATGAATATGAGGTCCGCTTTGCATATCACTTGTGTACCATGACCAGTTGTCCGCCCAGCATCCGCGATTCTTCCGCGGCGATGCCGATCAGGTGGCTTTCAACGCTTTCCTTGAGGGAAGTGACCGCGTCGTGACGGCCTGTGAGCATTTCGTACAGAGTGGTGACGAGACCGGGATCTCCGCCCCCGTGTCCTTCCTTTGTGGTTTCGTTGAGGTCATCGATTTTCAGTACTTCGTGCTCCTCGATGCCGTAGCGCTTGATGGTGATATCGCCCCGGTCCTCATCGAGGATGAGTTCGCCCAGAGAACAACCGAACTTCATGATGCGGCCGCCGTTGCCCGTAAAAGCATTGGTGTTGAGAATCGCCCTCACGCCGTTTTCGAAGTTCATTACGGAGAGCTGATGATCGCACACATCGTTGTCGCAGTGGTAGACGCACCTGCCGTAGCGGCTCGTGCGGATGGCTTCCCAGGTGTTCTCCACGGTGCAGGGCTTGGGACGGCAGATGATGGTGGCAAAACTGTAGCCGGGTTTGCGCAGGAGTCTGTCGATATACAGCCGCTTGGCGCTGTAGGGGCAGGTTTCCATGTATTTGCACTCAGTGCAGCGCATAGCCGCGCCTTCGGGGGCGTTCTCGGCCTTAAACCAACTGAGATCGCCGATGGAAGAAATGCTCACGCAGCGCGCGCCGGCCAGATGCTGGATCATGTCGAGGTCGTGGCAGCTCTTTGCCAGGATCATGGGGCTGGTCTCGTCCTTGCGGCGCCAGGAGCCGCGCACGAAGGAATGGGCGAAATGGCCGTACCAGATCTGCTCGGTATCATCGATGGTGATGAGGCGGCCGAGTTCACCGCTTTTCAGGATCTCTTCCGCTTTCAGGTACGCGGGGGCGTAGCGGAGCACATGCCCCACAAACACCTTGGCTCCCGTCTTTTCCTGCATGGCGAGCAAGGCTTCACATTCCTCGCGGAGCGTGGTCAGCGGTTTTTCCACCAGCACATCGCAGCCCAGTTCCATGCCCCGCATCGCCATACGGAAATGGTCCCGGTCCTGGGTGCCGATGACCAGCAGATCCGCACGCTTCTTTTCAAAGAAGACGGCTTCGTCCGGAAAACGGTTTTCGGGCGCGACTTCGTATTCGTCGCCCCGCTGGTTCAGATTGTCGATGCTGATGTCGCACAGGGCTACGATTTCAAACTTGCCCTTGAAGCGCTCGTGCATGATATGTCCGTAGGTGCTTCCGCGTCCGCCGCAGCCGATGATGGCTACTGTAATGAGTTGATCCATGATTTATCTCCTTATTTCCCGTAGGTTTCTTCCTTGGGGGGATTGCATATTTTGCAGGCGGTTTTGCCCGCGTTGAGCGCCTGCGTGAGGGTCACGCGGGGCGTGGTCGAGTATACATATCTGCAGCCCGCCAGATGGTAGTTGACGCCGTTGTCGTTGCAGTAGACCATGGTGGGCACGGGGGTCGGCGTGGGCAGGGAAATGAGCGAACTGGTCTCGGAGGCGTTGCGCAGCAGCTGGCTGGTGTCCGGCAGATCATCGGGCGGCAGGGGAGCGAGCATGCGCCCGCCGTTCACTGCCTGCTTGATCTCCACATTGCCGGGATCGTAATCGAGGCTGGTGCCCAGAGCGATCACGAGGGCAAGCACGATAATGAGCCCCCATGCCGCGCTCACGGCGATTTTGACCCACTGCTTCCACTTCGCGCCGCGCCACATGATGTAAAGCCCCACGGGGAACGCCAGCACGAGCAGGGCGATGAGCCCGTAAAAGCCGTATTTGGTTTTGATCCAGTCGTATTCGTAAGTGATTTTTCTGCGCATTACAGTCTCCTGATCCGCACGCGTGCGGTAAGTTCTTCCATGAGTTCTTTTGCGGGAACGGATGTCCCCGGGCAGGTGACCTCGGCGGCGCCTGCCGCTGTGGCGAGAGAGCACATAGCCTCGAATCCCATGTGCTCGTGGTATCCGAAGCACAGCGCCGCGGTCATGGCGTCGCCCGCGCCCGTGGTGCAGACGCAGGGGACGGACAGTCCTTCGATGAACAGGGCGTCTCCGTTTTGATTGATGAAGTACGCACCCTTTTCACCCATGGACACCGCGATGATGCCGATGCCGTTCTCCGTTATGAGACGGCGCGCATCGCGCAATAGTTCCGCTTCGCTTTCAAAGGGCTTCCCGGTGAGATGGGTCAGTTCATATTCGTTGGGCTTGATCAGGAAGGGACCCGCCTGCGTGCCGCTCACGAGCGCTTCTTTTTCCGTGTCCAGAAAGACGGATACGCCCTTTTCCCTGAGCGCCCTGACCCACGCACCGGCATCGACGGCTTTTTTGTCCATCTTTCCCGAGATGACGGCGCAGTCGCCTTCTTTCACGAAGGAGAGAAGTTTATTCAGCACCGCATCCGCCTCGTCCCGATTGAGCACGGCGGGGGAGTTGATGTCGGTGGTCATGCCGCTTTCGGGGTCCGTGATCTTCGTGTTGACGCGGGTTTCCGCGCGGGAAAAAACGAAGTCCGTTTTGATGCCCATGTCATGAAGCGCCTGACAGATGGCGTCTCCCGTGCTTCCGCCCACGATGCCAAGCGCCACGCTTTCGCCGCCCAAAGCCTTGATCACTTTGGACACATTGATGCCTTTTCCGCCCGGGTCCGTGCGCGAATCCGTCACGCGGTTGACTTTCCCCGCGGCAAAGGAGGGGATGACGAGCGTCCTGTCGAGGGCAGGACAGAGGGTCACGGTGTAGATCATGGGACACCTTCCGCATACATTCTCATTTTATTATAGCACAAAATGCGTGCGGTGGGAAGAGATAACGGTAAAATGCGGGTAAAAAGCCCTGCTTACTTGAAAACGGGTCGATAACGGAGTATAATCAAGGCAGGGAGGCGGAAGCATGAGCGATGATAAATGGATGATGCACGGGATGGACGAGTCTTCGCCCGCCTGCATCTCTTCACCGGAAGCACTCAAAGCCTGCATCGATGAGGTGGGCTTGCTGCCGCTGTTCCGCAACGAGATCCCCGGCTTCTCCGTGGAGGAGCGGGTCTCGGACAAATACTGGTGGACGGACGATCCCGAGCGTGATCCGTGGTACTGGCGCATTCTCCTCACCGGAAGCGGTGAGGTCGCCTACGGGAAATTCTTTGACGGCAAAGCCGGCTATGTCTCCAAACGCCTCTTTCCGACCTTCGCCTGCGCCCGCAGGGACGGCTATGATTTTGATTCCCTGATGGACGAGGGACGCGTTTTGAGCCGCGAAGGGAAAATCATGAAACTGTTTGAAAACGGCGGCGAATTTTTCTCCTGCGATGTGAAGCACATGGCGGGCTTTGAAAAAGGCGGCGAAAAGAACTTCGAGGGTACGGTTGCTTCCCTCATGCATCGCACCTACCTCATCGACCGCGATTTCCGTCTGCGGCTCAACAAGCAGGGACAGCCCTACGGCTGGCACATCGCCGTCTACGCGACGCCCGAATCCCTGTGGGGAGAAGACTATGTCCGTTCCCGCTACGGGGAAGAGGATGCCTGCCGGGAAGAACTGCTGACCCTCATGAAAAAACAGTACCGGTCCGCATCCGAAAAAGATATCCGGAAACTGGTCCTCAAATGATTTACAAGGCTTTTACCCAATCGACTATCAAAAAATCCCGCATGGGCATATAATAGACCCGTCCGGAGGAACTATCATGAAACAGAAACAATCCGTGTCCGTCTACCGCCTCGTGTTCTGTGCGCTCATGGCGGCGATGGTATATGTGAGCACGGTCATCCGCATCCCGCTGGGAGACTCCAAAATTTCCGTGGCGAATGCCGTCTGCATTCTGGCGGGCTTTCTGATGACGCCCGTGGATGCCGGCATCGCGGCGGGTCTGGGCAGCGCGCTGTACGATGTGACGCTGGGTGGCTATGACGCCGTGGGCTGCATCATTACTTTCGTCAGCAAATTCGCGATGGCTTTCGTCTGCTCCGCGCTCAATCTCCTTTATGAAGCCAAAACAAAGCGCGACATCCGCAAGCCCTCCGTCTCCGTTTATCTGATATCGGCGGTGGCAGCGCTCACTTATGTCGTGCTGTACATGCTCAAAACCATGCTGATGGGGCTCATTGTAGACGGGCTTGCCATGAACGCGGTATGGGTCAAGATGGCGGCAAAACTGCCCGCATCCCTGATCAATGCCTGCGCGGCGGTCATCATCGCGCCGCCCCTTTACTGGGCACTGCGCATCCCGCTTGTCCGCATGAGCATCTTTCCCCGCGCTATTCCTCCCACTCGCTGCTGAACAGTTTGTTCATCGCATACTCGATGCTGTCCCAGGTAAATCCCCGCCGCGCGAGGGCCTGGGACAGTTTGTTTTTGTAGGCGCGCCTGTCGGACGGATCGTATTTTTTAGAAAGCCGCATGCACTCCCGCAGGCAGTTTTCCTTCTGGTCTTCCTCCGTCACTTCCTCCATGGCGCCTTCGATATCATCATTCCCGATGCCCTTAGAGCGAAGTTTCCTTACGATGGCATACTTGCCTTTTCCGCCCGAGGCGGCATTCTGTGCGATGCGGCGGGCCAGTTCCGTGTCATCGAGAAGACGGGCGGAAGTGAGCCGCTCCACCACATAGTCGATGACAGGCTCCACATATCCCTTCAAGCGCAGTTTTCTGCGCATCTCGCTCTCCGTGCGGGCGCAGCTGTCCAGAAGCGTCAGCGCGCTTTCGTATGCGTCCGCGCCTTGAATGGGGCACAGACGCTGAACGAGTTCCTCGTATTCCGTCTCGTCGCCTTCGGAAAGAGACAGTTTCGCCATATCCTTTTTGCGGACGGTGAGGCTTTTTCCGTCGTCCAGAATGACTTTATACTTGTATCTTTCCGCCGATATCTTGGTTATTCTGCTCATGTGTGACCTCCGCCTGCCGGGTTGTACATTTATTTTATTAAAAATTACGGGAAATTGCAAGTATTTCTTGACTATCCGCTTATAAATGTGGTATCATTACGGATGATAGAAATTCTAAGGGGGATTATCCATGTCCGGACATAATAAATGGTCGACCATTAAGCATAAGAAAGAAAAAACCGATGCCGCAAAAGGCAAGATCTTTACCAAAATCGGCAGAGAGATCGCCATCGCCGTGCGTGAAGGCGGCAGCGCCGATCCTTCCGTCAACAACAAACTGAAGGATGTCATCGCCAAGGCAAAGGCAAACAACATGCCCAACGACAACATCCAGCGCTCCATCAAGAAGGCCGCGGGCGAAGGCGAAGGCACCAACTACAAAGAGGTCACCTACGAAGGCTACGCTCCCGGCGGAATCGCCGTCATCGTTGAGGTCGTCACCGATAACCTGAACCGTACGGCTTCCGAAATCCGTCACATCTTCGATAAGTGCGGCGGCTCTCTGGGCAACAGCGGCTGCGTGTCCTACAAGTTCAACCGCAAGGGTGTCATCGAAGTGGACAACCAGAAGGGTCTGGACGAGGACGAAGTCATGGAACTGGCCATGGAAGCCGGCGCCGATGAGTTCGAGATGGCGGAAGAATCCTTCGTCATCTACACCGCTCCCGAAGATCTGACCGAGGTCCGCAACAATCTGGAGAACGCCGGCTGCACCTTCCTCAATGTCGAGCGTCAGATGATCCCCTCTATGACCACCGAGATCACCGATCCCGAAATGGCGGAGAAGATCCAGCGCCTCCTTGACTGGCTGGATGAGTACGACGACACCCAGAATGTGTTCCACGATGCCGAACTTCCCGAGGACGAGGAAGAGGACGACTAACAGTCAATTTGATACCGCTTCGCCTGAGGGCGGAGCGGTTTTGTGTGGATAATATGGATAATAGACCGATCGGTGTCTTCGATTCCGGCATGGGCGGCATCAGCCTTTTGCGCAACTGCGTCCGCATGCTGCCGGGGGAAGACTTCATCTATTACGGCGACGACGCCAATGCGCCCTATGGAACGAGGAGTGAAAGTGAAATCCTGCGGCTCGTCCGCGCGGATGTGGATTTTCTGCTTTCCAAAGATGTGAAGGCCATCGTCATCGCCTGCAACACCGCCACTTCCGCTGCGGCGAAGGTATTGCGCGCGGAAATGGAGATGCCCATCATCGGCATCGAGCCCGCGCTCAAGCCCGCGCAGGAGCACAGGAAAGGCGGCAGTATCGCCGTGCTGGCGACGCCTGCCACCATAAGGCAGAAGAAATTCACCGACCTCATGAGCCTGTACGGGGAAAACGCCCTGCCGATGCCCTGCCCGGGACTCATGGAGTTTGCGGAAAAAGGAGAAACCGATTCGCCCGGCCTCGATGCTTTTCTGCAAAAACTGTTTGAGCCCCTTTACGGGAAGCAGTTGGACGGCGTTGTGCTCGGCTGCACCCACTACACCTTCCTCGCGCCCGCCATCCAAAAGGCCCTGCCGGGCGTCACGCTCTATGACGGCAACGAAGGTACCGCGCGGCAGCTGAAGCGCGTGCTGGAGCAGAAGGGGCTTCTTTCAAACAAAAACAAAGGAAGCGTTTCCCTCTATACCAGCGGAGACGAAGGCGAGATGCTAAAGCGGATGAATCGGCTGCTCAATAAACCCATCGAACTGTGATCGCGGATACCGCGCCGAAAGGCGCGGTATTTTTCTGTCTGTTTGCAGGAAAACGGTGTATTTTGGCGAACTAAATCAAAAAAACACAAGGAAGCAATCATGAATATCCTCATCATAAACGCGGACCAACTCCGCGCGGACTGCGTGGGTTATGCGGGGGCGCGCCCCGTCAGAACGCCCAATATCGATGCCCTTGCGGCGGAGAGCGTCGTGTACGAAAACGCCTTTACGCCCCTGCCCGTCTGCGCGCCCGCGCGGCAGAGCCTTCTGTCGGGAAGACGCCCGGACTACATCGGCGCGACCTGGAATTTCGACTTTCTGCCCACGCCCGAACTGGACCCCGCCGTCTGCTGGCCGCTCCTTCTCAAAGAAAACGGCTGGAACACGGGCTATATCGGGCACTTTCATGTGTCGAAGACCCGCGGCCCCGAAGATTTCGGCTACACTGATTCCGTGCGGGACAGCGTATATATGGAAGAGGTCGGATACAAGTACAAGGACGCGGCATACACGGGCGGCTGGTTCGGCTGCACAAGCCCGATCCCGCTTGAGGACAGCCGCACCCACTGGCAGGCGGACAAAGCCTGCGAGATGATCGGAAAGTATACTTCACAGGACAAGCCGTGGCATCTGTGGGTGGATTTTGCCGAGCCTCATTTGCCGAACAGACCGTCCGAACCCTTTGCTTCCATGTACCGCGCGGAGGATATGGATCCGTGGGACGGGTTCGGCGACACCTTTGAGAACAAGCCCTACATCCACGCCCAGCAGCCCGTTTCCTGGCAGACGGAGGCCTGCACCTGGCGGGACTTCGCGCCCATGGTCGCCCGCTATCTGGGCTGCGTGTCCCAACTGGATGACGCCATCGGGCGGATTATCACCTGCCTCAAAGAAAGCGGCCGGTATGACGACACCCTCATTTTCTTCACCTCCGACCACGGTGACATGTGCGGAAGCCACAACATGCTGGACAAGCACTATGTGCTGTATGATGACATCGTGAAGATTCCGCTTCTCATGAAAAAAACGGGCGTTTCTCCCTGCAGAATCGGCGCTTTTGTGATGAACTGCCTCGATATCCCCGCCACCATCCGAAAAGAGGCGGGGCTTCCCGAAGAGGAACTGCGCCACGGGCGCCCGCTTCCCGAAACAAAAGCGGAGGCGGCGTCCTGCCCGGAGGAAGTGCTCGTTTCTTCCAACGGTCAGCAGATGGGTCTGTTCACTTCCCGCGCCGTCCGCACGAAAAAGTACAAGTATGTGTGGAACCTGACCGACATCGACGAACTGTACGATTTCGAAAGCGACCCGGGGGAGAAGGTCAACCTGATTATCGATCCTGCCATGACGGAAGTCCTGTGCGATCTGCGCAGGCGTCTGTACACCCTCCTCACGGAAACGAAAGACCGCTTTGTCCGCAGCGAGTGGATGAAGCGGCAACTGCTGGAAAACAGAAAAATTCTGCGTCCGAACGCACAAAATTGAAACAGAGTTTAATTCATTGTAATATTTTGCCCGTCCGTGCAGGAAAAACGCAAAGACTGTTGAAATACAAAGGGCAATTTGAAGTGGACCGCGTGCAAAGCAGAATGGTGATCATATGGCCGGTAATGATGGATTTTTAGACGAGTTGTTTGCGAGAGTCAGTATCGATGAAGTGGTCGGTCAGTATGTCACCCTGAACAAGAAGGGACGCTACCTTTGGGGCTGCTGCCCGTTCCACCATGAGAAGACGCCCTCGTTCAAAGTCGACCCCGAAAACGGGATGTACTATTGCTTCGGCTGCCATAAAGGCGGCAACATCGTCACATTCGTGCGCGAGTACGAGCATGTGGACGGGCACACCGCCGTGGAGATCCTCGCCGAAATGGCGCACATGGAGGTGCCGGAGTACAAGGGTAATCCCATTCAGGACGCCAAAGACAAGGAACTCAAAGACAAGATCTACGAAGCAAACCTGTTCGCCGCCCGCTTTTATCATCAGTACATCTGGAAAAGCGAAGGCGCGGAGGCACTCAAATATCTGTATTCCCGCGGGCTCACGGACGGAGACATCCGCCATTTCGGTCTCGGATGCGCTCCCGCCCACGGCTCGGAACTGTATGACGCGCTGAAAGCAGCCGGCTTTGAGGATGAGGTCATCGACAAGGCGTGGCTTGCCGGACAAAAGGACGGACGCCGCTACGACATGTTCCGTGACCGCGCCATGTTTCCCATCATCAACCAGCGCGGCAAGGTGCTCGGCTTCGGCGGGCGCATCATGGGGAAGGGCGAGCCCAAGTATATGAACACTTCCGACACGCCCGTGTTCAACAAGCGCTACAATATGTACGGCCTCAACTACCTGAAGGATAGTCCCGGCATCCGCCGTCTGGTCCTCGTGGAAGGCTATATGGACACGGTCGCCCTGCTCAAAAGCGGCATCCCCGGCGTGGTCGCCACCCTCGGAACGGCGCTGACCGATGAGCAGGTGGCGCTCATGAAGCGCTTTGTGCACGAAGTATGGATCTCCTATGACGGCGATGCCGCGGGGCGGAAGGCCGCTCTGCGCGCCCTTGACATGATCGAGCCGCAGGGGCTGGATGTGCGCGTGATCGACTATCCGGGCAACATGGACCCGGACGAGTATGTGAAGGCGTACGGAAAAGAAGCGTGGGAAGGCCTGACGAAACTCAAAGCCGCCAAATACCGCATGCTCCGCGCGGAAGACGGTCTCGATCTGAACACGCAGGACGGGCTCACGGAATACACCGTCCGCTGCTGCGAGATACTGAAACCGCTCAAAAACGCGGTCGAACTGGAGAATTATCTGAGGGAGCTGTCCGCAAGGACGGGCTATTCCAAAGAAGTGCTGCTGCGCCAGATCGGCGCGACGCAGATGCCCGCTCCCGAAGCGCGGCGCGAAAGACGGGAGAACAAGGACATCAAAAAGCCCGTGAGCGAAACCGCGGGCGCGCAGATCCAACTCATCGCCCTCGCCAAAGCCCACATGCTGCCGGAAAAGATGGTTTCGCCGGACGATTTCGACGATCCTCTTTATAAAGAAATTTTCGAAAACCTTTCCGCGGGTATGAAACCCGGAGAATTCATTGACCAACTGCCTGAAGAACAGGCAAAACAGGCAATGGAAGCGCTCAACTACGACGCGCTTCCGGACACAGAGCAGGCATTGAGCGTTGCCGAAGAATTGCTTGCCACCATTCGCCGAAGCAGGATGAACAGCCGTATTTCTTATTTGACGGAGCAATTGAAATCTGCATCGGGTGAACGGGCGCAGGCGCTCACGGAAGAGATCAATGATCTGCTGATGAAACTGTGACGGTTTCATGGAAGGAGTGGTCCAAAATGAAAAACGAAAGTCAAGAACTGATCGCCAACCGCATCCGCGACCTCATCGAGAACGGCAAAGCCAAGGGCTCCCTGACGCTCAACGAGATCACCGAGCAGTTCGCGGACTGCGAGATCGAGCCCGACCAGTTCGATAAGATCCTGGACACTTTGAGCGAACTCAACATCGAGGTCATCAAAGAAGCGGATATCACGGACGCCGAACCCATCCCGGTCAATCCCGTGGACAAAATCGACATGTCCGTGCCCGAAGGCATTTCCATCGATGACCCGGTCCGCATGTATCTGAAAGAAATCGGCAAAGTCCCGCTGCTGACCGCGGACGAGGAAATCGAACTGGCCAAGCGCATGGAAAACGGCGATGAGGACGCCAAGCACCGTCTGTGCGAGGCGAACCTCCGTCTGGTCGTGTCCATCGCGAAGCGCTATGTGGGCCGCGGCATGCTGTTCCTGGACCTCATTCAGGAAGGCAATCTGGGCCTTATCAAGGCGGTCGACAAGTTTGATTACCGCAAGGGCTATAAGTTCTCCACCTATGCCACCTGGTGGATCCGTCAGGCCATCACCCGCGCCATCGCGGATCAGGCCCGCACCATCCGCATCCCCGTGCACATGGTCGAGACCATCAACAAACTCATCCGTGTTTCTCGTCAACTCCTGCAGGAGTACGGCCGTGAGCCGCAGCCCGAGGAGATCGCCGAGGAAATGGGCATTTCCATCGACAAGGTCCGCGAGATCATCAAAATCGCGCAGGAGCCCGTGTCTCTCGAAACGCCTATCGGCGAGGAAGAGGACAGCCATCTGGGCGACTTCCTGCCCGATGAGGACGCGCCCGCTCCCGCCGATGCCGCTGCTTTCACCCTGCTCAAGGAGCAGTTGATGGGCGTTCTGGGCACCCTTACGCCCCGAGAGGAAATGGTGCTGAAACTCCGCTTCGGTCTCGAGGACGGCCGCCAGAGGACACTCGAAGAGGTCGGCAAGGAGTTCAAGGTCACCCGTGAGCGCATCCGCCAGATTGAGGCAAAGGCGCTTCGCAAACTCAAACATCCCTCCCGTTCCAAGAAACTGAAGGATGCATTGGATTGACGGGCTGTCGCCCTTCGATTCAAATAAAACAAGAATTTCTTTGAATCGGTGGAGTTTTGCAGATTTTGCTGAAATTTCTGCGGGAATTTTCGGGCGCAAAATCTGAGAAGAATGGATTTTTGACTCCCGCATCGTAAGTGATGCTCCGCAAAAATTCTCCTCGGGCGGACAAAGTTCGCCCTGCGGAATGAAGATGGAGGGCCTTTGAGCCCTCCATACCTCTTTTAGGGGTTACTGTGAAGTATGAATCTGAACGATAAAAGACTGCGCCTGCTGATGGATCTTCTGCCGCCCTGCCGCGTTGCCGCGGACATCGGAACGGACCACGGAAAACTGGGCGCGGCGCTCCTTGAAAGCGGCAAGTGCGAAAAGGTCTGGTTTTCGGACATCTCTTCGCCGTCTTTGGAAAAGGCGCGCATGCTCATTGAGAAACTCGGTCTCACGGACCGCGCGGAATTTTTCGTGGGGGACGGGGCGGAAGCGTTCCCGTGTTCTCCCGATGCCGCCGTTATCGCGGGCATGGGCGGGAACACCATCTGCCACATCATTGAAAGCGGACGGGAAAAACTTGCCTCCGCCATGCTCCTGCTGGAACCCAATGTGGGCGCGTACGAAACACGGCTCTGTCTCATGAACAGCGGCTACACCATCATCGACGAGTGCGCGGTCACGGAAGGAAGGCACAGTTATCCCGTCATTCTGGCAAAGCCGGGCAAAGCGGAGTACGGTTATGACGAACTCATCGCGGGCCCCGTGCTCGGGAACAAGACGGACGCGGAGAGCGTATTTTTCCGCGAAAAGCAGAGAATAATGCTCGAAACAGCCCTTGAAAGCGCGAAAAAATCGGACAAAGCGGATATCGCACCGCTGGAAACAGAGTTGAATGTATGGAGAAAGTATTCATGAAAAACAGAGATGTTTTCGAGGCGATCAACGCCTTTGCGCCCTTTGAAACCTGCGAAAAGTGGGATAATTCCGGTCTGCTGTCCGGCAGCATGGACTCTCCCGTCACGGGTGTCCACTGCGCGCTGGACCTCTCCCGCCGCGTACTGAAGGAAGCCGTTGATGCCGGCGCGAGCCTTATCGTGACCCATCACCCCATCCTCTTCGGCGGCAGGAAGAATCTGCGCGAGGACGACGAGGAAGGCGCGATGCTGTGCGAACTCGTCCGCAATCACATGAGCCTCATCGCCTGCCACACCAACTTCGACAAGGCGCAGGGCGGCGTCAACGACATCCTCGCGGAAAAACTGGGACTGACCAATGTCGCTCCTGTCGAGGGCGATGAGGAAGGTTATCTCCGCATGGGCACCATGGCGTGCGAGACTCTCGCGGACTTTGCCAAACAGGTGCGCGCGACCCTCGGAGACGCCGTGCGCGTGTACGGTTCTCCCGACGCGGAGATCCGCAAAGTGGCGGTCTGCGGCGGCGCGGGCGGAGAATTTGCCATTCTTGCAAAAGCCGCGGGCGCGGACGCCTATGTGACGGGCGAGATGCGCTACCACGACAGTCTGGACCTGGCGCAGGCGGGCTTTGCCACCCTCCATTGCGGACACGACGCCACGGAGAAGATCGCAGTCGAGACCCTCGCCAAAATTGTGAGAGAAAACGCGGCGGAAGCGGGCGCAGACATCAAAGTGACCGAAAGCAGCATCGACAGCTTCTCACTGCACCTGATGTGACATATAAAAGAAAACGGAAGGAACGAACGGTTCCTTCCGTTTTTTTGTCTACCATCTTCCCGAGACCAGTCCCCATGCCACCGCGCAGTATTCGCGCAGCATGTAGTGGGGGAAAGACAGGTATGAGGTGTAGACATAAACGCCCTCGTAGTCGGCGCCGCCCGCCTGCTGGGCGATCTTTAAT
>JAZLLT010000085.1:0-4798 GCA_045598325.1 Clostridia bacterium | reverse complement strand
AGCGACAGATGGAACTGGGGGCAGATGCCGGGAATCGCGGCGAGCCCCTCGGCGAATTCCTTCGTGATGCCCTTGGGTTCAAGTGAGCCGAGCCGCACCCGCTGTACGCCTTCCGCGCTCGCGATGGCGGAAAGCGCGTCCAGCAGGCTTTCGCCCGTGTCAACGCCGTAGGAAGCCATATGGATGCCCGTGACTACGATCTCGCGGTAGCCCGCTTTTCCGAGCCGCTCCGCTTCCGCCTTCACATCGGTGAGTTTCATGCTGCGGATGGGACCGCGGACATAGGGGATCACGCAGTAACTGCAATAGCGGTTGCAGCCTTCCTGGATCTTCATGGTGGCACGGGTCTTGCCTTCATGCCGCGACACGGAAAGATTTTCGAAAGTGGCGTCTTTAAGCGGCGCGGTGGCGTCGATCACGGTATTCTGACGCAGGGCCTGCTCAAAAAGTTCCACGACCTGACTTCTTCTCTGAACGCCGATGACCACCTTCACGCCGTCCAGCGCCACATCTCCGGGCTTTCTCTGGGCGAGGCAGCCCGCGGCGATGATGCCCGCGTTTGGATGCTCCCGGTGCAGGCGGCGGATGAGTTTCAGGCTCTTGCTGTCCCCCGTGCCCGTCACCGTGCAGGTATTCACGATATAGACATCCGCGTCCTCCTCAAAGGGGACGCTTTCGTAGCCCGCCTTCTCGAACAGTTCCAGCATGGCTTCGGTGTCGTACTGGTTGACCTTGCAGCCGAGAGTCTTTACTGCGATTTTCGGCATCAGATATCACCCCACAAGGTCAGAATGGACGCACAGCCGGCGATGGCGGCGGGTTCGGCGCGGGGGATGCGGGGGCCCATGGTGATCATTGTTGCGCCCGCGGAAGCCAGTTTTTCCGCTTCCTTCTCCGTGATGCCGCCCTCGGGACCCACGATATAGGCAATGTCGGTATAATCGGGATGCTCGTTTTTCGCGTCGGGCAGACGGTAGCCGTGCGCTTCCTCCCAGAGCAGATACACCGCATCGTGGGACGGGATGCGCTTTACAAGTTCATCCATGTTTATGGGATCTTCGATCGCAAGGGCGCTCTGTCTTCCGGACTGCTTCTGCGCTTCCTGCGAAATGCGCACCACACGGGAGAGTTTCTTTTCCGCTTCCTTCGGTTCGATTTTGGCGACACACCGTTCCATGCGCACGGGCACGAGAGACGCCGCTCCCAGTTCCGTGATCTTCTGGGCGATGAGTTCCAGTTTTTCTCCCTTCGGAAGCCCCATGTAGAGGGTCACGCGCACGGGCGCCTCGTTGGAAGGGAGCATTTCCGCAAGTTCCACGAAGGCCTGCGCGCCGTCTACCTTCAAGACAGCCGCATAGGCACTGCCGTCATCGGTCAGTGCCTGAACTTCGTCCCCGTCGTGAAGGCGCAGGACTTTGAGCGCGTGGACGGATTCCTCGCCGGAAAGGGCGACCCTTTCCCCGGAAGAACCGCCGTCAATCAGAAAGCGGTGCATTATTCGTAGCAGGCGACCGCGACCCAGTCGCCGCTGCGCCTGATGTCCAGCCTGCCGTAGCCCGCTTTTTTGAGGGCGGAAACGGTATCTTCTTCCCGCTCTTTTGCAATGCCGGAGCAGATGAACACGCCGCCGGGCTTCACAAACGCGCGGACATCCGCACAGATATTGATGATGACATCCGCGATGATATTGGCGATGACCACATCCGCGGGCTCCTTCGCCACTTCAAGGAGGTTGCCCGCCTTGCAGGTGATGACGGAGGAGAAGCCATTGATCTCCACATTTTCCTTTGCGACCTTCACGGCCATTTCATCGATGTCGCTGGCGAGGACGCTCTTGGCGCCCATGTGTGCCGCGGCGATGGCGAGGATGCCCGTGCCGGTGCCGATGTCCATGGCGGTCATGCCGGGGCGCACATTCTCTTCCACGAGCGCCACGCACATGCCGGTGGTCTCATGGGTTCCGGTTCCGAAGGCGAGACCGGGATCGATGGTGATGATCTTGTCGCCGGTGTCGGGACTGTACTCTTCCCAACCGGGCTTGATGACGATATGTTTGCCCAGACGGAAGGGCTTGTAACTCTTTTTCCAGTTCTCCGCCCAGTCCTCGTTTTCCAGACCGCTGACCTGTACTTCCAGTTTTCCCAAATCCACACCGGGGGCGATGAAGGGCAGGCGCGCGACTTTTTCACGGACCGAAGCGAGAGTATCGCTGGCTTTTTCGTCGGCGGGATAGAAACCGGAGACCTTCACATCGTCGCCGATGCGGCGTCCGATCTCTTCGTCGATGATGTCCCACTGGCCTTCGGGACGCTGATTGAGCTGCACATCGTTTTTGTCCTCGATGACCGTGCCCTCACTGCCGGCTTCCAGCAGGAGTTCACTCACCATATCGCTGCCGATGGTGGTGGTCAGAACGGTGATTTTCATCCAATCCATTATTCTTTTCCTCCGAATGCTTCACGGACGCGGTTGAAGAACGACTTTTTCTGTTCGTACTCCTTGTCGGAAGTGGATTCCTCGAATATCTTCAGGATCTCTTTCTGTTTGTCGGAAAGTTTCTTCGGCACTTCGACCTTCACATTCACATACAAATCGCCCTTGCTGGCGCTCCGCACATAGGGCACGCCCTGTCCCTTGATGCGGAACTGGTCGCCCGGCTGGGTGCCTTCGGGGATCTTGTGCTTGAGCGGCTTTTCAAGGGTGGGTACATCGATTTCGGCGCCCAGTGCCGCCTGAGTGAAAGAAACGGGGATGTCGATGAACAGGTCCGCGCCTCTGCGCACAAAGAGTTTGTGGGGTTTGAGCGTGATGACCAGCTGCAGGTCTCCCGCCGGTCCGCCGTTCTCGCCCGCGTGTCCCTGACCGTGCACAGACACGATGTTGCCGTCATCCACGCCCGCGGGGATATTGACCGTGTGGCGCTTGGTGGTGCGGATCTTGCCGTTTCCGCCGCACTTGGGGCAGGGATCGGAGATGGTCTGTCCCCTGCCTCGGCAGGCAGGACACTCGGACTGTCTCTGTACGCGCCCAAAGGCGGTGTTGGAAATGACAGTCTCCACGCCTCTGCCCTTGCATCGCGTACAGGTCTGGGGCTTGGAGCCCTCCTTGCAGCCGGTGCCGTGGCACACATCGCACACTTCGATGCGGGAAAGGTTGATTTCCTTCTGGCATCCCTTCGCCGCTTCTTCCAGCGTGATGGACACATTCATGCGTACATCGTCGCCCTGCATGGGCACATTGCGCTGACGGGCCGAGGACGCGCCGCCGCCCGTGAACATGTTGAACAGGTCGTCAAAACCGCCGAAGCCGCCGAAACCGCCTCCGAATCCGCCGAAGCCGTCAAAACCGCTTCCGCCGGAAGCGCCGTCTTCAAAACCGAACTGGTCGTAGCGGGCGCGCTTCTGGGTATCGGAAAGGACGCTGTAAGCCTCGTTGACTTCCTTGAATCTTTCTTCGGCTTCCTTATCGCCGGGATTTACATCGGGATGGTACTTTTTGGCCATCTGGCGGTACGCTTTTTTGATCGCGGCATCGTCAGCGCTGCGTTCAACGCCCAATACCTCATAATAATCGCGCTTTGCCAAGTGTAAGCACCTCGTCTTTCATAAAATCGGGAAAGGGGCGAAAGCCTTGCGGCCTCCGCCCGATCACCGTCAAAATTTGTGATTTATCAGTTATCGGTGAAGTTGCTCTCTACGGTGCCGTCATCGGAAGCGCCGGGGTTCGCGCCCGCGCCGGGATTGGCTCCGCCCTGAGGATTCTGCTGCTGATAGACCTTGCCGAAGATCTCATAGGTCTTCTGGGTGAATTTCTCCATGGCGGCCTTGATCTCGTCCACATTGTTGCCTTCGCGGACCTTCTTGAACTCGGCGACCTCGGTTTCGAGGGTGGCCTTGTCTGCGGGATCCAGTTTGCCTTCCATGTCCTTCATGGTCTTCTCGGTCTGGTAGATGAGGTTGTTGGCCTGATTCAGGGTCTCGACCTCTTCCTTGCGCTTCTTATCCTCGGCGGCATACTGCTCGGCTTCCTTGACGGCCTTGTTGATGTCGTCCTCGGACATGTTGGAAGAAGCGGTGATGGTGATGTTCTGCTCGTTGCCGGTGCCCAGATCCTTGGCGCTCACATGCACGATGCCGTTGGCGTCGATGTCGAAGGTGACTTCGATCTGAGGTACGCCGCGGGGAGCGGGAGCGATGCCATCCAGCTGGAAGCGGCCCAAGGTCTTGTTGTACTGCGCCATTTCGCGCTCGCCCTGCAGCACATGCACATCCACGCTGCGCTGTCCGTCGGCGGCAGTGGAGAACACCTGGCTCTTCTTGGCGGGGATGGTGGTGTTGCGGTCGATCAGGCGGGTGAACACGCCGCCCAGAGTTTCGATGCCGAGGGACAGAGGAGTGACATCCAGAAGCAGGACATCCTTCACATCTCCACCCAGAACGCCGCCCTGAATGGCTGCGCCGACGGCTACGCACTCATCGGGGTTGATGCCCTTGAAGGGCTCTTTGCCGGTCACGCGCTGTACGGCTTCCTGCACGGCGGGGATACGGGTGGAACCGCCGACCAGGATGACCTTGTCGATGTCGCTGGCGCGCAGACCCGCATCGCTCATGGCCTGATTGAGGGGGCCGATGGTCTTTTCAACCAGATCGGCAGTCAGTTCGAAGAACTACGCGCGGGTCAGAGTCATGACGAGGTGTAACGGGGCCGTATTGCGGGCGGTGATGAAGGGCAGGTTGATGTTGGCGGTCAGGTTGCCGGAAAGTTCGATCTTGGCTCTCTCGGCGGCTTCCTTCAGGCG
>JAZLLT010000084.1:0-49986 GCA_045598325.1 Clostridia bacterium | reverse complement strand
ACCGCCCCGGCGCACCGCGCTCCCGGCACCGGGGTCTCCCGGGGACCCGCCGGGCCGCGTCGGGCGTCCCTCCGGCCGGGGGCCCCCAGGGGGGATCCCATCTCCGGGAGCCTCGACAGGGGACCGGCGCCCAGGTCCGTGAAAAAAAGCGCGAAATTCGGGGCCCGGGGTCTGACACCGTTTTTTCATGCTGCCGTAGCTCAATCGGCAGAGCAGCTGCCTTGTAATCAGCAGGTTTCCGGTTCGAGTCCGGACAGCAGTTTTACGATTTTCAGGAGGAAATTATGAATACTGAAATGACCATCAAAAGAATGCCGGTCACCATGCTCAAGCCCGCGAAATACAATCCCCGCAAGGACCTGAAGCCCGGCGATCCGGCATACGAAAAGATCAAAAGAAGCCTGCATGACTTCGGCTATGTGGACCCTGTCATCTGGAACGAGGTGACCGGCAACATCGTCGGCGGCCACCAGAGATACAAAGTGCTGACCGCGGAGGGTGCGACGGAGATCGACTGCGTGGTCGTGCACATCGAAGATCCGAATGATGAGAAAGCGCTCAACATCGCGCTCAACAAAGCTGTCGGTGAGTGGGAACCCAAGGCTCTTGCCGACCTCATCTCCGACCTGCAGTTGGCCGGATACGATGTCGGCGCGACAGGCTTCGACGCCGCCGAAGTGGATGACCTCTTCAGCAAGGTCCATGACAAGGATGTCAAGGATGATGATACCGACCTTGACGCGGAGACCATCCAACCCTTTGTAAAGGCAGGCGATCTGTGGACGCTCGGACGGCACCGGATGCTGTGCGGGGATGCTACAAGCGAGGAAGACCTCAATACGCTCATGGGTGATGTCAAGGCCAACCTTGTGCTGACTGACCCGCCTTATAATGTCGCGTATGAGTCCGCCGACGGGAAATCCATACAGAATGACAGCATGGAGGACGCGAAGTTTTATGAATTCCTTCTTGCCGCGTTCCGCAACTGGCTCCCGCATCTGGCTGAAGGCGCTTCCGCGTACATCTTCCACGCGGACACGGAAGGACTCAACTTCCGCCGCGCATTCAAAGAGGCGGGTTTCCATATCAGCGGCGTATGCATCTGGGTGAAGAACTCCATGGTCCTGGGCCGTTCTCCCTATCAGTGGCAGCACGAGCCGGTCCTGTACGGCTGGGTGCCCAACGGCAAGCACAAGTGGTTCGCCGACCGCAAGCAGACCACCATCTGGAATTATGACAAGCCCAGAAACAGCAAGGAACACCCCACCATGAAACCGATCCCGCTGTTGGCGTATCCCATCAAGAACAGCTCCGCGCCCAATGCCGTGGTGCTCGACACCTTCGGCGGCAGCGGATCCACGCTTATCGCCTGTGAACAGACAGACCGGATCTGCTATACCACCGAACTGGATGAAAGATACGCTTCTGTCATAGTGGAGAGGTACGCGGAACTGGTAGGGTCTTCTGACAAGATAACCGTCATCCGTGATGGGCAGACCATTACATATAATGAAGTTATTGGAAAAGTCAAAGATTAGCAGCGTGTAGATCGTATGGAACGGCGGAAATTTCTGTCGTTCCATAGTTCATCCCTTCCGAATGACAATTACATATTCTTGGTAACCTGATTGACGCAATACACATTATTGTGTATAATATCGTCATTCCATCATAAAAAGGAGAGAACCAAATTGAAAAAAGTATATCCTGCGCTCCTTGCCCCGTCTGAAGGTGGAGGATATGTGATCCGCGTCCCGGATGTGTCCGGCTGCATTACCACCGGAGTCACCATTGAAGAAGCGCTGGACAACATCCGCGATGCCCTTGCCGGTTGCCTCTGTGTTCTTGAGGACATCGGTGAGCCTCTACCCGCGCCATCGGAACCGTTTTCTGTCGCAGAAGACGGAAGCACCGTCATCCTAATCGATGTCGACCTGCTGGAATACCGCCGGACAACGGATACCAGAGTTGTCCGCAAAAACGTCTCACTGCCTGCGTGGTTGGCCAACATGGCAGACAATCAGGGCATCAACTGCTCCCAACTGTTGCAGCGTGCACTCAAGCGTGCACTCAAGAAAGAACTACATCTCTCTTGATACTACAAGACAACAAGCGCCTATCAAATCACAGATGGGCGCTTGTCAATTTTTGGCAAATACATCACGACATGAATGTCGCGATGCTTGTTACTGTCCTTCCGCATCGGATTCGCGCAGCATTTTGAGTCTTCAACCCCCAAATGTTGAGCAGTGAATTTCGAGATAAAGAACAATTATCTTGACAAGAAGCTCCTTCAGAGTGATAGATGGTGCACCCTGCAGGAAAGGAGGTCCCGCTTATGTATCCTGACAACATCCGCCCCGAAACGCTGGCGCGTCTTCGTGAGCAGTACCCCAAAGGCACCCGCGTCCGTCTCATTGAGATGAATGACCCTTACCGCGAAATGCCGCCCGGACTGGAAGGCGAAGTACAGTTCGTTGATGACGCCGGAAGCATCCATGTGGCATGGAGCAACGGCTCATCCCTTGCCGTGATATACGGCGAAGACCGCATCGAAAAGATCGGATAATGACATAACAGGCAGAACACGCTGTCCATGAGGACGGCGTGTTTTTCTGTGCAAAAAAGAAAGGAGGCTCCGCTTATGGCGACAAGAGGGCGCAAACCCAAGCCCACCGCGATCAAACTGCTGGAGGGCAACCCCGGCAGGCACCCGCTCAATGAGCATGAGCCGGTGCCGCCGAAAACAATGATCAAATGTCCCGCCTGGCTTGAACCCGAGGCGAAAAAGGAATGGAAGCGTCTGGCTCCCGCTCTGGAGTCAATGGGGATACTGACCTCTGTTGATGTCTCTGCCTTTGCCGGATACTGCCAGGCGTATGCCAGATGGAAGGAAGCGGAGGAATTCATATCCAAGCACGGGTCCATATTCCAGACGCCGTCGGGCTATGTCCAGCAGGTGCCGCAGGTATCCATCGCGCAGCAGAACCTGAAGATCATGCAGAGTTTCTGCACCGAGTTCGGTCTGACACCCGCGACCCGCAGCCGTATCATAGCGAACGGCGGCGAGAGCAAGGGTGATGATGACGATATGATGGAGCAGCTGCTCCGGGTGGTGAAATGAAGGAACTGAAAAGAAACCGATATCAGTATGAAGACGGCGGCATGACCTGCCGATTTTTCTTTGAGACCGGCGGCTCGTTCATCGTGGACGCCGCCAACTTTGATGAAGTCTCCTGCCGTTACTGGCAGTTGGGCAAGCGCGGATATCCCGTTTTCCGCACCAGCAGGAAAAGCGAAGGCGGAGCGCGGAACATCACGCTCCACCGCCTGCTCATGGGTGCAGCTGCCGGTTATGATGTGGATCATATCAGCGGAGATAAATCGGACAACCGCAGATGCAATCTCCGGCTCTGCACCCACCAGCAGAACATGTTCAATCAAAATCTCCGCAACACCAACAGCACCGGATACACGGGCGTCAGCTACTCCAAGGCGATGCGGAAGTTCGAATCGTACATCCACAAGGACGGACGCAAGATGTGTATCGGTTACTTCGATGACCCGCTCGAGGCCGCGAAGGCGCGGGACAGGACCGCGAAGGTACTGTACGGCGTTTATGCCCGGATGAATGTATTGACCTGCTGAAAATGAGGTGACCGGAGCATGGCCGATGATAAATACATCCATGAAGTGACACGGTTCATGCTGGACTCATCCCATTATGATGAAAAGAAAGCAGACTTCGCCGTGAACTTCATACAGTGCCTGTCCCATACCAAAGGCGTGTGGGCAGGCAAACCTTTTGACCTGCTGCCGTGGCAGGAGCGGATCGTGCGGGATCTGTTCGGAGTTATGAAACCGAACGGTTATCGCCAGTTCAATACGGCCTATATCGAGATTCCGAAGAAGAACGGAAAGAGTGAGCTCGCCGCGGCTGTGGCCCTGCTGCTCACCTGCGGGGACGGAGAGGAACGCGCCGAAGTGTACGGATGCGCGTCCGACCGCCAGCAGGCATCCATCGTGTTCGATGTGGCTGCCGACATGGTGCGGATGTGCCCGGCGCTGGCGAAGCGCGTCAAGATCATTGCCTCCCAGAAACGCATCGTTTTCTATCCCACGAACAGTTTCTACCAGGTGCTCTCCGCCGACGCCTACTCCAAACACGGCTTCAATGTACACGGCGTCGTGTATGACGAGCTGCACAGCGCCCCCGACCGGAAACTCTTTGATGTCATGACAAAAGGGTCGGGCGACGCACGCACCCAGCCGCTGTACTTTCTCATCACCACGGCAGGCACCGACACGAACAGCATCTGTTACGAGATGCACATGAAGGCGAAGGACATCCTGGAAGACAGGAAGCATGACCCCACATTCTACCCGGTCATATACGGCGCGGATGAAAATGACGACTGGACCAGCCCCGAGGTATGGAAGAAAGCCAACCCCTCTCTCGGCATTACCATCGCCATGGAGAAGGCGGAAGCAGCCTGCCGGTCCGCACTGGAGAACCCCGCGGAGGAGAACACTTTCCGCCAGTTGAGGCTTGACCAGTGGGTCAAGCAGTCCGTCCGATGGATGCCCATGCATAAGTGGGATGAGTGCGGCGGCGATATCGACCTGTATGAACTGGAAGGTCGCGCCTGTTATGCGGGATTGGATCTTTCCTCCACCACGGACCTTACCACCGTTGTACTTGTGTTCCCTCCCGACGGCGCGGACGGCGTGTACACCGTGCTGCCGTTCTTCTGGCTGCCCGAGGAGACGCTGCCGCTCCGCGTCAAGCGGGACCATGTGATGTATGACAAGTGGGAGAAACAGAAACTGATCATGACCACCGAGGGCAATGTGGTCCATTACGGGTTCATAGAACAGTTCATCATAGGTCTTTCGAAACGGTTCAACATCTGCGAGATCGCCTATGACCGATGGAACGCCAGCATGTTCGTACAGCTTCTGCAGGATGACGGTTTCACAATGGTGCCGTTCGGACAGGGCTTCAAGGACATGAGCCCGCCCACGAAAGAACTCATGCGCCTGGTGCTGGAGCACAAGCTGAACCACGGTGGGCATCCGGTCCTGCGCTGGAACATGGACAACGCCTATGTCCGCACAGATCCCGCGGGGAACATCAAACTGGACAAAGAAAAAAGCACAGAGAAGATCGACGGCGCGGTCGCGCTCGTTATGGCTCTCGACCGCGCTATGAAAAATCTGAACGGCGGCAGCATATACGATGTACGCGATATGCTGACGCTGGACTGGTAGGTGAATGAAATGCCGATGAAACCGAAACGCCCATGCCGCTTTCCAGGTTGTCCCAACTTCTGTGAAAACGGCGTGTACTGCAAAGATCATATACAATACAGCACCGACCGCGTAAGAGGCGGAGCTTCCGCCAGAGGCTACAACTCGGAGTGGCGAAACGCCAGGGCTGACTATTTGCAGAGGAATCCGCTGTGCGCGGAATGCATGAAAAACGGCAAGCTGACCCCTGCCACGGTCATCGACCACATTGTTCCGCATCGCGGCGACAAGAAGCTGTTCTGGGATAAAAAAAACTGGCAGCCCCTTTGTAAGAGCTGCCATGACAGGAAAACCGGTAGCGGTCAGTAATGATCAGTCATCGTTCGGCAAATAGTAACCGTGTTCACGATGGAATGAGGGAGTGTTACTGCCTGGCTTGTCATTCTTGTGCTTTTCTGCATAACGCATCTTCTCTTCCCTCTGGAAGCGGTCAGCGAGCCATTGTGTACCGAATTCTCCACGCATGTAACCCCGCATATAAGCCTCTTTTTCAGCTGTCAGTTCCTCATCGGTGAGACTTCTGAACCATTCTTCTGAGTATTTCCGCGGTTCATGATTTCTTCCAAACATGCGCATACCCCCTTATCTTTCCCTCAAATGGAAAATCGCTTCGCTATTATATCATGCTTGTCAAGTCATTTTGTCTGAGATATCAGACAAATACAATTATTCTATGAATTCGAGGCTCAAAGTTTTTTGAAGAGCAAACATTCGCCGGAGGCATTATGAACGGACTCACACTCGGCAGTCTGTTCGACGGATCGGGCGGCTTTCCGCTCGCGGGTATCTTTTCGGGCATCAGACCCGTATGGGCAAGCGAGATAGAACCGTTCGCGATCCGCGTCACAACAAAAAGACTGCCGTTTATCAAGCATTATGGAGATATCAGTTCCATGAACGGAGCGGATATCGAACCTGTCGACATCATCACGTTCGGCAGCCCTTGTCAGGATCTATCCGTTGCAGGCAAACGCGCGGGTATCCATGACGGAGCGCGCTCCAGCCTGTTCTTCCAGGCGGTGCGCGTCATTAAGGAAATGAGGAGATCGACCAATGGAAAATACCCCAAATACATCGTCTGGGAAAATGTTCCCGGCGCGCTGTCCAGCGGCAACCCCAAAGGCTCGGACTTCCGGGCCGTGCTCGAAAACATCTGCGGCATCGCTGATGAGACCGTATCTGTACCTTTCCCTCCGAAATGGACCGGAGCGGGCGAGATCGTGGGAGACGGTTTCTCCGTCGCCTGGCGCATCCTGGACGCGCAATACTGGGGAGTGCCCCAGAGAAGAAAACGCATCTTCCTTGTCGCGGATCTTACAGGTCCCGGTGCCGGACGCATACTCTTTGAGTCGGAAGGCGTGTCTGGGTATTCTGCGGAGGGCTTCCGCACGCGGCAAGCAGCTGCCGGAAGTATTGCGTCTGGCGCTGGAGCGTCAGGCGGCGCGGGGATCGACGGATACAACGGAAGCCTGACCGGCGATGTCTCCGCGACCATCGGCGTCAACTGCGGCATGTCCACCGGGCGCAACGGCGTCATGGTAAAAAGCGGTGACGGAAGCATCCCGCTTGACCACAACCCCTCTGACGGGCGTCTGACCGTCATCGATGATGATGTGACGCAGACGCTCACGCAGCGGATGGGAACCGGCGGCAATAATGTGCCGCTCCTGCTCAAGATCCGCGCCGGATGCGAAGGCGGCGGGAAAGGTCCGCTTCTCCAGACAGACCGCTCGGCGGCGCTGACGGCCGGCAATGACCAGACGCTTTTCGAGCCTGTGGTATATGGTATCTGTTCCGACGGCTCCAATGCCATGCGCTCGGACAATCCGCACAGCGGGATCTACGAGGCGAAGACCACGCGCACGCTGGATGCCAACGGCGGCAGCCCCGCCTGCAACCAGGGCGGGATGGTCGTGCTGGAAGGCAACGGTACACGCCCTTCCCATTGCGGAAGCGGATATGCCGAATCGGATATCTCCTTTACGCTCAACGCCACCGAACAGCACGGCGTCGCCTACTCGGTGACAACGGGAAGCTTCATGGAGTGCAATACGGAGAAGACCGCCACGCTCGTCGCGCGGGACTATAAAGACCCGGCCGTTGTCGCAAGCCCCGCCTACGGGCTCGGACGCGACGTGTACAATCAGGGGCAGAACGCCAAGTATGAACCCGCCATCGATGAAGAACTGCAGCCGCCGCTCATCGCGAGAGGTCCCGGCGCCGTATCCTACGGGTTCGACCCGCAGCGGAAGGCAGAAAGCACCGGCTTCTGCGAGGATGTGTCCGCTGCCGTGGTCAACGGGAGCAATCCCGGATATCATAACGGTCTCGTGGACGGATACACCGTCCGCCGTCTGACGCCGACCGAATGCGCCTGCCTGCAGGGATTTCCCGATAACTGGTGCGCGGACCTCGGAACAGAAGACCCGGCGGAAGAAGAAATGGTGTTCTGGCGCGGGGTCTTTGAAACGCACAGGAAGATCACAGGCACAGCCTCCAAGCCCAAAACGGACAACCAGATACGGAAATGGCTCAAGGACCCGCACACAGATGCCGCCGAATACCGCCTTTGGGGAAACGGCGTAGCGCTTCCGTGCGTGTTTTTCGTTTTGGCGGGCATAGCGGCACATCATGAAGGAAAGTTGAAAGGGGATGAAACATGAAACACCCGCTGTTTTCGTTCCGCTCCCGGGATAAGCCCCAAAACGCCATATCCGCCGCCGAGGTATTCAGCTTCGGCTCCAGCATCTCCGGCAAGTCGGTAAATCCCCGCAACGCCGTGCAGGTATCGACTGTTTACGCCTGCGTGCGCGTCATCGCCGAAACCATCGCGTCCCTGCCTCTCGGGGTATACGAGGATACAGACGGCGGAACACGGAAGGCGACCGAGCACCCGCTTTACCGCCTGCTTCACGATGAGCCCAACGCGGAGATGACATCATTTGTCCTTCGGGAGACGATGCTCAGCCACCTGCTCCTGTGGGGCAACAGCTACTGCCAGATCATAAGGACAGGCAAGAACCACATCGAGAGCATCTATCCGCTGCTTCCCGACCGCATGGAAGTAGACCGCGATGAGAAGAGCGGAACGCTCACATACACATACACGACCACAAGCGGAGACCGTGTCCTGCTCGATCCCGCCGAAGTGCTTCACATCCCCGGTCTGGGCTTTGACGGCATCATGGGCTACAGCCCCATCGCGCTCGAGAAGAACGCCATCGGTCTCGGCATCGCCGCGGAAGAGTACGGCAGTACATTCTTCAAGAACGGCGCACGGCCGTCCAGTGTGCTGACCCATCCGAATACGGTCAAGGACCCCAAGAAACTGCGCGAGAACTGGGCTGCCGCGTACGGCGGTTCCGCCAATGGGGGCAAGGTCGCGGTGCTGGAGGAAAGCATGACCTTCACACCGATCAGCCTTCCCAACAATGAAGCGCAGTTCCTCGAAACACGAAAGTTCCAGGTGGAGGAGATCTGCCGCATCTTCCGTGTACCGCCCCATCTGGTGGGCAATCTGGACCGGGCGACCTTCTCCAATATCGAAAACCAGTCCATCGACTTTGCCGTTCACACCATCCGTCCCTGGCTCATACGGATCGAACAGGCCATGAACCGCGCCCTGTTCTCCGAAAAGGAGAAGGGGCGTGTTTATGTGCAGTTCAATCTGGACGGACTCATGCGCGGCGACTACAAAAGCCGCATGGAGGGCTACGCCATTGCCAGACAGAACGGCTGGATGTCGGCAAACGATATCCGCGCTCTGGAGAACATGAACCCAATATCTGAAGAGGAAGGTGGCAACGCCTATCTTGTCAACGGCAACATGATTCCCATCAATCTCTGCGGCGTCGCACCGCTCATTACGGCGCTAACCGCGGCGGAAGGAACGGAGGGTGATGTTCCGACGGATAATACGCAGGATGCGGATGACAAACAGCCGGAAGAAAAGCCAAAGAAGTCCCCGCAGAAACGGAGAAAACAGAAAGAGGAGGAACAGAATGCATAAGTTTTGGAACTGGGTCAAGAATGAGGACGGCGGTCAGCGCGACCTGTATCTGGAAGGCATCATCGCCGAAGAGAGCTGGTTCGGAGATGAGGTGACACCGGACACATTCCGGCAGGAGCTGTTTTCCGACAGCCATCCCGTGACTGTGCACATCAACAGTGTCGGCGGCGACTGTATCGCAGCCAGCCAGATCTACACCATGCTCATGGAGTACCCTGCGGATGTTACCGTCCAGATTGACGGGGTCGCGGCGTCAGCAGCGTCGGTCGTTGCCATGGCTGGCACAAAGGTCGTCATGTCCCCCACCGCGCTCATGATGATCCACAATCCCTGGACCAGCGCCTGCGGTGACACATCCGATATGCAGAAGGCCATCGCACTGCTGGATGAGGTCAAGGAAAGCATCATCAACGCCTACGAGATCAAGACCGGCATGAACAGACAGCAGCTCTCCGCACTTATGGACGCAGAGACCTGGATGAACGCCTACCGTGCGCAGGAACTGGGATTCTGCGATGAAGTCCTGTTCGACGGAGAAGAGCCGCCTGAGAAGGTGACTTTTTCTTATTCCGGGAAAACCGCAGTGTTGCAGCTCATGAACATGGTCCGCGCATCGCTGCCCGCCGAAACGGAGGAACCCGCGCAGGTGGAATGTCCCATGGACGATTATAGCGGACACATGACCGAGGAAGAACAAGAACCATTGCAGCCTGAACCCGATGCCATCGAAACCAATGCTTCAACAGATGATACTCCTGAAGCAAACACAGAAGATCCCGTTCCCGAAACTGAGGACCGGGTCAGCGTGGCGGACATCAATATCCGCCTTGAAAACCTGAAATACTAACAGGAGGTATACCCTATGAACGAAATTTTGGCCCTGCGCGAAAAGCGCGCGAACCTGTGGGACGCCGCCAAAAAGTACCGCGATTCCCACCTTTCCGAAGACGGCACCATGTCTGCCGAGGACGCTGCCGTCTATGACCGCATGGTCGATGATGTCGACCGCATGAAAAAGGAGATCGACCGTTTGGAGCGTCAGGACGCCATCGAAAACGAGATGAACCGTCCCACCACTAGGCCCCTGGTCGGTGCTCCCGAAAAGCCCGGGGACGACGGCAAGTCCGGCACCGCGTCTGCCGCCTATAAGTATGGCTTCTGGAATATGATCCGCAGCAAGATCATCACTCCCGAGATCCACAACGCCCTCAAGATCGGCGAAGACGACCACGGCGGATATCTGGCTCCCGACGAGTTCGAGCGCACCCTGGTCGAAGCTCTGTCCGAGCAGAACATCTTCCGCCAGTTTGCCCATGTCATCCAGACGTCCAGCGGCGACCGCAAGATCCCCGTCGTTGCCTCCAAGGGCACCGCGAGCTGGATTGATGAGGAGGAAGCCTATCCCGCTTCCGACGACACCTTCGGTCTGCTGACCATCGGCGCGTACAAGCTGGCGACCACCATCAAGGTGTCTGACGAACTGCTGCACGACAGCGTCTTCGACATGCCTTCCTACATCGCCAAGGAGTTCGCCCGCCGCATCGGCGCTGCCGAGGAGGAGGCCTTCTTCACCGGCAACGGCAGCGGCAAGCCCACGGGCGTGCTCGCCAACAAGGTGGACAACAAAGATGTCGGCGCACAGATCGGCGTGACCGCTGCTTCTGCGACCGCCGTCAGCTTTGACGAGATCATCGACCTGTTCTACTCCCTGCGCGTACCCTACCGCAGAAACGCCGTATTCATGATGAACGACGCCACTGTCCGCGCCCTGCGCAAGCTCAAGAACGGCGCAGGAGATTATCTGTGGCAGCCCGCTCTGACCGCCAACACCCCCGACACTATCATGAGCCGCCCCGTATACACTTCCACCTTCATGCCCACTGTGGAGGCAGGTGCGAAGAGCATCCTGTTCGGCGATCTCAGCTACTACTGGATCGCGGACCGCGAAGGCCGCACTTTCCAGCGCTTGAACGAACTGTACGCGCCCACCGGTCAGGTCGGTTTCCTGTCCTCCGAGCGTGTGGACGGCAAGCTGATCCTGCCCGAAGCCGTCAAGGTCCTCCAGCAGAAAGCCTGATGAGGAGGTGTGAATATGCCTGATACCCACAACACCAAGAACTTCATGGCGCACGGCGGGAATGAACTTGTCATCGGCGGTAAGCTCACCTTCCTTGAAGGCGCGGAGATCGAGGGTCTGGAACTCGATGGCATCCCGGAAAAGGCTGCCAATATTCCCGCCAGCGAGGCATCCACAATTGCTACGCTCAAGACAGAATTCAATGCGCTCCTCGCCGCGCTCAAGGAAGCGGGTCTCATGGAAGCCGATGCCGAGCCTGAACCCGAGCCCGGCCCCGATGATAACGGCGGCTCCGGCGGTGGCGGTGATCCCGAGAACGATCCCGAGGGCAATGGTGATAACGGCGGCGGTGAAGGCACTTGATCCTGACAGTCGCTGAAGTCAAGACCCACCTGCGCATCGAGGATAACGATGAGGATACCTATCTTGGTACCCTCATCGCTCAGGCGCAGGCGGCTGCCGAGGACTTCTGCAGGGTGAACTTCACCGATGACGCGCCCGAACCCGTAAGGCTCGCCGTCATGCTCATGGTGAGCCATTACTACGAGAACAGGGACAATCCCGACCGCGCCGTTTATGGCACCATGCGGATCGCCTTTGAGAACCTGCTGTACCCGTACCGTGATCCCGACAAGATGTTCTGAGGACGGTGATGACTTTTGCGCGGTTATAAAAACTTCGACGGCACCCCGCACCCCGGTGACCTGAAACACAGAGTCCAGATCGGATACACGGAAAGCTCCGCCAACGAAAACGGATATCCCGAAGCGCATGATGTGGTGGTATGCCGTGTCTGGGCTTCCGCGACAGACGCGGGAAACCAGCACTACAGAAGCGCCGATGTCATGAACACGGAAGCCGTCATCAACTTCACCATCCGCTACCGCCCGGACATCAAGCCCGGCATGTGGGTGCTGTTCCAGGGGAAGAAATGGTACATCTCCACCCTCGGCGAGTATTCCTTCCAGAAGACCTATCTCGGCCTCAAGGCCAGCATAGCGGAGGGTGTCAGCGGATGAAACAGGTACAGGACGCTTTGGCGAACATCGGTATTCCTGTCTACGCGGGCGTATGGAGGGCAGCGACTGCTCAGCAAAATCCGCCTGCGCAGTACTGTGTATACTCCACCACTACTACGGAAGCCGCGCATGAGGATGATCACCCTTCCCGCTATCGCACCTATGTTTACCTGAACCTCTGGTCGGACTCAGATCCCACCTCCATGCGCAGAACCATCCGCGCAGCCATGTACGCCACCGGTTTCGGTATGGTGGAGGAGTCGGACAAAGGCTATAACCAGCCTGCCTACGACACTGCCACCCGGCAATACACCGTGCAGTGGACCTGGTGCCTGGATGAGGAGGTGTAGCTATGCCTCTTGATGTACACGGTTTCCAGGAGCTGGCAGGTGATATCAACAAAATGGCAAACGCCCTCAGTACGGATTCCGAGGGCGCGCCGGCGGCGAAACGCATCCTGCAGGCTGCCGCCGTTCCCATTGAGGAGCAGATGAAGGCCAACGCCTCATCCGACCCGGAGATCATCTCCGGTAAGCTCCATGACGCCATATCGACCGGAAAGGTAAAAAAACACAAAACCACGGGACTTCATATCACCGTTGGCGTGCACCGCAAGGACTGGGATGATGAGGAATACTATCCCGCCTATGTGGAATACGGTCACGGCGGCCCCGGTCCAGCGCCGGCGCACCCCTATGTGCGTCCCGCTTTCGACACCCGCCGGGAGGAGGCTTTCGGCATCATCCGCGGCGGGCTTCTTGTTGAGATAGAAAGGAGAAATTAACCAATGCCCGAAACCAATACACCCACTGCTTCCCCGAATGTATCTTCCACTATCGGCCTCAGGGATGTGGTCATCGCGCCGCTGACCGTTGATACCGAAGCGGCCCTCACTTACGGCGCCCTGCAGAAGATTGCGGGCGCCATCGAAGCGACCGTGTCTCCCGACAACGCCGATCCCGATGTGCAGTATGCCGATGACGGCGAGTTCGATACCCTGTACGCCGACCCCGAGGTCGCGTTCAAGCTGAAGATGGCAGACCTGCCCCTGGTCATCCAGGAAATGATCCTGAATAATGTCATCGATGACAACGGCGTCCTGATCCGCTCCGCGCAGGACAAGCCTCCCTACTTCGCTATCGGCTTCAAGTCCGAAAAGTCCGACGGCAAGTTCCGGTATGTGTGGCTGTTCAAGTGCAGAGCCAAGCCCATCAGCGAGACCTTCGCCACCAAGGAGGGCAAGACGGTCACCCGCCAGACTCCCGAAGTGGAGTTCACCGCGATCAAGCGAACCCACGACGGTCACTGGCAGGCTGTGGCTGATGAAGGCGAAAACGGATTCACCGCGACCGCTGCGGCTGCATTCCTGTCTTCCGTCTACACGCCCGTGTTCACCGACGACGATGATGAAGGCGGCTCCGGAGAGACCTGATAAGGCGGTGAACGGGAATGTCGCTGGAGGCTCTGAAGCGGAACGGACACGATCTGGAATTGGGCAACTTTGAAGTCGCGGGGCAATATGACATTCCCGTTCTGAAGCCCGTCACTCTTGATGAAAACCTTGATTGGATCCGTTTCAACCACGCTCTCGCAATGCGCCGCAAGCCCCGAGCAGGCATCCATTTCTTCACGGATGACTATCTGTTTGAACGGATATGGCATGATCCGCCCAGATACGCCCTTTTCCTGCAACAGTTCCCCGCCGTCATGTCGCCTGACTTCTCAATGTACACGGACTATCCCAGAGCCGTGCAGATATACAACCATTGGCGGAAACACCAGTTGGGCGCTTACTGGCAGCGCATGGGCATTACTGTGATACCTTCGATCGGTTGGATAGGAAAAGACAGCTATGATTGGTGTTTTGACGGAGAACCCGCCGGCGGCACTGTCGCTGTATCATCCGTCGGCACACAGAAAAGTCCCGGAGCGAGACGCGGATTTCTCGACGGATATAACGAAATGCTTGCCCGGCTGAGCCCCTCGAAGATCATATTCTACGGTTCTGTTCCCCCGGAGTGCAAAGGCAACATCGAGCACCACCGCCCCTACTACGAAGTCTTCACAAAAGGACTTGACTTCCAGACGGAAGCGAGGTAATTTATATGGGATCGAGAGGCAGCGGGAGCCACCGCACGATGGCCTCTTCCATGGGCGGCGCTCCTCCGGGGCGCACAGGCCGGGATCAGCTTGCCGAATGGCGGGACAACGCCACGGCTCTCCGCCAGATCATACGGGATACAGGCTACAGTCTTGCCGAAGCGCAGCTCGCGCAGGACACACAGATAAGGTATTACGGAGCAGACTACGATTCTTTTACCGAAGGTCTGCTCCCAACTGAGACCGAGATCATTTCGCAGGCGCTGATGCGGATGCCGTACTACAACGGAGGTTCCATCTACCGCGGGATCAGTGTAGAAGACAGCGTGGCCGACAGCGTCTTTCTGCGGAAATGGCAGCCCGGTACGGTGCAATACTTCAGCGATAAACTCGGCAACGGAAACGGAGTCGTCCAGTCATTTTCCAGCGATGAGGATGTCGCCGAAAGATTTGGTCAATGGGACTGGGTATCGCAGGGCAAGACCTCCATCAAATTTGTTATGGATGACAACAAGACCGCTCCGGGCGTACAGCATATTTCGAAGTTCGGCACCGCCGAAGCGGAAGTACTGCTGCCTTCATACCAGACCTTTGTTATCGACAGTGTAGTACAGACATCGGATTCACGCTGGGGCGGAAGACGCTTCATTATTCACCTGAAAGACCGCGGGAGGAAGATAAAATGACAGATGATTTTCTGAACATATCCATTCAGCTGGCAGAAGCACTCAAGAGTGCGGAGCAGGATGATATTACAAGGACGCCTCTTTTCAGAGGCTGGCTGTCCGCAGCCTATGACGAGGAAGGCTTCATGTACCTTCCCGACTACGGAAAAGTCTATGACATGACACATGAACAAAAGGCGGAAACGCTCACATACGACCAGGCGCGGGCAAGACTGACATTCTTCATCAGACAGATGCGTTTTGAATATCCGCCCTACTCCTGCATGCGCGGAGGCGCATTTGCAGACTGCCTGTCGCGGATCACCGGATTGGAAAAGGAGAAACGCAGATGATCACATGCACCCTTGGTGAAAAAAAGTATACGGTAGACTATATCAGCGGCAGGGCTCTTCGCGAGATGGGCCCGGCCGCTAAAATGTACGCGAAGATCGTGCGGATCTCCAACGCCGCCGTGAAGGGCGAGGTTATCCCCGATGCGGACACAGTCAGCATCCCGGATGCCATGGACGAGCTTATCAAATGGTTCTGCATCCTCTTCGGCGGGCAGTTCACGCCCGATGATGTGCTGGACCATTACCCCGTGGACAGGCTCATGCACGATATGGCGCTGGCGCTCATGGCCGTGCAGACACAGACCACGGAGGTCCTGAACGAATTCCCTACGAAGGCAGCGGAGCAGGCGGAGAAAGCCTGACGCTGCCCGATTTTATCTATTCCACCTATAACTCCCTTCTGGAGGGCGGGTGGCACATGACCGAGATAGATCATTGCGATCTGCTCGGTTTTTTGCGTATAAGGGCATGGCACGCTTCCAAGGAAAAGCGCAAGCCCGACCCAAAACAGGGCTACATTGACAGTGTGTGGCCCGGGCTCAAGCCGTAAGGAGGTGTCATAGATGGCTGAATCACTGCGCGACCTGGTCGTATCGCTGTCGCTGAACACGGATAATTTCACCAGGAACATCAAGTCTGTCAACAAACAGATACAGGAAGCGGAATCGTTCTTCAAGCTGGCTTCGGCCGGGATCAAGGACTTCGACACCTCCGCGGCGGGACTTGCCTCCCGGCTGGGTACGCTGCAGAGCGAACTCTCCATGCAGGGGAATATCGTACAGCAGTACCAGCGCGCGCTGGAACAGGCTAATAATAAACTCACCGAATGCTATAACCGGCAGGGCGAGTATGCGGGCAAACTGGAAGAAGCCCGTTCCCGTCAGGCGGAAATGGCGGATGAAGTCACACGCGCCCAGGCACGCTTTGATGAATATAAGGCTACTCTCGGTGAGACAAATTCTGTGACTATTGCCGCCGGTGCGAACCTGGAAGCGGCGAAAGCGGAATACTCCGCAGCCAAGGCGGAAGTGCAGAAACTGTCCGGTCAGAACGATGCTCTTGCCAGAAGCACGCAGAACGCCGCCGATGCCGTTTCTACAATCCAGACACAGCTCAACAAGGCAGAAGCGGCTTACAAGACCACGGAAGCCGCTATCGATGAGACCGCCAAGGCGCTGGCTCTGGCAGAGACTGAATGGGCAAACGCCGGAAACGCCATGCAGACGGCGAAGGACAATATCACATCCGCAGGTAAGCAGACACAGCTGGCGCAGAGCCGGTTCCGTCTTGCAGGCGCGGGCGTCAAGGACTTTGACGGAAGCGTGGTCGGACTTTCCGCAAAGGTATCCCTTCTCCCAGATAAGATCGGCATCCAGCGCGGTGCTGTTACCCAGTACGAATCCGCCCTCGCAGCCGCGCGTACGCGCCTTCAGGCGGCACAGGACGCCAACGATCCCGCCAAGGCAAAGGAAGCCGCGGACGCCGTGACCGACGCCGAAACAGCCCTCAACAACGCCAACGCGGAGCTCCGTGAAATGGAGAGCGAACTGGCCGCAACGCAGGGCGCGCTCGCTACGGCAAGCTCATCGTGGACCGCTGCCAGAAAGAGCCTCACGGAATTCGGTGAGAAATGCGACAGGATCGCACGCTCCGCGCAGCAGGTGGGACGCAGGCTCACGACCATGGTGACCACTCCCATCGTAGCGCTTGGCACCAAGGCGGTCAAGGCCAACATGGACTTTGAATCGTCCTTTGCCTCCGTCAGGAAGACGGTAGACGCCACCGAAGAAGAGTTCGATGCACTGGCACAAGCGTCCCGCCAGATGTCGACGGAGATCGCTGCGACTACGACTGTCATCAATGAGACCATGGCCATCGGCGGTCAGCTGGGCGTCAATAATGCGTACCTGGCGGACTTCACCCGCATTATGATCGACCTGGGCAATTCCTGCGAAGATCTTTCTGCCGACGAAGCCGCCGAATCCATAGCGAAGTTTGCGAATATCATGGGCACAGACCAGTCCATGTTCAAGAATATCGGCTCTACCATTGTAGAGCTGGGCAACAATTTTGCCACCACAGAAAAGCCCATCATGCTGATGGCGCAGAGGCTGGCGGGCGCAGGAAGACAGGTAGGACTTACGGAAGCCCAGATCCTGGGTTTCGCCGCAGGCCTGTCCTCTGTCGGCATCGAGGCGCAGATGGGCGGTTCCGCTTTCTCGAAAGCGCTCATCAAAATGGAGGTCGCAGCCGAAACGGGCGGCACTGCGCTGGATGACTTTGCCAAGGTCAGCGGCATGACCGCCGCGGAGTTCAAAGCCGTCTGGGACGCAGATCCGGCGGAAGCGTTCATGTCGTTTATCCTCGGTCTGTCCCAAATGGACGTGGAAGGCATCTCCGCCATCAAGACCCTGAACGACATGGGCATCGCCGAGATCCGTCTGCGTGATACCCTGCTCCGTGCCACGAACGCCACTGAACTGTTCTACACGGCGCAGGACATGGCGAACGCGGCGTGGGAGGAGAACACCGCACTCACAGAGGAAGCGAACAAGCGGTACGCCACCACGGAAAGCCAGATGGCGAACTTAAAGAACAAGGCTATGCTCTTTGCGGAAGTCATCGGCGGGGACATGATGCCCGCCATCAAGAAAGCGATGGAAGGCATCAGCGGTTTCATCGACAGGCTCATGGATATGGACTCCGCCCAGCGGCAGGAACTGATCAAATGGGCGGCAATTGCCGCGGCGGCCGGTCCCGCAATTCTGGTGTACGGCAAGGTCACCAAGGCGGTAGGCACCGTAGCAAAAGCCATAGGCAAGTTCGCCACACTCGCGGGCGAAGCGGGAGGCGGACTCAAGGGCTTCAATGCCGCCCTTTCACAGTCGCCGGGACTTGTGATAGGCATCTACGCGGCTCTTGCTTACGGCGTGTACAAGTTCTATGACTGGGCGTCAGGAGCGAAGGCGGCTCGGGAAGCGCTGGAAAGGCTCAATGAGGCGGCGGACAACTGGAAAAACCATGCTGCCGAAACCTTCTACGGAACGAGCGGGGGGCTCGGCTCTTTTGACATGAGCAGCAGCGATTTCATCAGAAACGGCATGACGATGATGGAACTGCTGGATACTGTCACGAATGACTGGAAAGATGACATGGTCGAGACAGATGAGACTGTCGAGAGGTATGTGAACACCTTCCACGCATTGACGGAAACGACAAAAGACGAACTGGAAACCATGGCGGAGACCGCGAGGAAAGCGGGCTACACGGAAGTGCAGGAAGGCATCAATGCCGACATGGCGCAGCTTGACATCCTCGACGCGGAGATCGCCGCCCTGTTGGAAAAGCGGAAGGAATACTACCTTTCCAACGAAGATATAGCCAAACTCAACTCACTCATCGCGCAGCGTCAGGCAATCAACATCAAGTACGGCATTTCTCCCGAAGACAGCAAGGGCTTTGACAGTATTGAAGATGCTGTCAGAATGGCGGAGGAGCGCGCGAAGGCGGCGGGACTGGAAGTGTCAGGCACAGTATACGAGGATGCCCTTGTTGCGGCCGGTGAAGGCATGGCTGCTGTCAACAAAGCCATCGATGACGAATACGACAACCGCTTCAAGCTCATCCGGACCATGGAAAGCGATCAGCAGAAAGCCGCGCTGGAGGAGCTGAACGCCTGGTATAACGAACAGCGCCGGAACGCGGCTGCCGATTACGCGGACACCATAAGCAAGGTCATCCGGCCCATTATCGGGACTGAACAGTTCCAAAAGTCCTTCTCGGATATGACGGAACTTTATACCCGGTTCATGAAATATGCGGATGAATCCTCCACCGAGAATTACGCGTCCTTGTCTGAATTTGTGGGCGCGCTCGATGAAGACAGCCTGGTCGAATACTACGGCGTGCTCACACAGATCAGTTCCCTGCTCGATCAGGGGCTCGGAACAGAGGAGATCAGCAAGCTGACCGGGGTCGATGAGGATTTCCTGAACACGGCGCTTTCGCAGATCGGTACGATCCAAACGATGCTCAAAGGCATGAGCGGCGATCCCAATCTGGACCCGCTCCGTGCGATTTTTGATGATTTCGGCAGTGAGGTGCTGAAGATATCCACCGATCTGGACATGGACGGTGCCATCGCCAGATGGAAGGAGTTCGCCGAAAACCCCGGTGCGGATGTGCTTACCACCGCGTCTGTCACCGGCTACAAGGAGATCGAGGGCATCAGCACCGAAGCGATCAAGCCCGTGGTCACTGCTGTCGTGAACGGTTATGTGGAGGGCACGGGCGAAACGGAGCCCGACAGTTCCGCGCTCACTCCCCTCGTGGATGCCGTTGTCAAAGCGTACCTCGAAGGTACCGGCGAAAATGCCCCCGACGCGTCTGTCATAGCACCGTTCATACAGGCAGTTGTCAGTTCTTACATCAAAGGTACGGGTGACAACACGCCCAGCGCGGAGGATGTGTACCCGCTTGTCACCGCCGCCGTGCAAGCCTATGTGCTTGCTTCGGGAGAAGACGCACCGGACCCCGGAGACATCGCGCCTGCGGTAAGCGCATACATCGAAGCGTATACGCTCCGGAACGGGACGGCGCCCTCCACGGATGAAGTGGATGCCTATGTCACGGGCTATGTATCCACCTATGAAAAAGGGACAGGAGAAAAAGCGCCGGACACTTCCGGAGTGAATCCCTATGTCACGGCTTATGTTGAAAACTACACTCCGCAGAACATCGGCCTGACCGGCAGCGTCACACCTAAGGATATCGACGATACGGCCGTGCAGAACTGGAAAAACGCGAACAAGGCCAAGGTGGCGCTCGAAGCGGATGTGACCCCTACGACTGTGCAGGGTGCCTTTGGTGATGACTGGTTCTCCGCCTTGAACACCAAGTTCGAGGAGGGCAAGGTCCGGTTCTACGGATCCAACGGTCTTCCCATCATCGATGTGGATTCCAACCTGCTCAACACCATCGATGCCAGCGACATCGTAGTCGGCGTGGATAAGGACGGCGTTTACCATGTGACGGTAAAACCGGAGTGGGAAGGCAAGAGCGGAGCGGAAGCGGCTGAAGACCTGAAAGACGCAATGAATGCGGATGCAAATACCTATGGCGTCTTCGGGATGTTCTCATCGAAATCCATCGGTGAAAACCTCGACGCAACGATCGTCAAGCTCCGGCAAATCGAAGAACGCTTGAAAAAGTCACACGGATTGTGGGATAAGATCTGGGGATTCGACAAGGTCACATTTGATGACATTATGGAAGTCGGAGGATTGCTTGACGAAGCGGCAGAACTGGAACTGAGCAATGGTGTCCTGTCCGTTGTGAGCGCACTCATGAACGGTGACATGGTGGACCAAAGTGCTGTTGATACGGTTGGAAAGGTTGCCGAATATCTGGAATACATGAGTACATTGGGCATCGACACCAATACGGACTTCCTGTCAAATCTGACGCAGGGATTGCTCCTTATGGGCGTAGCCATCGAGCAGAACGACATCCCCGGATTCCTTCGCAGCCTGACAGGTGCAGCCGCAGAGAGCGGCAGTACAACAGCGCCGCAGGGCATCACTGCTCCGGTAGATATTTCGAATTACATCCTGCAAATGAAGTCCCTTGCGGACAAGTTCTGCAGCGGACAGAACGCATTTGAAGTCTACGATCTTCCCGGCGGACTTATGGAAATGCGTGAGGCAGGAGAAGGTCTTGCGGACCTTGTGCAGAACGGCGGATTGCAGGAAGCTGTCGATGAGATCACCGCCGTTCTCTCCGCGGGCGGTGATGTATCTATGGATGACATCAATCTGCTTGCCGCATACGCCGATACGCTCAAGGCCATGGGGCAGGATGTACCCGCGGAGATAACAGCTGCTCTGGAAGGCTTTGATACGACCCAGTTGGGCTTCAACATGTCGGCGGGTCTGGCAAGCGGTATCCTGAGCGGCCAGAGCGGCGTAGTCTCCGCAATGATGTCTGTCACAGAAGCCGCGCTGGTAGCAGCCAGAAAGAGCCTCGGCATCAACTCGCCTTCCCGTGTGTTCCGCGATGAAGTCGGAAAAATGATGATGCGCGGTCTCGGCGAGGGTGTGCTGGAATCCACGGAAGAGCAGGCGCGGATCGTCCGGAACGCGTCCCGGTATCTGAGCGGAGAGGCCGCTTCTGCCGTGGTGCCTATAACGAACAGCCGCACGAACAACAGCTACGATGACTCCATCACCATCAGCGGGAACGATTTCAATATCAGCAGTGAGCAGGATATCCGGGACCTTGCCCGGGAGATTGCCGCGCTGACCAAACGCCAGCAGGCAGGAAGGGGAAGGAGATAGCCATGAATGATTATTTCACCTGGAACGGTGTGAACAGCACATCGAAGGGTATCTATGTGCTGGAGCAGCCGCCCATTATCATACCCGAGGAGAGGGTAACATTCACGGATGTTCCCGGCAGAAGCGGATCGCTTGCAACGACGGAGGGAGAGGATGTATACAATGACATCACTCTCCCCTTTAAGTGCATTATCCGGAACACGGAAAACATCGATGCGGATATAGCTTTCCTGCACGGCGCAGGCAACCTGTCTTATCCCGTCCGTCCCGGCGGGCATTACGAGGCTCGGATCGTGAACCAGATCCCGCTGGAAAAGATTCTGCGCGGCAACCCGCACAGGTCTTTTACAGTGAATTTCCGCTGCAAACCGCTGTTTCAGATCGACGGAACCGAGGATATCACGCTGACTACATCCGGCCAGTTCGTGAACAACCCTTATAGTGTAGCATCAGAGCCGGTCATCACCGTGACCGGCAGCGGGGACATCACGCTTATGGTCGGACAGTACATCATCCTTTTGGAGGATGTAGAAGACAGTATCACCATCGACAGCCGTCTGCAGGAAGCATATAACAATGACGAACTGCAGAACGGAAAGATGACCGGTGATTTCCCCAAACTGATACCGGGGCAGAATGCTATCAGCTGGACCGGAGATGTGACAAGCGTACTCGTAAAACCGTACTGGAGATCAAAATAACACCGTAATGCCATGGAATAAACGATTATCGCTGCAAGCTCGAATGAAATTCGAGTTGAAGGTGATAAAGGAGGAATGTTAACCATATAATGCTTGAATATCACCACAAACTCGATTATAATTCGAGATAGAGGTGAAAATCGATGATAAAAACTACAGGAATGTTGCTTGATGAACTGAGTGGATATCGTGCTCCTTATGATAAGATAGCTTCTCTTTGTGTGTCAGGAGCCCTTCATCCTGTTATTAAAGGAATCTATGAAACAGATCCAACTGTGCCCGGATATCTTCTGGCACCGGTAATTTACAGCCCATCGTATTTGTCGTTTGACTATGCGCTTTCCCGTCATGGTTTGATTCCGGAGCGCGTACAGGAATATACATCGGCCACCTGCGCCAAGGGTAAGAAGAAACTTTACAGCAATGACTTTGGCAGCTATTCATTTCGCGATATTCCGGCCGCAGCTTATCCGTGTGAAATTGAGCTGTGCGAAGAAAACGGCTACGCATACTTTCTTGCCTCACCGGAGAAGGCACTATGTGATAAGCTCTATATATGTCCGACTGTTCCGAATCGGAAGCAGCTGGAATTGTTGCTGTTCGATGATTTGCGCATAGACAGAAGCGTCTTTAACCGTTTGAATGCGACAACTATTGCGGAGCTTGACGCGTTATACCGCTGCAAAAACATACACCATCTGAACGCTTATATGCACGGAGGCAGAGTATGAATACATCCATACAGGAAATGCTGAAGCATTACAACACTGTAACAACTGAAGACAAGACAAACGCTATGAAAGAGATCATGCAGGAGATCGTGTTATGCGGTCTTTCACGTGCAGGTTTCTTTCAGGAAGCGGCTTTCTATGGCGGCACAGCTCTGCGTATCTTCTACGGTCTTGACCGTTTTTCAGAGGACCTTGATTTTTCTCTGACCGCAGAGAACACTGAATTTGATCTTTCGTCCTACTTTCCGGTACTGGAAAAAGAGGTGCTTGCCTATGGCTTGCACCTTGAAATCAGCGAAAAGAATAAGACGAAGGATTCATTCGTAAAGTCCGCTTTCCTGAAGGGAAACACACGTGAACATGTCCTTATGTTTTACGCGGATGATCGTCTTGCGGGAAGCATAACTGCAAATGAGGTCATCAAGATAAAGTTCGAGGTTGATACAAACCCGCCGTCCGGCGCTGGATATGAGCAGCGATTTCAACTTTTTCCGTCACCTTATGCTGTCCGACTATATGATTTGCCGTCCCTGTTTGCAGGCAAGCTGCATGCGGTATTGTGCCGGGCTTGGCAGAATCGCGTCAAAGGCAGAGATCTGTATGACTATATCTTCTATCTTTCACGGAATGCATCCGTTAACATGAAACATCTGCAGGCGAGATTGATTGATTCAGGTGCCGTACAGGAAGATGCACCGTTTGATCTTGAGATTCTTAAAACAATGCTTTATGACCGTTTTGATGCAATCGATTTTGCATCGGCATCTGAGGATGTGCGCCCGTTCATCAAGGACAAGGCATCTTTGAATGTGTGGTGTCCTGATTTTTTCAAACAGATCACTCAGGGACTGACTGCGGTCTGATCAAGTTCCCGTCCTGCAAATGCAAGATGTTCTTGTGTCAGGCAAAATAACGATCGATGATATAATTATCTGATAAATAGGAGCCCTTAGAGGTGATCTACTTGAAAGAGAGAGCACCTATGGAGTGCAATGTCATTAGCATTATTCTTGCAATGGCATTTGCTATCCTGGTTATTGTTGATTATATCCAATATTCCCCGGTCAGCAACTCTGCATCTTTTTGTGTGTGGGTGCTGGTAGATGTCCTGCTCTTGGTTTTGCCCACAATTATCGTATTTATGACAGGTAGAATAATGAAGAAAAAGCAATAACCGTTTTCAAACTGTCAAACAAATCCAAGCGTCCTTCGGGGCGCTTTTCTTATGTTCTGAGTAAGGAGGTATCTCATGATTTATGTCTATCCGCCTGACTGTACCGACTTCTCCACAAACGGCAGCGGGGCGCTCTCGCCGATATCATGCGAAGTCACCGAGACCCTGAACAGCGAATACGAAGTTACGCTCGTCCACCCCATTGACGAAGCGGGCAAGTGGCAGCGGCTCGTTGAGGGCTGCATCCTGCGAGTGCCGGTACCTATAGGAATGACGCCATATGTCAACCTTCCGGACACCGAAATCAAGGTGGACAAGACCACCCGCGGCGTGTGGCGTATTACCTCAACCTGCCGTGTACGCTCCGGTCCCGATAACGGTTATAAAATCGTGGGAACTTATCAAAAGCCTGGTGTGGCCGTTTCCGTTTTGGGGTCCGTTTACACGGCAAGCCTGACGAACACGGAAACCGGAACCGTCTTGAAAAAATACTACTCGTCATATCCGACCGACCCTGTTCCTACCGGTTATACCCGGACAATTGCCATGTGGTACAAGGTCAGTGTGGATAACGGCTCCACGGGTTATACGCAGGGCGGCATCAGTAATTCCTACCACTCCGAGGATATCAAGACCATTGTCGGCGAAACGGTACATCCGAAACAGTACCGCGATCAGCCGTTCCGCATCTATAGGATTGTGCCCGAGCTCGACCGTATCACGGTCTACGCCAGGCACATTTTTTATGACCTTCTGGACTATATGGTCAAGTCATATACTGCAGGAGCTAATGACAGATATGTGGATGCGCTGCGCGAGGTCATCGAAACGGCGGGCGCAAATGAGGATTTCACCTTCTACTCGGACATCGCCGACAATGTGAAAGGCTACAAGACCGAGAACAAAAACCCGCTGGAAGCCATCCTTGGTGATGAGGGACTTATTGCCACATACGGCGGTGAGCTCTGCCGCGACTGGTACGATGTTTACATTGTGAACCGCATCGGCGAAGACCGCAATGTCCAGATCCGCGAGGGCAAAAACCTGCTCGGCATTTCCTATGATGTGGATACCACCGATGTGATCACCCGCATCATGCCGACAGGTCAGACAAAGAAAGGTGAAACACTGTACCTCCCGGAATTGTACGTGGACAGTGAAAACATCGGTGCCTACCCGCACCCCAAGTGGATACACCTTGAGGTGGAAGGCGCGAAGATCGGCAGCGACGGTGTCAGCAATCAAAACCAGGCGTTTACGAAAATGCGTGAGGCTGCACAGGAGGAGTTTGACAAGGGCTGTGATCAGCCGACTGTCACTCTGACCGTTGACTTCCTGAACCTGTACGATACTGAAGAGTACAAACAGTACGCCTTCCTGCAGAATATCTTCCTCGGTGACTCCGTGCGCGTTATCGCATCCCGACTCGGTTTGTCTGTGTCCATGCGCATGACCCAGTACACCTATGACTGCCTGAAGCTGAAGTATACCTCGATGACGCTCGGCACCGCAGCGGATACGCTTGCGGACAACACGATAAGTTCCCGTCAGCTGCCAAGCGGTATCATAACCGGGAGCAAGATTGCGGTGAACGCGATAGGCACATCCGCCCTGCAGGACGGAGCAATCAAGGCAGCGAAAATCGATGCTGCCGCTATCGAAACGGCACATATCCAGGAAGCGGCTATCACCACTGCTTCTATTGCGGACCTTGCCGTCACCGGCGCAAAGATTGCGGACGGAACTATCGATAACGCGAAAATCGGCAACGCGGCTATTGACACAGCCAATATCGCGGATGCGGCCATCACGAACACAAAAATCGGAAACGCCGCTGTAGACACGGCGAACATCTCCGACGCTGCGATAAAGACAGCGAAGATCGATAACGCGGCCATTACACGGGCGAAAATTGCCAATCTCGCGGTAAGTTCCGCGCAGATTGATGACCTCGCTGTGACCACGGCGAAACTGGCAAACGCCGCTATCACCAATGCCAAGATTGCCAACGCGGCAATCGATACAGCCAAAATCGCGCTCGGTGCGATAACAGCCGCTCTCATACAGAACGGCGCGATAGGCACGGCACAGATTGCGGATGCCAGTATCACGGAAGGCAAGATTGTTTCCCTGAACGCCGATGTCATCACATCCGGAACACTGGCTACGGACCGGCTCATCCTTACCGGGGATGACGGCATCATCTACGAGATCAACGCCGAAGCGTCCGGACTCACCCTGCAGGAGTTATCAAATGACAAGTACAAGTCACAGCTTGACGGCTCTGTGCTCGTTGCGAAGTCCGTGACCGCGGAGCAAATCGCAGCGGCTACGATCACAGCGAATGAAATACTCTCCGGGACGATTACCGGTGACAAGATTGCCGCCGCGACTATCGAAGGCAGCAACATCAAGGCAGGCACCATCACCACATCACATATCAGTTCCAACTTCGGAGAGCAGCTGGACCTTTCATCCAATACAGGTATCAACATGCGTGTTGCCGGTTTAAGTAATGACATTGCCGGCGTGCAGGCCACTGCTGAAGACGCACAGGACAGAGCAGTTGCGAATGTGTATTCTCTACAACTGCTGGACGGAGCCGTTGCCGGACTCAGTTCACAGTTCGATGTGTTCTCATCGGGCATACAGGCCACCGTCGAAGAATACGGAAATGTTCTGAGCGCTATGACCTTTGATTCCAGCGGTCTTAAGGTACAGATGAACGGCTCTATCTACTACACGCTTACAGACGATATCGGCTATCATATCTATCAGAATGATAAAGAGATAGCATCCTTTTCCGAGGGCAAAGGCAGAATGGACCGGCTGCAGATGGGTAATATCGTAGCGCGCAAGACCGGCAGAGGCGGCTGGGTATGGACGGACGCATAAGGGGGTCACATGGCAAGTACAACACTACAGGTATCTAAATCTCAGGCATATTGTTCTTCTTCGTGGACAGGTACAGAATACAGCCCTGATGTCCCGGTACGGTATACATCGCCTACGACCGGTTCAGACACGATCACGGTGACTGTGCCGGCGACACTAACTGGAGTAACATTCACCTCTGCTACGGTCAACTACACGACGATCCTGACAAAGGCAGGCTCACGAAGCATCAAGTTCAGTGATACCAATGCAAATGTCACCAACGCATCTATGCTCCAGCGTCTGCAAAACGGAGATACTTCGATTCAGATAGTATTCCGTTACTGCGCAAACGGCGGTACAGGCGGTGTCGGTACATTCTCGGGTGCCGCATCTTGGAACAATTTTTCTGTCACCGTCACCTATACAGCCATCAACGGCATAACGGGAACGGCCACCATCACCTCGGGCGGAACGGTCACATATTCCGTGGATACCCCGTCTTTGGCAAACGGAGAAATGGCTGTGCTCAGTATCTACGCTCAGCCCACGGTGGCTATTACGGTGGTGTCGGTCGTTATCCGCCCCGGGACCCTGACTGACGGGGAAATGTCCTTCAGCGCAGCCAGGTCGATAGTTTCCGGCGGTTCGGGCTCGTTCAGCTTCGCTTTGGCCTTGACGCCAGAGGTACTGGAAGCGATGACGGATCGTGTCTATCCTGCACAGATGAAGGTGATCTTCACGACCTCGTCAGGCTCGTATTCGAGTTCCTGGGTAAGCGTAGTGAACTCCGATGACAACAAAGCATTCCGCTTCGTGAAGAGCCGGACTGCACCCGTTATCAGCGGGATATCATGGTCCGAAAGCGGGACCACACATATCACACAGTTCGGAAACATCGTGCAGGGAAAGACGGTCCCCATCCTTTCATTCGCGGTCACACTCGACACCACGGCAGACCCGTCAGTGTCGATAGGTACCCGTGTGGTCAGTATTGATGGAAGATCGTATTCGCCCGGTGAAAACAGCTGTATCATGTCGGCAATTACGACAACGGGCAATGTGGCCTTTTCCATCACGATCACGGACAGTTACGGGCTCACAGCCACCTACAACGGCAGCGTGACAGTCCTGGCTTACACACCGCCGTCGCTGTCGGGACTGGATATCGACCGATATACATCCTCGCTGGACAGTGGCGGAAATACGGTATACGAACTCGATGATGACGGGAATAAACTGTGGTTCGATGGAATCGTATCGGTGCAGACCTCGCTCGGGACCGGAACGAATACCTGGACGCTCAAGATCACGCCGTCGGGTGGCAGCGCCATCACCGCAGTCAGCAATTCCGGTACCGCTTCGGTGACATACACTCACGAGCGCTCATTCCTGACCGGGTCATATGACACCATCACCTCATACGATTTCACGGTCACGCTCTCGGACCAACTTACCACAAAAACCTACGAGGTGAATGTACCAAAGGCCGGAGGTTATTTCAATATCGAGAAGACAGGCGTGGCTGTGGGTATGCGCTCAACGGGAACGGAGAACAGCAAACTCTTCGAATGCGCATATCCCGCAAAATTCTATTCCGTTGTTCTGTTTACGATAAACGGTACACAGTATAAGCTGGCCATCGATACTACCGGTACAAGTACGGGTGAAGACGGGGAGATAACATTTGTGCTATGAGTGATTTTCTGATAAGCGGCAGCAGACCTGCCGCTATTTTTATCGGTTCGCAGCCAGTCAACTCAGTCTATGTGAACAAAACGCTCGTCTGGCAGGCGGGCATTTATGTGTACTTCGATGGAGGTGCTGTCAATGGTATCGAGTGGCAGGCAAATGCTTTGACTCGGGGCGGCAACACCTCTTATGCTGCCGCTTCTGTAACGGATACCTATCTGCAGATAAGCACATCCACGCGCAGTACCACATACGCGCATAACGCTCATGTGGTCATGACGGGTCCCGCGAAGATACCCAGAGGTGTCGCAAAACTCTGCATGCAGGTCTACTGCCAGGGCGGCGGTTACGGCTTCAACGACGGAAACAGTGTGAGGATCGGGCTCGTCCCCGTTAACGCAACAGCCACATCATCCATGATAACGATAGCGTCCGGAAGCTGTTCGGGACAGGAATATGATTCCGTGGCGAAAGCAAAAACGCTTCAGGGCGATGTCAGCGCATACGCGGGTTCAAGCGAGTACAAGATCATCGTATACGGACAGCAGATCCCCCGCTCCGGCGGATTACGCGTAGTCCGGGTACACAAGATATGGTTTGAATAAGGGGAGGAAAAAAACGAATGAGTAATTACAACAGCGGCTTGTTTGTCGGCGCTGACGGAAAGGTCTATGACGCCACCAACGGCATGTCCGATACGGGACTCACAGCGGATGTCAGCAAGTATGCCTTCAACTCAGGTCTGTTCCTGAACGCTAACGGTGAAGTAGTCGATATCACCGCGCTGATCCGCAACGGAAGTACCGGCGGCGATCCAGCGCCCCACAGTACAATCGAGATGGAAGTCGGCTATGAGGATGATACGACCGAAACATTCAATATCATGGTGGAGGACAGCGACCCGTGAATTACAAGTATGTGAAAATCAACGGAAAATCCGTCAAGTATATCAAGCTGAATGGCGGACTCCTTTGGCATAAGCCTTCCGAATATGAGCCGATTATACCTTCCGATACGGATAAGTTTCCGCGGCGTCTGACCGGGTTTGCCGTAGAGCAGCTTTCCCCTGACCGAAACTGGGGCTCGTCCTCCTCATACAGGGGCTCCGTTTATGCAAAGCCCGCCCTGGAGTACGAAGCCGTCAAGTTGGGCAGGGCATACAGCAATTTCGGCAACTTTGCTTCCAGCTTCGCGGATTACCGGGAAGGCGATATCGCTATCGGCAATTCCGCGGACGGTGAAAAGACACAGGCAATCAATATCTGGTTTGCTTCCGAGAAGCCTTCTTCTATCAGCGTTTTCAAGACATGGCTGGCAGAAAACCCGGTAACGGTCTTGTATGAACTTTATGAGAGTGATGGATCCGTCTGGGATGCTGTACGGCATGACGGAACATACGGCTACTACAACGATGAAACGAACACATTTGTGCCGGTATACGGCATGAGCGAAACTGACCTTTAAGGAGGGAACATCATGAAGGAATTCACTATCGAACTGGTCTGGACCAAGGTACAGGCCGCAATCACTCTGCTCGGCGGTTGGCTGGGCTACTTTGTAGGAGGTATGGACGGTATGCTCAAAGCGCTTATCATCATGATGGTGCTGGATTACATTACCGGCATCATGAGAGCCATCGTGGACAAAAAGCTGTCCTCGGCGGTAGGCTTCAAGGGCATCTGCAAAAAGGTGCTCATCCTGATACTGGTCGGCATCGCAAACATCGTGGACATCAATGTGGTTGGCACGGGCTCCGCACTCCGCGGTGTGGTCATCTGCTTCTACATGTCCAATGAGGGTCTCTCCATCCTGGAGAACGCGTCCTACCTTGGCCTGCCTGTGCCTGAGAAGCTGAAAGATATCCTCGCGCAACTGCACAAGAAGGATATGGACAAGGAGGAAACCAATGACCAGAATTGATACGCCCTTCACCGCGGAGCACTTCGTGGCCTGGTGTCAGTCGATGCTGGGTCAGCCTTACTGGTACGGGACATGCGTGTTCAAATGCACACAGTCCCTGCTGAACAGCAAGAGTAAACAGTATCCCAGCCACTACGGCAGCAGTCGCACCTCGCGATATAAGGCAGACATCGCTGACGGGAAGATCTGTTCTGATTGTGTTGGAGCCTGTAAAGGCTATGCCTGGAACAACGGAAAGAAGAAAACTGAGGTGCCCGACAAGAGTGCCAACGGCATGTTCGACTGGGCGAAAAAGAAGGGAGCGGAATGGGGCGTCATCGGTACGATACCCGATGTGCCCGGTATCGCCGTCAGGTTTGACGGACATGTCGGTTACTATGTCGGAAATGGTTATGTGATCGAGTGGCGCGGGTTCAATTACGGCTGTGTCCGTACCAAGCTCTCCGGCCGCAAGTGGACACACTGGTACCTTCTCCCCTGGATCGATTACGGCGAAGGTGCGATAATCAAAGACTACGCCCTTGGTGAGCGTGACCTCCGGAAAGGCGTTACCGGTAATGATGTGAAGGAAATGCAGACCCGGCTCAAAGCGCTCGGTTACGACCTTGGCAAGTACGGCATTGACGGGGATTTTGGCTCTAATACACAAGAAGCGGTCATGAAGTTCCAGACTGACAACGGACTGGAATCCTCCGGCGTTTATGATGCTGCCACCCATGAGAAGCTCACGGGTGATAATGTAATAAATGATCCGGAAGAAAAAACGGTAATCATCGAGCCCACGGTCGAAATCATCACGAAGAACGGCGGCACCGTGAACGTGAGAGTCGGAAACGGCACGGAGTATGAAATCATAAAAGAGGCAGAAACCGGCGAAGTACTTGAGTACATTGCCACCGCAGCGAACGGATGGAATGCGGTCAAAGTGGGCACGCAGGTCGGTTGGGTTTCGGGAGAGTACAGTAAAAAATCAGAATAGAGTTATGCCCGCGGGTTTCGGTTTTCCGAAGTCCGCGGGCTTTTGCTGTATATTATTTCTCAAATACCTAGTTTTTCGTTGATTTCCTTCTGATAGGTCTCTTCTTTTAAGTCCATGACGTCCTTTACGAGAACGCTCCTGCCGGACGCGGCTGCTTCGTATACCGCATAGGGAACTGCCATGTCGAGGTAGCCGATCTCGTCGGTCACTTCCAGCGTGCGCTTGCCCTCGATGAAATCAAGGAACTCACGCTGCTCCAGCGCGCCGGTGGACTGCAGTCCGTGCGGGAATACGGCTTCCTTTTCCTCGTCCGTCAGCGCTTTCAGGTACATTTCTTTCAGCTCTTCCCAGGAAATGACTGTCTTCTCCGTGTAGTCGGAAATGCCCTTGTCCCAGATGAGCGTGCCTTCGCTGCCGGAAATAATGATGTCGCGGTTCACCTTTCCGGGTGCCGCGCGGCTCACGAGCCATGTGCCCAGTACGCCGTTTTCAAACTCGAGGATCGCGCTCGTGGTGTCCTCAAGGTCGCTTTCCACGGGCGTTCCGAAGGTCTGGGGATTGACGGACAGCAGAGAACGCGTCCTGCGGTAGTAGACGGGCTCGTCCTTCTTGACGATATCAAAATCCTTGTAGCGGGTGGTGTCGTAGGTCTTGGATACCGCCTGCACCTTCTTTTCGGGGCCAAGAATGTTCATCCAGAGGTCCGCAAAGTGGATGCCGCCGTCCAGCGTCCAGCAGCCGCCCGCGATATACTTGTGGTCGCGCCAGTCCCAGTACCACTGACGCAGTCCCACATCCATCATGGTCATAAGCCGCGGCTGACCGATCATGCCGCTTCTGACCGCCCACGCGGCGGCGCGCTCATACACGCTGTAGCGGTAGTTTTCCATGACCTTGAGCGTCACGCCGTTTTTGCGCGCGCAGTCCATCATCTGCTTTGCCGCCCGCATGGTGATGGCGAGGGGCTTTTCGATCATGACATGCTTGCCCGCTTCGAGCAGACGGAATGCCAGCTTGTGATGCTCCGAATGGGGCACCTGCAGTTCCGCCACTTCAAAATCTATACCGGACGCGAAAAGCGCATCGATGCTGTCGAATACGGGTACTTTGATGCCCGTCAGAGCTTCATACTTGTCCGCGTAGGCCTGCGCGCGCTCGGGCACGAGATCGCAGAACGCGACCAGCTCGAAATCATCATAACCTTTGTCAAACTGTTCTTTCCAACCATCCCAATGCAAGGAGTAGATGCCACCGCAGCCGATGACCGCAATTTTGACTTTATCCATAACTTTTTACCCCGCCACCAGATAAAGATGATGTTTTGGGAGTATCCTCCTTGTCACAGTATTGATTACATACCGAGTACATCACGGAGATAAGTACGCGATACCTCGGCGGAATGATAATTGCATACTTCGGGGCAGTCAAGTTCCACGCATAGTACACCATCATACCCTATTTCTTCCAATGCCGCCTTGACCTCGGGGAAATTCACTGTGCCATGGCCGAGCGCACGGAAAGTTGCCATTTTTTCAGCTCCTTCTGCTTTTGAAAGTGCATAAGTGTCAACATCCTTCAAATGCATATAAGCAATGCGGCTGCCGCACTGTCGAATCAGACTAGAAGGCCGAATACCCGCCAGCGTGGTATGAGCAGTATCAATGCACATAAATACATAGTTCGGGTCGGTATGAGCCATAAAATAGTCAATGTCGCTCTGGGAGAACACACAAGTACCGTAATGAGGATGGAAACACAGCTTTACGCCGCGTTCCACTGCATACTTGCCCAGTTTGTCGGCAATATAACACATTTTATCCAGCATTTCAAAGTTGCTGGGACGCTCCAGAGGACCATTATCACCAAATCCCGCATTCTGACAATTGTACCATTTCCCTCCGATATCAGCAAGGAAATCAATCTGTTTCTTACTATGGGCAATCATTTCTTCTACATCGAAGTTAAAGTGCCCGTACAGATTGCAAAGGTTGATGTCATATTTCTTCGTCAAGGCCACTAGGTCATTAGGATCATCGTAGTAATCGCTGATGAACGCAAAATTCTCAGCATAATCATAGCCGAGACTCTTGATCTCCTTCAGGGATTGCTCTAACTGCCTGCGTCCAGTTTCTGCATTGTTTGTGTTGATCCAGGTCCAACCGGTGTATGCAACTTTCATCATCTTTTTTCCCTCCATCAATCCAGAATACCTTTCATTGGGTTGTTCCTCATAGGTTCACTGCGTTCAAACTCGGATTCGATTGTCATGTATGCATGCATTTCACAGGATTTTGAGAATGCGGTCATGATCTCCAGAACATGTCGCTGCTGCCTGTAATTGGCACGCCAACTGCGACCAGTGCGGATTGCCTTACACATATCCGCAAGACCCAGTGCACGCGAATTATCACTGTAATCGAACATCAGCGGTATCTCTTTATAACCGCCGCAGTAGTTGGGCCAGTTCTTTTTTTCAAGTCCAGGATCGGCAATCTGTCCAGACTGTTGATCTTCGGGGCGGTACAGAAGCACTGGGCCTCCGAAGCAGTTGGGATCTGGGACCATTATCGTACCCTTTGTACCGTAGATTTCAAAGCGGGCCTGACCACTGTAATAAACATCAAATGTGGTGAACATCTGTATGATGGCGCCGTTTTCAAACTCGATGTTACCGCTCAAATATGTATCCACGTCCACATCGATGATTTCGCCGTAGTGAGGTTTACTGGTAATGATTCGCTGGTCGAAGCTCTTTTTCGTCATAGCCATGACGCCCTTTGCTTCGCCCAGCAAATTTACAAGAGCCGTAACGTAATACGGTCCCATGTCGAGCATAGGCCCACCGCCGTTCTTGTAATAGAACTCTGGATCAGGATGCCATGTCTCATGTCCGTGACAGATCATAGCGCAGCTACCGCCGATGATGTCGCCAATCACACCGTCATCAATCAATTTCCGGCAGGTTTGGATACCAGCACCCATGAAGGTATCAGGTGCACCACCGAGTTTCAACCCTTTGGATTCAGCCAAATTGATCAAGATATTTGCTTCGTCCATAGTGATGCCGAGTGGCTTTTCGCTGTAAACATGCTTACCATGATTGAGCGCTTCTTTTGTTACTTCAAAGTGCTCATAAGGACGGGTAAGATTTAGTACTACCTCGACTTCCGGATCATTGAAAGCCTCGAACATGTCCTGGTAGATAATCGGTTCTGGCGCTTTAACGCCGTCCTTGATTGCATTACGGACATTTTCAGCCGCTTTTTCCACACGTTCTGGAATGAGATCGCAAATACCGCGGAGTTCAATCTCCTTGAAAACAAGCAGAATATTCTGAAGATATATTCCACTGATTGCACCAGTACCAATGATTGCAACTTTTACAGGATTCATAACACACTATCCTTTCTGATAATATTGACATATTTATACTTCAAGACGACCTACGCATTCTACAGACTAACTATTTCAGGGCTTGAAAGCAGACCTTCTTCGCAAATCATATAGTCGTAACACCACCTGTCTCCCTCACTCCTCCATGTATCGGGACCAATCCACTTTTCGTTGAGGTCATTCAGGTGCACAGGACCGAAGGAATTGCGGCGGTGACCCATTAGCGTGATTTCGACGCGGTGCGTACCTGCTTTGAGCGTTCCGAGCCGTAGGATGTAGGGCGGATAGATGACGATGCCCTTGTCCTCTCCATCGACTTTGACACGAAGCATCGCGCCGCGGTAATGGCACAGGCGCAGAGCGTACTCGCCCTCCCCTGTTTCGATGTTGAAATCATAAGTAAGATTTCCGCCGAAGAAAGGCATGCCTTGATTGGTAAAGCTGCCGAAGCCGATTTCCTTTTGCATAGCAGTCACGCGGGCATCGCGTCCGGCGACGTTCACACCGAAATCCCCCAACAAGTACGCCCATTCCAGATTGGTCCGGCGTCCGAACGGAGCTGCGACCTCCAGCGTATTGATGCCTTTTTTGAGTGAGGGCAGACGGACAGTTTTGATGGACTTATCCACATACCAGCCGTTGACGACCAACGGAACGGGGCTGCCGTTCCATGTTAGCACCGCGCTTTCCGCGTCCTCGATGGCGAGAGAGACCTCGTCCATGTCGATCTCGCTCTCAATGGAATAGCGCAGATAGGCCGTGTGAACGGGCTTTTCCGCGAGCACGACCCAGGGCTGTGCCACGGATTCCTTGCGTGTGGGCCAGCCGAGGGAAATGCGCAGCTCGTTATCGAGGCGCAGGATTTCTTCCTCTTTCTGCCATTCACCATCATCTAACTTATATTCTGCGCGGTCGAGGAGCAGGGCGTTGGGCTCGGAAAGGCGGAAGCCGACTCTCTTCGGGATGGAGACGCTCTCTCCGCCGAAGCGGTCCGCGTCATACTCCGCGGTATAGGAGGGCTCACCCTGCGCGGGCTCGAGCAGCAGGAGCAGACTGTCATAATCATACATGCGCCTGCGGATCTCGGTCACATCGCCCTTCACGGAGAAGGTGATCTTCTCACGCGCTCCTGTCTGCGTGTTGTAAAGCATGGGCACCCATTTGCCCCTGACGCGCACGCGCAGGTCCTGATAACGGCTCACATCCTTGTTGTATGGTTCGATGCCGTGAGCGATGAAGAGCCAGCGGTTATCGCCGTCCGCGCGCAGCTGGTAGAGCAGACCGTCGGTCATACGGCCGCTTTCATCTCTCATGTCGATGAGGCGCACGTCCTGCATGGCGGCAATCAGACTTCCGCGGCTCATGGAAATGCGCTCACAGGCGTCATAAAGCTTTCTGCCGCGCCCAGAGGAAACGGCGTTTTCGTATACCGGCGCGTCACCCATGAAGATCACTCTTCCGCCCGCGTTCCTGAACGCCTCAAGGCGGGTGAGTGTCGTGGAGCGCAGTGTCTCGCAGCCGGGCACAATAACGACATCATAGGCCATTTTGCCGACTCTGAGCGGATTCGTGCCCGCTTCGCACTGCGCGGGCAGGAGAGATTCACTGATAAAATCAAAGTCGATGCCGCCGAAGAGCAGCCACTTGGTTACATTCTGGAACTGCTCATCCAGTTGCTCGCGCCTGAGGGCTGTCTGCTCGGAGGGGCCCCAGTGCAGCCAGTAGCTTTCGACGGGATGAATGACACCCACTTTCACCACGGGCGTTCCGCGGGTCATGGCGGTGTTGACGCGGGCAAAGTGGTCCTCCACATTTTTGTATTCTTTCCACCACGGGGACTGATAGTTGATGGAAGCGGGATAGTCTCTCTTAGCCTCGCCCGCCATGGACACCCACGAAAGGTGCGGCACGCGGATGGTGACGCCGAGGGCCACCTGCCAGTCGCCGTGGAGCTTGTGGCCGCGAAAATCGAAGTCCCAGTTGGTGACGCCGTACAGCTCGCTCAACATGCCCTCATAGCCGAACTGGTGCACTGCAGATTGAGTCTGCTTACAAGTCGTGTATTCAAAACTTGCACAAAGCATATCGATTCCAGGTAAATCGAAGCCACGGTAAGAACGCATAGCTTCACCAAGTGCACGGGTTTGAGACTCCAATGTAGGTTCGGCCATCATATGGCCGGTAAGCTTCAGATTGTGAGAGCGGCACCAAGCACCGCAGTTGTCGGCAAACGCCTGCGTGAAGCGCTCACAGATATGGTCATGATAGTGATAGCGAATCACAGAAACCTCTCCATTCGGCTTCTCCCATAGCAGTTCTGGAATTCCGCTCACCAAATCCTCGCCGTAAGTATTGCGGAAGGTATCCGGCAGGTCATCTGTCCATGGGAGCGTCATGTCTTCTTTACCATCTGCGAAGGCAAATGTCCCCTTAAGCGTGAATTGCGGTTCGTCCGTGAAGATTGAAGGCACTGTTTTGTCAAATTCATCTGCAATTATGCGGTTATAGCTTTCATGTGTAATCTCTATAAATCGATCAATTGCCTCTTTATTGAGCGTGTTCACATAGGTTTGGTTATTGTACCATCCTGACTCGTTTGCCAACTCAATGTAGGCGTACCACTTGTCATGGACCGCCTTTTCTTTTTCGCCAATCAAACGGGAAGAACGCAGACAACCGCACTCATCCAGTTCTACATCGAAACAGGCAAGCAGTGTACCTTGCTCGGTTCGTGCACCCTCAGCACGGGAATACTCTTGCTTTTTCACTACACCTTCTCCATATGGCGTATGTGTGAACAACAGATATCGAGTGCGAAATCGCTTATCTTTAGTAACCAATCCGCCTGCTGCTCCGGAAGGCCAGCGATCCTCATCATACAAATAGGCCAACATCTGCTCTTTTTTTGCCTTGTTTACGCATGCCTTGATGAGCGCCATGTATTCGTCGCTCAAATAAGGCGTATCCATACCTGTGCGGACATGCATATGGAAACCACCAAACCCCATCTGGTTCAGTATGTCAATCTGCCGTTCCAACTCTTGTTTTTCCAACCGGCAGTTCCATGCCCAGAAAGGCGTTCCGCGGTATTCGCTTGTGGGATTTTCAAATAGTGTATTATCCAGAACAGGGCTTATATTTTTCTTATACAGCATCTTTATTTATCACCTTTTCGCATTATTCAGATTTATTGTCTCCCCTTTTCTACCATCAAACAATCCAATTCTATTATCATTTCGGAAGAAACATACCGTTTATGACTTTTGCTACTTCATTTAGCGGTACTTTAGGCATGAGATATGTTTGTTTTCCTCCTTCGATAGCTTCCCAAATTGTGTATCCTTCCTTGTCAGTCACATTAATGTGTCCAAAGGCATGGTAATCAAAATACTTGCCGGGTTCCACAGCTTCCATAACTGCTGTTTGATCATAGCTTGGATTTCCTTCCATGTACCATTCTTTTTCTCCGTCGTTTATGACATACATCATTTTCAACGGATGGTCATCTGGTCCATTAAGCCGAAACTCCAGCAAAGACAGAGTCCGTATTCCTATTTCAAAGCCCGACAGAACCAACTCGTTTTCCCAATGTTTCATAACATATTTGGCTGCTGGAATCTGTACTCTGATATTGTTTTCTGCAAATATCTCATCAAATGTTGGGAACTGCCCTGCCATAGCTACGAGTCTCTTAATCTTACGATTACACAGATCCTGTCCCGAAAGAGGTGAAATACTATCAGGAGCACTTTGAAGCAGCGCAGCAGCTGATGCAAAACATCCTGCTACTACAAATGTAACTGAACCATCTGGTTCTTGTGCGAGGGCACGCCGCAAGACTTCTACAGTATCAGGCGCGTCTTCGCCATCTGGTTTGTTCTTGCAGAATGTTTCATTGACCGGTTTCATGAAGGGTGTAGGATGAGTTTCATTCTGACAGTGGAGAATTCCAACAGGTAGCTCTCCCCTGCCGTAGTAACGGTTGATGGCTTTGATACATCCAGTTGCTAGCGGAGAATTGAAGCATGCAGTTGTAGCAAGGATTCTTACTTTACCTTGATTAGCATACTCATGGAGCAAGCTGAGTGCACCCATGTTGGTACAGTCACCATCGATATTCAAGTCAATCATCACATTTACTTTTTCGGGCATATAGACACCTCCATTCGGTATTAATCTGCAAAGAGTCGATCTGGTAATCTTTTCGTCCTTTAGATACTAGCGTTCGAATTTTCAGATATCAAATTCAGTTTTTCATAGTCCGTGTTCGTACCTATTACAAAACGATTATGTGATGTATACAGACCAAACTCCATTTCCGAATTAATATATCGCAATCTTACTCTTGATGCAATTATTGTTGTACAGCAAATGTCATTTCGAGAATATCAATATCAACATTTCGTGAGAATCCGAATCACATTGTCAAGTTCTTCGTAGTAGTCGCATATCAATAGTTATTCATGATTAATTCATCGATTTCATCGCGATACGGCATGGAAGGAGCCGTGCCAAAGCGCGTCACAGACAGTGCACCCGTTGCATTGCCGAATCTCAATGCCTCAAACAAGTCTTTTCCTTCGCTGAGCGCAGTAACAAATCCACCGTTAAACGCATCCCCTGCTCCGGTTGTATCTACTGCTTCCACATTTATCCGCGAGAGAAGTTCACTCTTGACGCCATCCGTTGCAAATGCCCCTAATGCACCCATAGTGATAATAACATTTTTAACTCCATTACGAAGGAAAACATCGGCAGCGTTTTTAGCATCTTCTACGGTCATTACCTTAACACCGGTAAGTGCTTCCGCTTCTGTTTCATTTGGCGTAATGATATCGATTTTCGAAATCAAGTCCTGCGGAATAACTTTAGCCGGCGCAGGATTTAAAACGATTCGTACATTCGATTCATGTGCAATCTCAATAACCTTTCGCTGTGCATCGTCATTGATTTCATGCTGAAGCAAGAGGATTGACGCCCCTGTTATCAAATCACGACATTTCTCAATATCTGCAGAAGTTATATTGTTACACGCACCGGGGACGACTACAATTTCGTTTTGAGCAGATACCTCATCAACCGTAATAAGCGCAATACCTGTTTCTCTGTTGCTATCTTTTAGGATGTATTCCGTGTTCATCTCTTCTTTTTCGTAGAAGTTGAGCGCAACATCAGCGAATACATCACAGCCGATTTTCGTCACCAAAGTCACATTGGCCCCAGCTCTGTGAGCTGCAACTGCCTGATTGGATCCTTTTCCACCAGCACCCATCTTAAAGGAATTACCCATCAGTGTTTGCCCGGGTAACGGCAAGCCTCTCAAACATGCCGTCAAATCCACCACAAAGCTACCGAATACAACAATTGGCTTTCCCACAGAGTCGTCCCCCTTTATTCACCAACACAAGATTCATACTTTATCCTGCGAAAGGTTGATCATCCCTTCACTGCCCCGATCATTACACCTTTTGTAAAATATTTCTGTAAGAAAGGATACAAAACAAATATGGGAACAATGAGCACAACGATACCCGCAGCTTGAATGCCCCTTGCAGTTGTATCGATACCCATAGCAGCCACATCCGCGTTCGAATTCAATTCAGTAAGTGCTTTCTGTTGATTTATCATATTTTGAATATATACCGCGAGATTATGCTTGGTAGAGTCATTGATATAGAGCAATATGTTTCGGAACATATTCCATGAGTCCACGAGCGCAAACAAACCGAGTGCAGCATAAGTGGCTTTTGATAGCGGCAGATACATTTGAATCAAGATTCTCCACTCGCCGGCACCATCCATATAAGCAGACTCACATATTTCCATAGGAACCGATTCAAACTGTGTCCTCAAAACCATGGTATTATAGATGCCTACCACACCAGGCAACCACAAGGACCAGTAGGTGTTAAGCAAACCGAGATTTGACATCAATAAATAAGTCGGAATCATACCTCCGCCGAATATACGTGCAAACACAAACAGAATACTATAAAATCTGCGACCATAAAAATAACTCTTGCTAAGTGGATAAGAAGCCAGCGTTGTCCCTAGCAGATGTAAAGTAACACCTACAATGGTAATGACACAGCTATTTATGAATGATGACACGACACGGGAAGTCCTCAACATTAATCTGTACGAGTCGAAGCTGAATTCTACAGGAATAAAGTAAACATCCTGTCTGATGACTGCACTAGCAGACGAGAAGGATTCAGAAATTACATGCAAAACAGGCAGTATACATGAGATTGCCAATATTGCCAAAATTGCATGTACGATAACAAGATATACTCGGTCACCTTTTGTTTCTTTTACTTTCATATCATTGTCCCCTTACCACAGCTGGTTTCCGGTATTTCTGCAAAGTCTATTGACAATCACCATCATCACAAAACCCATTGTACATTCTACAACATTCATGGCTGTAGTAATGCCGAAATTCCGTCCCTGCTTGATTGAGTCATACGAAAACAAACCAATAACATTCGATGAGTTACTGACAGCACCATTAGACATCACATAGATTTGTTCGAATCCAACACCCATAATACCTTCGACCGACATAATTAGCTTTATCATAATAATCGGCAGAATAGATGGTATTGTAACATACCATGTTTTTTGAATTCGTGTAGCACCATCCAACGTGGCTGCCTCGTATTGATCTACAGACACACCGGCGATGGCTGCCAGGTAGAGAACGGCGCCAAATCCCGATGACTTCCATATGCCAGTACCAAGAAATATTACCAACCATGACTTTTCATCATAAAGAAACGCCGTTCTAGTACCGCCAAGCATTTCAATAAATCGATTCAACAGTCCAGTTTCTTCAGAAAAAATCATTACCACAAAGGTACCAACAACGGTCCAGTTCAAAAAATGAGGCATAAAAACTGCCGTTTGGATTGCTTTCTTGTATCTTTGATTTGTAACTTCATTGAGCAGCAGCGCAAAAATAATCGGCATGGGGAACCCTGTTATGATGCCGAGGATGCTTATTTTCAATGTATTAAGGACAACACGTCTAAAAACCGAATTCGAAAACATTAGCGTAAAATTATACAAACCCACCCACGGACTTCCCGAAATGCCCTTAATCATTTTATAATCTTGGAAGGCCATGATATATCCAGAAAATGGGACTATATGAAAAATAGCAAACTGGATAATAACAGGAATAAACATCGTGTATAAGACCAAGTTTGCTCGTAGTATTCTCTTATTGATTTTTTTCACAGGTTTCCTTTTAGAAATTGCTTCTGTCATTTTAATTCCTCCATCAAAAAGCAGGAATAGGATTGGGCGGAGAACCCATGAGTTCCCCGCCCAATGGTGGGAAATGATTAATCAATATAACCGGGTTTCAATTCAAGGTTGTCGACGCTGATGTACAGGGAATCTCCTTCTTCTTCAAGCAGATCCATCATGAAATCTACATACTTCTGATAGCCAGATTCTTCATACAACTTCTGGTAGTCGATCAAAGCATCATCAATGCCATACTCATCACCTGAAGTAATAGCCTTGGCCCAGATTCCGTTGAATTCGGCCTTCATGCTGTCATATGCAAGTTGTACATCAGTAGGCACATTGATAGTAGATTGGATATGAAGAGTGACAGTTCTTCCATCTTCAAACAACCACTTGGTGGACTGATTAATGGCTTTAGCGTAATCAACCGCTGCACGGTCAGAATCCGCAGTCAGCTTAGCTTCAGGATCCGCCCAGGCATTAGGCATCTTGATCTTTGCGTAGGACATGCAATAATCAAAGCCACTCGCCCACTGCATTTCGGCACTGTATTTTTCCTGCTCTTCAGGAGTGCGTACAGGCACACCTTTCTCATCGAAATGGAAGTGCACACCCTCTACACCAAACATAACTCTGGCATAGAATTCGTCACTCTGCATAAAATCAATGAACTTGATTACATCCTGGGGATGCGTGCAACTACTGTTGATGAATCCAGTACTGGCAATGCCACCCTGAAGATGACCACTGATCTTACCAAACTGAGTCTCGGGGAAGTTCATAGCGACTACCTTAGCGTTCTCATCATTCTTGTAGAGTTCGCGAATCTGATTCTCGGCCTGAACATCACTAGTACAAAGCACACCCATACGTCCATTCACGAAATCGGCAAACGCTTTTTCACCGCCATCGGTAAGGAAGTCATGGTCGATGATGTTGTTGTCATACATCCACTTCTGAAATTCTTCGTATACAACCAGGTTTTCTGTGTCGAAGCTGAATTCACCATTGATGTCAAGATGGACATTGAATATATCATCATTAAGTCCCATCATAGACTGGTACAAGTCGGTGATGTTGGTACCGAGAGTATCATCTTCACCATTGCCGTCAGGATCCTGCTCAACCATAGCAAGCAAGACTTCTTTAAAATCGTCCAAAGTAGTGGGAACCTCGAGGTTCAGCTTCTCCAGCCAATCTTCACGCATGAGCAATACATGATAGCTGGTGGAAGGCCAAATTCGGACAAACGTATACATCTGATCTCTACCACTAGGAGTAGCGACTTTTCTAGCAGCCGGATACTTTTCAAGAAGTTCCTTATACTCCACGCTGTACTCATCGATCAAATCATCCAACGGCATCGCATATCCTTCATTGATCCAAGTTCCGCACTCATACTCGTTAATGAGATCCGGAGCCGTACCAGCTGCAAACCAAGCTGCATAGCTCTCTGCCGCAGACCAACGAGGCGCTGTAATGAACTCAACCTTAACAGGGCTATACTCATTAATCCAATCGACAACTGGATTATGAGCGAGGTCACCGACAGACTCTGGAATGTTTCCGCGGTCATAGACGGTTGCAGTGATAGTGGGACGATCATCCTCAGCATTACCGGTTACCATACCGCATGCCAAAATCATCACCAGTGACAAGAGTAGCGCAACGATTCTCTTCATAGTGTTATCCACCTTTCCAATTATTGGGTTGCTTGCGCAACAACCGTTAATATGATTCTAATAAAAAGTTTAAATTTTGACAAGTTACATGTTTTCGTTATTTGATTATTCTTTTTTCTTCATGCTTTGCTTTTTTTCATTACCTTGATATTTTTTCAGCAAAACAGATTTATAAGTACAATTAGCAGGAAAACATAAGAAAATCTCGAATAATATTGATTATCATCATTATTGTAAAGGAACATTATGAAATCAAATTTTCTGAAAACATCGAGAACTAACACATATATATACCGATTGACCATAGCAATAACGGTTTTAGCGTTGCTGTTTCTTTTCTTCGGATTCATTCAACATGATTTCTTGAATCAAACCAGAAAAAATCTTTCTTCCACCTTGTCCGTTACTTCAATGATGGTTGAAGAAAAGTTGCAAAGCGTATACGATGCTATGCAGCATATTATCAATCGCAACTTAAATGTTCAGTCATTCTTTACAGGCAATACTATACGCACCGACAGTTATAAACTTTACTTATTATACATTGACCTTAATAACGCTAACTCTTCAGATCCTTTTCTTTCCCATGTATATGTATATCGTAGCATGGACGACTTGATTATTGGCTGTATAGATAAACACACCACTAATCTCAACGGCTTTATTGATGAGCTTTATCTTCGGAATCTGGATATATCCTACAGGGAGTGGAAATCTGACCAATACACCCGTTCGGCCACATTTCCCTATGTATCTGCCATCCATAATATAGATAATGTGCCGGTGATTTCTGTCAGCACAGGTTGTCCCATATATTCCGCCAACTATGGATGGCTAATTGCTAATGTATCCGTAAGCGCACTCAAAAGTTATGTCAGCAGCATAGTTGATGACACGTCTATTCGCTTAGAGATTACCGATTCTCTCGGCAGTCCTATATATTCAAATCTAGACCGCACCGGAAAGTCGCTCTCTCATCAAGAGAATATGCACAGCAGTTCTTCGTTCACAGGTTTTTCCTATTATGTATATAGTAATTTATCAATATGTGGTTATTATGCAGCCCACTATCATTATGTTTTCACTATATTGGGTCTTTTGCTTCTTTGCGTCAGCATATACTCATATGTCAGATTTACATTGCTGAAACTGAAGCCCATCGATTCTCTCATTCAAAACATCACATCCTATGCCGATTCTGCATCAGATTCATCCGCAATCAGAAATCCTGAACAACTTAATTCCACTTTCAACAATCTTGTTGCCGAGAATGACCATTACCGCAGCAAATACGGTGAATGGCTATCGTTCAAGCATAGCGAACTGATGGAACGATTAATTGAAGATTCCGAACAGCTCTGCATTAACGACTTGAATGAATATGGTAACTATTTTGATGTTGGTTTCCTTCAATCTACCGTTACCCTTGCCGTCATCGAAGTCATTGATATTATGGATACTCACATGTCCGATGCATTCGGTGATTTTTTCGATTTCCTGAAGAGAACCCTCAATGACTACCATGTATATCTCGGAAACAATGTAATTTCTGAACAGGTAAGTAATTACGAACTGGTTGTTATTTCAAATCTATCTCCCGATGAACTCAAACAGCTACTAGTCGGTTACAAAGACAATCCGATTCGGATCAATATCGCAGTGAGTGAGCCGATAGCAGATTTCCACGACATTTCAACCAATTACCATTCTCTTTCGATGGTACTTAAATATTCGGTCGTGTACAATGATCCACTAATCCTTTCTGAACACGATTATTCAACATTGAACCGCGAACATAGCTTTGAAGCCTACTCTTTAGTTCTTGATATCTGTAATACAATAACACACTTTGATGACAGTTGGAACATCAAGCTAGAGAATCTTCGTGAAAAACTAACCCGTTCACTAATCTCTAAAGACGAACTCCATATGCTTCTGCAGTTCTTCCTATACAATCTCGATGCCAACTTGAAATCCATCGGCGATGATCTCCACGGGCTCTTTATTGAACTTGTATCTAACCCTTGCGAACAGAAAGTAACAAATCTTTGGCATGCCAATGACATGATAGACTTCCTCTTTGTTCATTTGAAGAACTACACAATCAAAGCCGAAGAGATCCGACGCAATAACAGTTACCATTCTATGTTGATTAACATTGAGCAATACATCCATGAAACGATTGGAAGCAACCAGTTGTCTCTACTGACAATCAGTTCACATTTTAACATGAACCCGTCAACGTTCAGTACGATATTCAAGAAACTATTCGGTGAGAAATTCGTGGACTATGTAATCCGCATCAGAATCCAAAAAAGCCGAGAGATGCTAGCCAAAAGTACATTTTCCATAGAAGAAATCGCAAAGTTCGTCGGTTACAGCAGTGCAGCCGCCTTCAGTCGCGTTTTTAAAAAGGAAACAGGCTATAGTCCTTCTGATTATAGAAAAGAACTCACCAACACTCAAAGTCCTCTTGAGTAAGTTATCGAAATTAATAGATGAAGGACGACGTTACTTTAAACGTCGTCCTTTTCTAATACATGCTAAGCAATTCCCGCACCTGCCACCATCATCACCAAATATACCATACATAGCAGAATCAGCACAACAAATATTCCTATCCCCAAACGATGTGTCTTTTTACTCGGTATAAGCATTAATATCACTGCAATTGCTGCCAGGATGATGATATAGAGCAGTTTGAAATGCTCGTCAATGAAGCCCAATACATTCTGCACCATTCCCGCCATTGCATCATCGCCCTCAACATATTTTCTTAAGCCCCTGTACGGACTCGAACCGTAAACCTGCTGATTACAAATCAGCTGCTCTGCCAATTGAGCTATATAAATTCCAATATACCATAGCATAGAATTTAGTATTGTCAATACAAATAGAAAACTCATATTGAGTATTGAAGTTGCATATTATTGTATTATTTGTTACTCTGGTAAAAGTATAGACAAATACGAAATATTTATACTGCTTAAATTAGCATGCCTTGGCGGAAAGCCCTCTTTCCCCCACATATTTGCATTTCCGCCAATGGCTGACCACCATACCGCCAGAGTCTCAAAGTCAACCCCGAAACAGAAATATCCGTTGTTTACATGAGCATACTGTCAATATCGATTGACGGTATGCTTTTTTTGCATTGAACTCCAAACAATTATAAATCCACCATTTTAATTTGTGTTAAATGTCGCGAAACCGGTAAGCAAAACGCTTGTTTTTTACCAGTTATATTAGAAAGGACAGGTGAATAGAAATGACCGCAAATATAAATACTCCCCTTCTCGCAGCAGAACGCAACACTGAAACTATGTCAACTAATAACTTGCTATCACCTTCAACTAACGGTAATATGCTGTCGACCGGGATCAGACTGATCACCGCAACGGAAGCGGCACGGGTGCTGCATATAAGCCGGAATGCGGTATACACGCTTTGGCGTAAAGGATTGCTGGACTTCTGGAGCATCAACGGCACCCGGACTACAAACCTCAACGCTATCGGAGAGTTCCTGGAAAAGACGAGAAACATGGAATTACAGATTGAAAAGGAGGAAGCATGAAAGGGATCTCGTATAGAAATAAGAACGCGGGAAAAACAGACGCCAAGGGCAAAGCGAAGAAAGCCAACTGGAGTTTCCGCTTTGAAATGGCAAAAGTCGGCGGTACCCGCAAGTTCATGGAGAAATCAGGGTATGCCACAAAGAAGGACGCGATAGAAGCAGGAACCGCCGCCTTCGATGAATACTGCACCGGCGGTTCGGTCTTTGAGGCCACCGAGATGAGCTACTCGGATGTGCTTGACAGTTGGCTCGAAAACTATGTGAAGATCAACTGCAACGGCAACACACAGGCGCAGTACGCAGACCGCGTTGACCGCTACATCCGCCCGCAGCTGGGCGGATACGCGGTCGTGGCGCTCAGGCGCGAAACCATACAGCTCCACATGAATTCGCTGTTCGCGCAGAGGTTCTCCCGCAACTCGCTCATCAACACGCTGGGCATGATAACCAGTTCCCTCAAGTATGCCCGCCGCATGGGCTGGATCGAGATCAGCCCTGCCGATGATATCGATATTCCCCGGGAGCGCCTTTGTACGGAAAACCGCAAAAAAGTACGCGAACCTATCCCCCGGGATGTGCTTGCGAAGATTTTTGAGCGTTTTCCGGAAGGTCATCCCTCGCACGTGCCGCTGATGATCGCATACCATTGCGGCTTGCGACTCGGTGAGGTCTTCGGCCTGTCCTGGGACGATGTCGACCTGGAATACGGTGAACTGACCGTGAACCGCCAGGCACAGTGGGTACAGGAGAAAACAGAGTACAGACTGCTGCCACCGAAATACGGCTCCGTCCGTACAGTCCGCCTCGACGATGTTCTGTGGCAGCTGCTCAGGCGTGAGAAGGCAAAGAACAACACGGCCCGCCTCGGACTCGGAGATACTTACCAGCAACTCTATATTGATGATGACGGTTACCTGAATACGGAAAAGCGTGGAAATCCCATCCACATGGTCAACACCCGCCTGGACGGCACCTATGTGCAAGCGCGAACGATGGCACATAGTACTTCCGTTGTGAAGTATGAACTGGGATATCCCAAGTTCGACTTCCACAGCCTGCGACACACGCACGCGACCGAACTGAGCGAAGTCGGCGTCAACATCAAGGAGATACAGAGACGGCTTGGCCACAGCACCATGGAGGTCACCAGCAAACGGTACCTGCACGCCACCAAGGCCATGGAGGACGAGAGCGTAGAGAAGATGAACCGGATGTTCGCGGTAAACGAATAACGGATTATACAACGATGGGGTTGTGAAAAAACTCATTTGCCAATCTTCGGCTTCTGTGTTTTTATAGTAAAACTGCCCAATAAACTGGCAATAGAAATACCGGTTTATTGGGCAGTTTATGTTTGGTGAATCTGTGGAACTTTGTTTTTTCACAGCCCCTTTTTTATACCTGTCGTGTTGTTGGAGAAAGATCTGCCTGAACGATGATAATGACATTCCGGAAAACCATAGGGTTGTGATTTTGGACTTTCCTTCAAAATCTTCCCATATGTATGTTCAACAAACCAAGCTTTTTGCGGTTTTTCGCGTTTTTACCTTTCTCCCGATTTTTGCGCATTTTCAAAATGAAAAGAGGTCGTGAAAACTTGAGCCGCTTTGAGCGTATTTCGCCGTATTCTGTCTGCTCTCAAATACCTAAATTTTGATGACTGATTTTCATTTTGAAAAGAGTTGTTTTTCTTAAAATGAGATTTTCTCACCACATACTTACGCCAACCGTAAGTATGTATATCATAAAAAATCCACTTTTTGTGGGCTTAAAATGAGTCATCATTTTGGCCTTTTGCTCTCACGAATGATGGCAAAATGATAAAACATTCTTATTTTGACAAAAAGCGTGGTCATCGCTAAGATGACTTTTGCAAGTACACTTTCTCATAATTGCAGAAAAAGGCACCATCCTTTCGGATAGTGCCTTGATTTTGCAGGATTACTTTGCGAGTGCTTCAGCAACTGCTACTGCAACTGCCACGGTCGCGCCGACCATGGGGTTGTTGCCCATGCCCAGGAAGCCCATCATTTCCACATGAGCGGGAACGGAGGAGGAACCTGCGAACTGGGCGTCAGAGTGCATGCGGCCCATGGTGTCGGTCATGCCGTAGGAGGCGGGACCTGCTGCCATGTTGTCGG
>JAZLLT010000083.1:0-54553 GCA_045598325.1 Clostridia bacterium | reverse complement strand
CAGCACGCAGGTGCGCACGCCGCTTGCGTGGATAGCCAGCAGCTTTTCCTTAAGCTCCTTGTTTTCACGCGGCAGGAAGCCGAAAAACGCGAATTCCCGCGTGTCAAAGCCGCTCGCGGAAAGCGCGGTTATCGCCGCGGAAGGCCCGCTCACGGGTACGACCGGGATGCCCGCTTCCCACGCCGCCGCGATAAGCGCCTCGCCGGGGTCGGAGATGCCGGGCGTGCCCGCGTCGCAGGTCAGCGAGACCGTGAGGTCCTCCGCCAGCATTTTTTCGATTATGGCGTCCTTTTTGCCGTCCTCGTTGTGGCGGTGGCAACTGACCATGGGCTTGTGGATGTCCATGACCTGAAGCAGTTTCATGGTGACGCGGGTGTCCTCCGCGGCGATGAGGTCGCAGTTTTCAAGGGCCTCACGCATGCGGGGCGTGAGGTCATTCAAATTCCCGATGGGGGTCGCGACCACATAAAGTGCTGCCATGTCTATTCCTCGAATTTCAGCGTCTCGGTCATGCCGTCTACGGAAATGACCGTATTTTCGAATATCCCCCGGATCTCCTCTTCGAATTCCTCGGGATGGGGATTGGCGGGGCTGTAATGGGTGAGCCAGAGTTTTTTCGCGTTCGCACGGGCGGCGAGGGACGCCGCCTCGTTCATAGTGGAATGACGGGTGAAGCGGGCGCGCTCGTCCTTTTCGGTGCCGCCGAACATCCCTTCCAGAATGAGCAGGTCGGCGTCTTTGCCCAAAGTGACGATATTTTCCACGGGGCGGGTATCGGTGCAGTAGAGGAGTTTGAGCCCCCTGCGCGGTTCGCCCAGCACATCGGCGGGCGTGAATCCGTCCACGGACAGACCGTCCTGCAGTTTTCCCCACAGGCTCATGGGCACGCCGTTTTTCTTCGCCTTTTCGGGATCGAACTTGCCGGGGCGCGGCAGGGTCATTTGATAGCCGAAGCAGTCCATGCCATGATCGGCGGGAAACGCGGTCACATGAAGTCCCGCCGCGTCAAACTCGCCGCCTTCCTCCGGCAGTTCGTGGCAGACGGTCTCATAGGGCAGTTCGGGCACGATGACCCGCAGGGAGGAGACCACTTTTTTGAGACCCGCGGGACCGTAGATGTGGAGGGGTTCCTCCCGCTCCTCGTTGCCGAGGGTCAGAAGCAGGCCCGGAAGCCCGCTGATGTGGTCCGCGTGGAAATGGGTGATGAGCAGCGCTTCCACCTTTTTGAAGCGCATGCCCGCCTTGCGCATGGCGGTCTGGGTGCCCTCGCCGCAGTCGATCATGAGGGCGCGTCCGTCGGTGCGCAAATAAAGGGAAGTCAGAAAACGCTCGGGCAGGGGCATCATGCCTCCCGTGCCCAGCAAACATACATCGATCATGTCAGTCCTCGGTAAAGTTCCTGATACGGCGCAGACGGTAATAGTCGTCCGTATAGTAGGAAATATCCTGCACAACGGTGTTCACCGTGTTGATGCCGGGCTCGCTGCCGCCCTGCTGGATGAACACGGCCTGCGTGTGTTCCTCGTCCGCCCAGTACAGGAACATGACCACATGGACGCTGTGGCGCACGAGGATGTCACCGGGGCGCAGTTCCATGGGATCCTCAAAATGGACGAGGCGGTAATCGTAATAGAGGGTGCCGGTCTTGACGGGATTGCCCGCGTACACGGTGTGCTCCCACATGCAGAGCGCCACGAAAGCGGAACAGTCGTTTCCGGCGTAGGCGGTGGCGGAGGCATAGGGGGACTTTTTGAGCAGATAGTACTCCTTGCCCTCCACGGGCACATAGCGTTCCTCCTCCAGCGCCTTTTCCACGCTGTAGGTGTGGTTGTAGTTGGAGCCCGAGGTATAGGGAAGCCCGTAATAGAAAGTGCCGGGCTTAAAGTCCTTGGCGCCGCCTTCGCTGTTGGCAGGCGACCAGTACTTCTGCACTTCGTTCACGGTCCAGACGAAATCGTACATCGTGAAGGCATTTTCGATGATCTCCCTGCGGCGCTCATACTCCTTTTCCTTGATGAGCACACCCGCGTCATTGAGCGCGTCGAGTTCTTTGAAGGCACATTCCCTGACGGCGCGGATGCAGGCCACATTGTCCGCGATGCCCGCTTCGTCCGTGCGGCGCAAGGGCATGCGCAGTACCACTTCCCCGTCCTCGACAACGACGGGGATATCCTTGACCAGTTTGTCGTTATAGACGCTGAACACGGAAATGACCGACATGCCCCGCTTGAGACCGGTGATCGTGTCTCCCTTCACGGAAACGATGTCCCCGTGGGAGGAGGAGATGTAGTAGCGGTCATCGCAGCCCGCGGGCTCCATGGAAACGGAGAGCGTCACGCTGTCGCCGATGCCCAGCACGGGCGGCTCTTCCGGGGTGCAGTTGATCTTGGTAGGATACAGGCTGTCCGTCACCATGACCCACATGCTCGCGGTGACCGCGAGGTTGCGGTGGGAGGTGGCGGTGATCTGCGCCTTGCCGTAGCACAGAGCAGTCAGGGTGCCGTCCTCGTCCACGCGGACCACATCCTCGTCCGAGGATACATACAGGATGGCGTTGCTGCTGTCCGCAGGCTCACGCACAAGCCCGCAATAGGCGGTCTCGCCTCTTTCCATGGTGATGACGGCGGTGGGGAAGGAAAGATCCGTGATGCGCTTTCCGTACTGCACGGTCACGGGAATGGTGACGGAAACATTGGGGTCGAGGGCGCTCACCACGGTGACGCGGCTGCTCCCCTGCCCTACCGCGGTCACGAGACCCGTCTCGTCCACGGTGACGATGCGGTTGTTGCCGCTTTTATAAAGATACTCGCACGAGGAAGTCCCGGGCAGAGAAATACATTCGATTTGGCGGGTCTGGAACGGCTCGAGGCTGATGGACGACGGATACGCCGCGATGCGCTCGGGGATGCGGCTGTCGATGACGGTCACCGAGCAGCTGTCCTTGATATTGCCGTAGCCGTGCGGGCGCACGGTGACAACCGCCTTGCCTCTGCGCAGGGCGGTCAACTGTCCGTTTTCGCAGGACAGCACTTTGTCGTCCGAGACATACCACTTGAGATTGTTCTCCGCGCCCTCCGGGAAGACGGCGGCGGTCAGGACGGCAGTGGGATTTTCCCCCGCCAGATCCAGAACAAGTTCATGGATGTCCAGTTCCACGCGCTCGGGCGCCTGCGCAAGTGCGGTCACGGTCAGCAGCAGGACGATAAGCGCAGTCAGCAGTTTCCAAACCTTCATTTATCTAGTCCAATACATCGATGAGTCCTTCACGGACGGGATGGGGTCCTTTGCCCGCGGCGGGATTGCCGATGGCAATGGCGATGCAGAAAGACATGTTTCCGGGGCAGAGCAGGATCTTTTCCCACTTTGCCGCCATGGTTTCGTTGTTGAATACGAAGCGGGGCATGCCGAGGATGACGCTGCCGAGACCCATGGAATGGGCGGCGAGCGCCAGATTTTCAGTGGCGATGCCGCTGTCCACATGACCCCACTGGTTCTGCTTGTCGGAAAAGATGAAGCAGACCATGGGCGCGCCGCGGAGCATGTCGCTTTCGTCGCCCGTCGCCTTCCTCGCGTCCGCGCGGAAATCGTCGAGGATCTCTTTGCTGCGCACGAAGGTAAAGTGGTAGGGCTGGCGGTTGACCGCGGAGGGAGCCTGCACGGCGGCGTTTTTGAGCGCCTCCAGTTGCTCATCGGTCACCTGAACGGGCGTATAGGAACGGATGGAGCGGCGGTCTTCGATGGCGGAAAGCACTTCGTTTTTCATGGCGTCCTCCTAATCCATATTGGCTTCAAACGCGGAAAGCAAATCTCCGTAAGTATCAAAATGGGGCAGGTCGGGATTGTCTTTGATGATGGCGGGCGTGGAGCGGAACAGGAACCCCGCCTTGCTCGCCCGGATCATTTCGAGGTCGTTGTGGCTGTCACCCGTGGCGACGGTCTCAAAGCCCATGGACTGGAGCGCCCTCACCGTGGTGAGTTTACTGTGCGCGCAGCGCATCCTGTAGTCCACGATGCGGCCCTTTTCGTCCGCCACGAGGGTGTTGCAGAAGATGGTGGGATAGCCGAGTTTCGCCATGAGCGGACCCGCGAACTGGGTGAAGGTGTCGCTCACGATGATGGCCTGATGATGTGCGCGCAGGGCGTCCATGAACTCCTTCGCGCCGGGCAGGGGATCGATCTTTCCGATGGTTTCGCGGATCTCATTTAAGCCCAGTCCGTGCGCGTCGAGGATGCCCATGCGGTAGCGCATGAGTTTCCCGTAGTCGGGCTCGTCACGGGTAGTGATGCGCAGTTCCGGGATGCCGGTGGCTTCGGAAAACGCGATCCAGATTTCGGGCACCAGTACGCCTTCAAGGTCGAGACATGCAATGGTCATATCAGTTCACCTTTCCCATAAAGGGCAGGTCTTCCCTCTTTCCCATTCGGAAGAAGATCTTTCCCTTCACTTCTTTCTGACTGATGGCGCCGAAGGAGCGGGAGTCGATGCTCTCCTCCCGGTTGTCGCCCAGCAGGAACAGACAGCCGTCCGGCACCGTATAGGGATAACTCACCACGAGATCTTCGGGCTTGGTGACGCCGTTCATGTAGGCGCCCTCCTCGGGCACGCCGTTGACCGACAGCACGCCGTCCGTCAGATTCACGCTGTCGCCGCTCTTGGCGATGACACGCTTGACATAGTATTCACCCGATGGGATGCGCACGAACACGATATCGCCGTATTCCGGCTCTCCCGTGATGCGGGAATAAAACACCGTTTCGCCCTTCATGAGGGTGGTCTGCATGGAAACGCCGTCCACCGTGGAAAAACCGATGACGAAGCGGAACACGATAAAGATGAGGATGACGAGGGCCACAAAGAATTCAACCGTCTTGAGCCATTCGAATTTTTTTCCGGCGTATTTGCCGTAATTCCGTTTGCTGTTCATAGTTTCAACTTTCCGATTTATTCGGGCACACATAAGCCCATATTGAATTTTACCACCGATTCACCGATTTGACAACATAAAATATGTAAAGGAAAAAAACAAATCCGCCCCGTCACAAGCGGGACGGGACGGATGGGCGCGGGGTGTGTCACGCCGCAACGACATTTTTTCCCTTTTGATTGAGCGCGAAATAGACAAGCGCGGCAGCCTCCATCACGGCGATGACCAGGAAGAAAGGTCGCGTGCCCATGGCCGCCAGCAGGAAACCGCCCGCGGCGGAGGCGACAATGGAAACGATGGAGTTGAACGAGGAGACGAGGGTCTGGGCGGTGGTGTGGAGCCCGTCCGGCGAAATACGGTAGATATAGCGGATCTGGCAGGCGTACAGCATGCCCGCGGACGCGCCCTTGAACAATTGTGCGATCAGGATGGGCACGATGGAATGGGCGGAGGCGAGGAGCACGGCTTCCGCCACGATGAGCAGGTAACTGACCAGCATGGGCTTGACGGGACCGTACTTGTCCACCGCGCGGCGGCTCATGAGCAGGGCAGGCACCTCGAAGCAGGCGCTCACGCACATGAACAGTCCGAACAGTTTGCTGTCGTAGCCGCAGAGGTTCAGAATATAGATGAAGTAAGTGTTTTTCCAGTTGGACGGGATATTGTGCAGCATCGAGAAGATCAGGAAGATAATGAAGGGCCTGTTGATGACCTCACGGAAGGGCATGTCCCGCAGGCGCTGCCGTTTCCCTGCTCCGCTTCCCCCGAAGGAGGGCACGCACAGGGCGATGCCGATGGCGGGCAGGGCGAACAAAAAGTACAGCACATACACCCACGAGGTAGCGATATGCTTGAGCACGGGCACATAGATGAGGCTCATGGCGGCAAACGCCAGCGACGCCCAGATGCGCATGGAGCCGTAGGACACCTCGCGGTATCTGAGGTCGATCTGCACGAGCCAGTTCTCCATCATGTCCATGGCGGGACCCGTGAACAGGGCAGAAAAGACCAGTATGGCGAACACGCCCGCGTAACTTCCTCCCGCGCCCGCGCTCACGGCGACCGGCACGAAGAGCATCAGGATGGCGGAAAGGGACAGACACAGGATGAAACTCAACTTGACCGAGCGGATCTTGTCCGACAGCACGCCGAACACGGGCGAGGCGAAAATGCCCACCACGGAGGACAGGGACGCCACGAGTCCGATCCTGCCCGTGCCGAAGCCCAGTTCCTGCAGGAACACGGTGCGGTAATTGGAGGAAGCAAAACAGAAATTATAGAATATCTCGGTCAGCGCCATCCGCCGCCACAGCGTACGGGGAGAAATGGCGCTCCGGCTTTCGTTTTCCATGTCTGCCTCCCTTGCTTTATTGTGGCCGTTCGGGCACTTACGGCATTGTATCAGCCTTGCTGTAATGTTTCAATGACCGCACAAAAAAATAACGGGAAGTTTGCCTTCCCGTCGCGGTTATGTCAGTTCGATGAGTCCCCCGCCGAGGGCTTCGTATTCGCTTCTGTCGTGGGTCACATACACAAGCGTTTTCCCTTTTGTCTCCCGGCCGATCATTTGAAGCATCGTCTGCTTCGTGGCTTCGTCAAGCCCCTTCAGCGGCTCGTCCATGATGAGACAGTCTGCTCCGCTTGTGAGCGCGCGCACGACGGCAGCGCGGCGCGCCATGCCTCCGCTCAGATTCCTTACGGGCACGGTCAGGCTGTCCCCGAGCCCCGCTTCCGTGAGGAGGGCTTCGATGCGGGCTCTGTCCGGCCTGTCCGTGACGAGGGCGCAGTTATCGACAGAAGTAAGATGCGGGATCAGCCGGTCCTCCTGAAAGACCCACGCCTTCACTTCGGTCCTGTCATAGACCGCTTCGCCTTTGTCCGGCTTTTCGAGACCGGTCAGCAGGCGCAGAAGCGTGGTCTTCCCGCTGCCCGAAGGACCCATGACGCAGTAGCGTTTCCCATTTTCGATGGTGACGGAGTAATCCGAAAGCACGGTCTTCCCGTCATAGACTTTGGTGACATTCCGCAGTTCCGCTTTTTTCATTTTCCGCCCCACCTCCCCGCTGCTTTCGTCATGAGGGATTTGAGCGCCCACGCGGACAGCGCGGAGAGCAGCACGATGGTGAGGGTCCACGCCAGCATGTCGCCCGTCTCAAAATAGATTTTTGCCCGGTACAGCCTCTCGCCGATGGAGCCCGCGGGGATGGCGATGACTTCCGCCGCGGTGCCGCTCTTCCATGCGAGACCCACGCTCACATCGAGCGCCGCCTTGAGATACGGCATGAGGGCGGGCAGGTACACCGCCCTGAGTTTTTTGAAAAAGCCCATGCGGTACATTTTGGTGAGTTCGATGAGTTTCCGGTCCACGCCGGTCAGTCCGCTCACGGTGTTTGTGTAAAACACGGGCAGGCAGATGAGGAAGGAGATGAACGCGCCGAGGCCCGTTTCGTTGAGCCATACCACGGCGAGGATGATGAAGGACGCCACGGGGATCGCCTTGATGACATAAATAATGGGCGAAAACAGTTCCCGTACCCGCGGAACAAACGCGGCGAAGGAGCCCAGCAGCACGCCCGCCGCCATGCCGAGAAGGAGTCCCAGCAGGATGTGGAGGGTGGAAAACAGCACCCGCTTCCAGTAGTCGGCGGTCACAATGAGTTCGATGAGCCGCTTCACCACATCCACGGGCGACGCCAGCAGGATGTCCTCGCCGATGAGGAGGGCGGCGATTTCCCATACCAGAAGCCACACAAGCACCGCCCACAGCCTGACGGCGGAGCGGTGCCTGCGCGTAAACAAGGTTTTGAATCCTTTATCCGGCAAAATAGAAATCCTCTCCCGGGAGCGCCCCGCCCACGGACGCGGCGTCCTGCTCATACAGAACGGCAAGATACCCGTCCAGCATGGTCTTCATTTCTTCGCCCCGGATGCACACGATGTTGCAGTAGGGCAGCGCCTTGAGCGCCACGGCTTCATCGACGATCCCGCAGGCACCGATGAGGGCGGCGGCTTCAGGGTTGTTTTCATTGACATAGGCGACGCTTTCCTCATAAGCATCAAGGAATGCCTTCACCTCATCGGGGTGATCCTGCACGAAGTTTTTGTCCGCGACCACGACACCCGTGATCATGGCGGAGCCATTGTCCAGTTTGTCCCATTCCTCCGTGAGGTCTAGGGCGATGCGGATATCGCCTTTTTTGCTCTGCGCCACGGTCACGAAGGGCTGGGGCAGCATGGCGATGGCAGTATCGTCCTGCATGAGGGCGGTCAGACACTCAGCGTGCTCGCTCTTGTAGATGACGGAAACATCCTTCTCGGGGTCGAGACCATTCTGACGGAGCAGGTAATTGAGGGCGTACTCGGGGCTCGCGCCCTTGCCGCTCGCGTAGACCGTGCGGCCCTTGAGCTCGGAGATGCTGTTTACCGTTTGTCCCCGCTCCACGATGTAGATGACGCCCAGCGTGTTCACCGCCAGCACCTGCATGCGGCCGTTCGTCTTGTTGTACAACACGCTTGCCAGGTTCGCGGGCACGCAGGCGATCCGGATATCGCCTTTGATGAGTTTCGGGGTGATCATGTCGGCGGAGCCGGCGAGGGTGAAGTGATAATTGTCCTTCCCTTCCTCGTCCGCCATCATTTTGACCAGTCCCATCCCCGTGGGACCGTTGAGCGCGGCGACCTCGATTTCCGCCATGGCGGAAAGGGACAGAAGCAGAATCAGGATGATCGAAATCAGTTTTTTCATTAGTTTGTCCTCCCGCATTGATTGCAAGCAGAGAACAAACCGCCCGAAACTTGGTCCGGGCGGCAGGAAATTTACTGGATACTGTGCTTTACGCGGTCGTGTTCTTCGCTGCGTTTGGCATTATTGAAGCGGTCGAGCGTTCCCACCAGATACCCGGTGATGCGGCGGATGCGCTCAAAGGGCACGGGCTTGGTGTAGTAGTGGATGTCGGCGAACTCGCCGTCCAGTTTCACTTCCACCTTTTCAAGGGTCCAGCCGTACTGCTCGGTGCCGCGGGCGATGTAGGCTTCCTTCTCCTTTTCGGAGATTTCTTCATTACAAACGAACTGTACCGTTCTCATTGCTTCCATGATGTGTTCCTCCTGCTTGCGAAGTCATTATAAAACATTTTACACAAAAATTATGTAGCATTTGCAACATAAAGTGTTATGTTACTGTTTCAAAATGAGTTTCACATGGGCGCGGTCCACTTCGATGAGCCCCTCGCGGACCATGTTGCCCAGTTCGCGGGAGAGGGAGGAGCGGGTGGTGCCGAGGTATTCCGCCAGCGTGTCGCGGTCAAAGGGCAAAGTGAACTCGTTTCCTTCCCTCGCGGCATACTGGGAAAACAAGGTCAGCAGTTTTTTTCGCAGCGTCAACTTGGAAAGCACCTGGATGCGGTCGTTCATGGCAAGAGTCTTGCCGGTCAGCATGTTCATGAAGGCGCCGCACTTTTCGCAGTTGCCGCCGGAAAACACATCTGCCCGCAGCCACAGAACCGTGCAGGCGGAAAACGCCTCCGCGTACACGGGAGAAGAAGCGCTTTTGCGGTAACAGAGGGATTCCCCGAAGGTGGAGCCCGGCAGCACCGTGTTCATGATGACGCGGTTTCCTTCGATGTCGTCGCACATCACCTGCACGCAACCCGTGAGCACCAGCGCGAAGCGGGTGACCGCCTCGTCGCGGAAAAGCAGCGTTTCGCCCTTTCCGTAATGCGCTTCCTCCGCGCCGTAAAAGGCGAGCGTTTCTTCGATCTGCTCATCCGTCATGCCCTCAAACAAAGGGCAGAAACGGATAACTCTGTTTCTATCCCCGATATTCATTTGATTTTTCTCGTTTCGATGTAGAACCGCTTGTCGTTTGCCTCGCCCATGGAGAAGGACTTGCGGGGCAGCACGCCGCCCGACACGATGGAGGGGAACAGGGCGTTTTTGTCGATGGGACCCAGGAGGATGCCGAGGGTATCTTTCCCGCGGGCGACCTCCCGCAGGGACTCATCCCCGTGCACATAGTCCGCGGTGAGCCCGTATTCTTTGGCATACTGCTCAAACCACGGCTCCAGCAGCACGGTGTCCAGTTGATTTCCGCAGCCCTCGACGGTGTAGGTTTTTTCGCCCTTTTCCGTCACGAAGGCGAGGTTTCCGCCTTCTTTGAGGGAGCAGCCCTTTTCCGCAAGATACCCTTTATAGGAAGAAATGACCGCGCCCATGTCCTTCACGCCGAACAGTACGCGATGGATGGGCTTGAAGATAAGGCTTTCCGCGTGGATGTTGTTGAGTTCCACCAGTGCCTTCCGGGCGGGATGGGTGACAAGTTCTTCTTCGGTCAGTGTGGGCTTCAGTTCCTCCCAGTACGCCTTGGCGGTCGCGAGAGAATGGTTTCCGTCGCCCACGGCGAAGAGGAATCCCTCCCCTTTCTGATACAGGCTGAACAGCGCCTTCTGGATGGCGTTCAGTTGTTCTTCCCCTTCCACGGCGTAGCCGCGCACATGGCCGCCGCCCAGCATGAGGTCGAAATCGTACAGTTCCCGCAGGGAGGAGAGATTCTGCTTGAGGGGACCCAGCACGGTGTCCATGGGGTCGTCCATCAGCATGAGCACATGGGTCGCCTCCAGCAGCGCGCCCTCGCGGATCTTGAGCCGCGGCGGGATGCGGGAGGTGATGGTCTTTTCGCTGGCGCGCACGGGCAGGTCCGTGCCGGGGGTGTAGTCATAGGACTCCAGATCCACCGCGCCCACGAGACCCACGCGCAATCCGTCCGAGGTTTCGCGCAGGGTCAGCACAAAGCCGTTCTCCACCGCCTTTTTCAGAGTGCCGTTTCCGACATAGGTCTCCATGGCGCCGTGCACGGAAGGCAGGCGCGCATCCGCCTTGTCCAGATCGATCTCCGGCTGGATGATGTTGAGCGCGGAGGGCGCGTTCCCAACGAAGAACGCGACTTTATCCCAGTACTCCCGCTGGGAAGTGTACTGGTCGCATGCAATGACCGCCCACCGGTCGAAGTCGGCACGGCGGGCGGGCAGATAGATATCACAGGGATTGAAAATCATGATTACACTCCAATGACGCGTACACCGTACACGCTCTCAAGGGCTTTGATTTCCCGGATGAGGCCTTCGGTGGGCGCGGTATCGGTGTCGAGGATGGTGATGGCGTGGGGTCCTTTGGACTTATCCAGCATACCCTCGATGTTGATGTGGCGCTCGGAGATACGGGAGGTGATGGAGGACACCACATTGGGAATATTCTTGTGCAGCACGATCATGCGGGGATAGTTGACCGCACCGGGATCCACATCGGGGAAGTTGACGGAATGGGAGACCGCGCCGGTCTTGAGGTAGGCATCGATTTCGGAAACCACCATGCGGACACAGTTATCCTCGCTCTCGGGAGTGGAGGCGCCCAGATGCGGGATACAGATGACGCCGGGCACACCCAGCAGTTTCTCGGTGGGGAAATCGCAGACATAGCGGCGGATGATGCCTTCGTTGAGCGCGGTGATGATGTCGTCATACACAGCCAGTTCGCCGCGGGCGAAGTTGAGCAGCGCCGCGCCCTTTTTCATGGTTTTGAGCAGGGCGAGGTTGAACTTGCCTCTCGTCTCGTCGGTCAGCGGCACATGGACGGTGAGGTAGTCCGCGTTCTCGATGACTTCCTGCTCGGACTTGGCGTGCTTGACCGCGCGGGAAAGTTTCCACGCGTTGTCCACGGAAATGTAGGGGTCATAGCCCAGCACATTCATGCCGAGGGCGGAAGCCGCATTGGCGACCAGAAGGCCCACCGCGCCAAGACCGATGACGCCCAGCGTTTTGCCGGTGAGTTCCGGTCCGACAAAGGCTTTCTTGCCCTTTTCGACCGCCGCCTCGATGCCTTCGCTGCCTTTGAGCCCGTTTGCCCAGGCGATGCCGCCGGCGATATCGCGGGAGGCGAGCAGCAGCCCCGCCAGCACCAGCTCCTTCACGGCGTTGGCGTTGGCGCCGGGCGTATTGAACACCATGATGCCCTGCTCGGCGAATTTGTCGATGGGGATATTGTTGACGCCCACGCCCGCGCGGCCGACCGCGCAGACAGAGGGCTCCACTTCGTATTCGTGCATGTCCGCGGAACGGACGATGATGGCTTCGGGATTTTCCGCGTCCGCGCTCAGGTTGTATTCGTTTTCGTCAATGACCTCGCGCCATACACCCGAGACATTGTTGAGGAGTTTGATGTTTTTCATAATTTGATCTTCTCCGCTTCGAATTCTTTCATCACATCGATGAGTTTCTGCACGCCTGCCACGGGCATGGCGTTGTAGATGCTGGCGCGCATGCCGCCCACCAGACGGTGACCCTTGATGTTGGCGATGCCGTTCTGGGTGGCGAACTTCACAAACTCCGCGTCCATGTCGGCGTCGGGGGTCCGGAAGGTCACATTCATGAGGGAACGGGCTTCCCGCTTCGCAGTGCCTTTGAACAGTTTGGATTCGTCCAGATAGTCGTACAGGAGTTTCGCCTTGACCTGGTTGCGCATGTAGATGACGCGCACGCCGCCTTCTTTTTTCAGCCACTCCATGCACAGACCCGCCATGTAAATGGAATAGGTGGAGGGCGTGTTCAGCATGGAGCCCGCTTCCGCCTGCTTCGCCCAGTCGAAGATCTTGGGGGTGTCGGGACGGGCGCGGCCCAGCAGGTCCTTGCGGACGATGACCAGCACCAAGCCGGCGGGGCCGATGTTCTTCTGGGCGCCCGCGAAGATGACGCCGAACTTGTTCACATCAACGGGCTCGGACAGGATGTTGGAACTCATATCCGCCACCAGCGGCACATTGCCCGTATCGGGGATGGAGGTGTAGCGGGTGCCGTAGATGGTGTTGTTGGTGGTGATGTAGAAGTAATCCGCGTCGGGATTCAGGTTTTCCTTTTTGATTTCGGGGATATAGGTGTAGTTGTCCTCGCGGGAGGAGGCGACGATGTTGACGGAGCCGTATTTCTGAGCTTCGACCGCAGCGCCGTGGGCGAAGTTGCCGCTGTCCACATAGTCCGCGGAAGTCTTCAAAAGGTTCATGGGCACCGCAGCGAACTGGCCGGTGGCGCCGCCCTGCAGGCAGAGCACCTCGTAATCGTCGGAAATGCCCATCAGTTCGCGAATGAGGGCGATGGTGCTGTCGTAAATTTCGATATAGCCCTTGGAGCGGTGGCTCATTTCCATGACGGACATGCCCGTTCCCTTGTAGGACATCATTTCGGAAGCAGCCCGTTCCAGAGCCTCCTCGGGCAGCATGGAGGGACCCGCGGCGAAATTATAAACTCTGTTCATATGAATTACCTCTTTCCGTATTCGTTGGGTGATTGAGTGCATTATACGCCCCCGAAGGTTAAATTGCAAGTATCAAAACACAAATAATTCATATTTTATCCAATCATCGGCGAATTTATGGAAAATTTGTATAATCAAAATGGATAAATTTCAAAAAACACAGATGCGAGGTTACATCGGCAGCTGTTCCCGTCATCCGCCTTCCGCCCTGCTTTTCCGCCAAAACCGCATTTTTTAATCCTTCCGACCCCGATTTCGCGTTGACTACCCGCGCCGCTTATGCTATAATGCCGTGTTGACAACAACTTCGATTGATATATAAGGAAGAAATTATGTACTATGTAATGCTTGATCTGGAGTGGAACCAGTATCACAACCCCATGTGGACGCCCACCTCCCGTGAGGGCGTCATCATGCATGAGGAGATCATCCAGATCGGTGCGGTGAAGACCGACGAGACCCTGACGCCCGTGGACACCTTCAATGTGTTCGTGCGTCTGGGCAAGAGAAGGCGCCTTGACCGCTATGTGAAAAAACTGACCGGCATCACGGAAGAAGACCTGATGACGGGCGAGGACTTCCCCGTGGCGGCGGAAATGTTCGCCGCGTGGATCTCCGATGTGGACGCGGTGTTCTCCTGGGGCGCGGATGACAGGCGCGTGTTTCTGAACAATCTGTCCTTCTACGGTCTGGAAGCCCCCGCCTGCGCCTGGTATGACGCCCAGAAGATCTACGCCGCCCAGTACCCCGAACACGGCGGACTGGCGCTCAAGAACATCGCCGACGAAAGGAATGTGCGGGTGCATCTTTCCCTGCACAACGCCATGAACGACGCCATCCTGACCGGCTTCGTCATGCGGGATCTGGACCTCGAAAAGGGCATGAGGGAATACTCCGCGGTGAAGCAGCGCCCCGAGAGCAATCTCCCGGACCCCGTCGCCACCGCCAAGACCCACCGCCACCCCACCCAGCAGGAAGCGTGGGAGGAAGCCTGCGCGAGCCTGCTCCACTGTCCCAAATGCATGAAGGCGCTCACCTGGTCCGGCGAGGAACAGGGCAGCATCGAGCGCTGGTATAAAAACGCCGCCTGCCAGACCCACGGCGAATTCGTCATCCGCGGCGAGTTCATGGGCGTCAAGAGCCAGACCATGAAACTCACCTTTTACGAAAACACCGAAGAAGTCCGCAAGATGGTGGACAGCGAACTGAATCCCGCCGCGAAGAAACCCCGCCGCAGGAGAAGAAGGGGCGGCGCGAAAAAGGCGCAGGATGCCGTGGCAGCCGTGCCGCAGGAAGACCTGTTCACCAAAGCCATCTCCTTTGCTGCGGACGCCCACAGGGATCAGCAGCTGCTTCCCGGCACCGCGCCCTACATCGTGCATCCCATGGAGGTCGCCTCCGTCTGCGCATCCATGAGCGACGATCCCGCCCTCCTTGCCGCCTGCATGCTCCACGACACCGTGTCCCTCTGCCCAAACGTGGCGGGCGACAGCCTGCGCGCGGACTTCGGAGACCATGTAGCGGACCTGGTGGAAGGCAACGCGCGCCGCGGCATCGACCTCACCGGCAAACTCGATCACGAAGCCTACGCGGACATGAGCGAAGAAGAACTCATGCTCCTCATCTCCGACCTCACCTCCGCTCTGCGCGGCATGGAGAGAAGTTTCATAAAGCAGGGCGCCGCCTTCTGGAAGGATCTGGGAAGTGACGCGAAAAAGCAGATGAGCGCCTATTTCCGCGCGGTGACGGACATCCTCGACCCCCTCAAGGAAACTCCGGTCTACGGGGAGTTCACGGGCATCGTGAACAAACTGTTCGGAAAGAAAAAGCAGAGCAAAAAAGAGCAGGCGTGAACCTGCTCTTTTTCCTGTCTGTACGGGAGGCATGGAAGGCCGGGCCCTTCATCAAAAATCCGCAGGGGAACTTTGTCCCCCCGAGGAGAAAATTTGCGGAGCGTCGTTTACGATGCGGGAGTCAAATTTCCATACCTCTCGGATTTTGCGCCCGGAAATTTCCGCGGAAATCTCAGCAAAATCCGCAAAACCCAAAAACTCCGCAGGATCTTTCCTGCGGAGTTTTTGTACCGATTGAAAGAAATCCAAGGGATCTATTTCAATCGCAGGGCGCCGGCCCGGTCAAGAGAAGAACGAGATCATGCCCATAACGAAAAGTACCGCGATGATCACGGGCAGCACGAAGCGCACATAGGGACGGAGCCAGTCCTTGACCTTCAGACCCTTGCCGGTATTGGCTTCGGTGGTGAAGTTCTTCCATCCCCAGCCCTTCTTCTCGGCGACCGCGAACAGCACATACAGCATGGAGCCGAGGGGCAGCAGGCAGTTGGAGACCAGGAAGTCTTCAAGGTCCAGGATCTGCTTGCCTTCGAGGCCCGCGAACGCGAAGGGGTTGAAATTCGCCCAGACATTGTTGCCCAGCGCGCAGGGAGCAGCCAGCACCAGCATGCCGATGCAGCAGATGAGGCAGCCCTTCCTGCGGTTCCAGCCGGTGGCTTCGCAGACCATGGCGAGGATGTTCTCGAACACGGCCAGCACCGTGGACATGGCGGCAAAGAACATGAACAGGAAGAACAGGGTGCCCCAGACGCGGCCGCCCGCCATGTTGGTGAACACGGTGGACATGGTGATGAACAGCAGGGAGGGACCCGCGTCGGGCTGGATGTTGTAGGTGTAGCAGGCGGGGAAGATGATGAGACCCGCGGTGATGGCGACCAGCGTGTCAAGCAGGATGATGTTGACGGATTCGCCCATCAGGGAGCGTTCCTTGCCGATGTAGGAGCCGAAGATGGCCATGGAGCCGATGCCCAGAGACAGGGTAAAGAACGCCTGGTTCATGGCGCCGACCACCACATTCACATCGATCTTGCCGAAGTCGGGCAGCAGATAGAAGCGAAGGCCTTCCTTCGCACTGTCAAGAGTGAAGGAGTTGACTGCCAGAGCGATCATCAGAATGAGCAGGGCGACCATCATGTACTTGGTCACCTTTTCCAGGCCCTTCTGCACGCCCATGGACAGGATGCCGAAGCCCAGAACGACCACGACCGCCATGACGATGAGGGTCACGGGGGTGCTGGCCAGCATGCCGCCGAACGCGCCGCCCATGGAATAGGTAACCGCATTTGTGACATTGACTTCTTCGGGGAGGATCTTCAACCCTTCGGCGATTTTAGCAATGAGCGAACCATCCCCGGTTTCCACGGCATTGTTGAATGCCGCGACCGCGTCCGCCGCGATGCCGGTCATGCTGCCGTTCAGGAAGCGGATGAAGTAATACATGATCCATCCGGTGACGGAGGTGTAGAACATCATCAGCAGGCAGTTGCCGATCAGGGTGGGGTAGCTGTAGGCGTGCCACTTGGTGCCCTTGGGCTCCAGAGCGCCCAGCATCTTGATGGGGCTCTTCTGGGAAGCGCGTCCCAGAGAGAACTCGATGGTCATGACGGGCAGGCCCAGAATAACCAGGAAGAGCAGGTAAATCACGACGAATGCGCCGCCGCCGTACTGGCCGCACATCCAGGGAAACTTCCAGACATTGCCGCAGCCGATGGCACAGCCCGCGCTCAGCAGGATGAAGCCCAGACGGCTGGAAAGTTTTTCGCGTCCTTCCATAGTAACAACTCCGTTTCTGAAAATGTAACGCGCCTATTATACACAATATTCCATCGCGGGTCAATAAATATGCAGGATTATTTGAAGGCAATCATTCATATCGCGGAAAAAATCTCGTTAATTTATGCAGATTTCCATGGTTAAATATCTGATTTGCAGGATTTTCTTCTTGAAACCTTAATAATACTGTTGTATCATATGTCTGCAGTTGTGCAATTGTGCACTTTTTCAGAAAGGGATGCGCCGAAATGAAAGTTGTAAATATAAAGTTGAGTCTGCTGGAAAACGCGAAGCTGTTCGCGGATATCGCCAGCCGTTATCCTTTTGACATCGATCTCCGAGTCGGACGCTATGTTGTGGACGGCAAGAGCGTGTTGGGTGTTTGTTCCCTGGACATGAGCAAGCCCATCACCGTTGAGATTTACGATGATAACTGCGAGGCTCTTCTGGAAGAACTCAAGCCTTTCATCATCCACTGATCAAGGAAACAAAAAAGCGGAGCGTTCGCACTCCGCTTTTTCATTTGCCGGAAGGAGAACAAAATGAGCAAAATCTACGATTTCGACAGGCCTTTCAGCCGCGAAAACACCGAGAGCGTCAAGTGGGACATGCGGGAGAAATTCGGAAACGCCGCCGCCCTGCCCATGTGGGTCGCGGACATGGATTTCCCCACTTCCCGCCATATCATCGAGGGGCTTACCGCCCGCGTCGCCCACGGCGCCTTCGGCTATTCCATGGGCGAGGACGGGGACAAAAAAGCCACGGTTTCCTGGTATGCCCGCAGGCACGGCTGCGCCTTCACGGCGGAAGACATCCTCTTCTCCCCCGGCGTCGTGGACAGCATCTACCACATCCTCAAAGCCTGCCGCAAAGAGGGTGACAAAGCGGTCATCCAGAGCCCCGTGTACGGACCCTTCCGCGCGATGAGCGAAAAGGCGAAGATGACCGTCATCGAAAACCCGCTCATCAACGAAAACGGCTATTGGAAAATGGACATCCCCGGGCTCGAAGAAGCCATCAAACAGGGCGCAAAGACCCTGATTCTCTGCTCTCCCCACAACCCCGTGGGCCGCGTGTGGACTAAGGAGGAACTGACCGAAGTCGTCCGCCTTTGCGACAAATACGATGTGCTGCTCATCAGCGATGAGATCCACGCGGATTTCGAACTGGGCGGAAGCAAGCATACCTGCATCCTTTCCCTGCGGGAAAACAACACCGTGCAGCTCATTTCCGCCACCAAGTCCTTCAACCTCGCCGCCCTGCGCCACAGCGCCGTCATCTGCAAAGACGCCGCTCTCAGGGAAAAGATCAAAAACCAACTTTCCGAGGTCATGGCGGATGTGAACCTGTTCGGGCGCCTCGCCACCCGCCTCGCCTACGAAGGCGGCGAAGAGTGGCTTGATGAGATGCTCGTCTATCTCACCGAGGGCCGCGACATCCTCGAAAAGGGCATCCGCGACACCGGCATCCTCGTCCCCTCCCATGTGGAAGGTACCTATCTCATGTGGGTGGACTGCCGCGCGCTGGGCATGAAGAACGATGCTCTCAAGGAATATTTCATCAAGGAAATCGGCATCATCCCCAATGACGGTCTGTTCTTCGGCGCCTGCGCGGACGGCTTCATCCGCCTGAATTTCGCCACCTCCCACGACAACATCCGTAAGGCGGTATCCCTCATCCGGAAGAAGGTACACGCATGAGCATCATCGCGTTCGATACGGAGACCACGGCGCTGAAGCCCGGTCAGATCTGCCAACTTTCCTACCTCATTTATGAAGGCAGCGAGGTGACTGGAAAGAACCTCTTCTTCACCGTGGACGACATGAGCGAGGGAAGTCAGGCGGTGCACGGCTTCAGCATGGAAATGCTCACCGAACTGTCGGGCGGAGAGCGCTTCGAAGACAGGGCGCAGGTGATCTTCGACGATTTTTCCAAAGCGAAAATGCTCATCGGGCACAATGTGATTTTTGACGACGGCTTCCTGCGGACGGAAATGACCCGCGCGGGGCTCAGTCTCCCCCGCATCAAACTGTTCGACACCATGAACTACTTTACCCCCATCATGCTGATGACGCCCGTGCAGAGGAACACCCGCTGCAAGCCCCCGAAACTGATCGAACTGGCAGCGTATCTGGGCCTCACGGATGAGGAGATCGCACAAAACGCGGACAACTGGTTCGGCGGCGGCGCAGCCGCCCATGACGCCAGATTCGACGCGGCGATGACCTTCCTGTGCGTCAAAAGAGCGCAGGAGAAGGGCATGATCAGAGGAATTTTGTAAGTCCGGAGAAACGGCAGGAGGCTGATCGCCTCCCCTGCGGCCATATCATAATTGTCCGCCCTGCGGAACTTTTCAATAGCCTTTCGCGTCTTATCATCGTATCAACAAGTGCAGCCGAATCATAAACAACAAAAAGGAAGGTAAATCAAATGAAGAAAATCGTTGCAATCGTACTTTGTCTCGTCCTCTCTCTCGCCATGGTATGCTCCGCGGAGTCCCCGGCCGGCAGCTGGAACTTGCCCGAAGACAACGCCATGACCACCGAAGCGCAGGCCGCTTTCGACAAAGCCACCGCAGGCCTCGTGGGCTGCAGGTATGAGGCGGTCGCCGTCCTCGGCACTCAGGTCGTCGCCGGAATCAACTACTGTATCCTGACCAAGGTGACCCCCGTCTATCCCGGCGCGCAGACCAACTACGCTCTGTTCTACATCTACGCGGATCTTTCCGGAAACGCGACCCTGACCTCCACCACCGACTTCTCCATTGAGCCCGAAACCGAGGAGGAATACGCGGAAGACGGTCAGAACCCCGTGATGAACATCGTCGGCGGCTATATGGACAAACTCTCCGAGCGCGCCTGCATGTTCGTCAACTGCATGGGCACCGATGAAGCGGACATCATGATCTCCTGGGCAAACAGCGCCTTTGAAACGGTTGTATGGCGCATGACCGGTCATTACGATACCGAAGCCAATATGATCAAGTACACCGACTGCGTCGAGACCATCGAGACCTACGACGAGGACGGCAACGGCTCCTACGAGACCGTCTATGAAAACGGCACCGGCACCCTGTTCATCACCGAAGACTGGAACATCCTCTGGCAGGACGACCAGAACGAGGAAGTGAACGGAGCGGTCTGTGAGTTCGTTTTCGAAGGAATGATCGAAGGCTGATGGGCTTCGCCCGCGAATCGAATAAATCAAGGATTTCTTTGATTCGGCAAAAACACCGTGGGAAAATTCCCACGGCGTTTTTGATGCGCTTGTACGCTTCTTTTTGTATTCCGCTATACGCAATACGCGGATACGCGTACTTCGTGTATGAAAAAACAGAACGGAGTGAAAAAGAACCGTACAAGCGTACCGGATCCATTCTCACTCCGTCATGAGGAAGGGTTATTTCGCGTGTCTCTCCACCGCCCGTTTGATGGCTTCGAAACTTTCCGTGCTCAGGTCGTGCTCGATGAGGCAGGCGTCCTTTCCCGCGGTCTCGCTGCTGACGCCCAGAGACTCAAGGCAGCGGGTGAGCACCGTGTGGCGGGAATACATTTCCTCCGCCACCTTTCTGCCCTCGTCCGTCAGGATGATGTGGCGGTCCTTGTCCACGGTGATGTAGCCGCCCTCTTTCAGGTGCTTGACGGCATTGGAAACGCTGGGCTTGGAGAAGTGCATGTATTCGCACACATCCACGGCGTGCACGGTCTCACGGCTTTTGCTCAAAATGTAGATGGTTTCCAGATACATTTCGGATGATTCCATCAGCGCCATGCCATCACTCCCTTCCCGGCGTTCTTACCTTATATTATAACATATTTGCCCGTCAAAATGCAAGCATAACGCCTTTGATACTTGATTTGCGGCCGCAAACCCTGTATAATAGGCGCATAAATCAAATATCGGAGGTTCGGCTTATGAAGATCCGCGTTCTGCCTTTCGGCAAAGCATTCGGAAAACAGTCTTTCAAATATGAGATGACCACCGGCAAGGGCGCTTCCTGCACCATCACCGATGTGTCCGGCGCCATCGTTTCCATCCGCGTGCCCGACAAAAAGGGCAACCTCGACAATGTGGTGCTGGGTTTTGACGATCCCAAGCAGTATGTGAATAACGGCGGATTCCTGGGCGCCCTCATCGGTCCCGTGGGCAACCGCATCGCCGGCGCCGCCTTCGACTTTGACGGCAGGCACTATGCCTTCAAGCCCAACGAGAACGGCACTACCCTGCTGCACTGCGTGCCCTTCGGCTTCCATGCCTGCGTTTGGGACGCGGAAATCGAGGCGGACGCGGACAAGGCGGTCCTGACTCTCAAACACGCCTTCCCCGAAAGCGAGACCGGCTTCCCCGGCAATCTCGATGTGACCGTCACCTACACCTTCACCGAGAACAACACCCTCAAAATCAACTACGCGGCAACCTCCGACAAGCCCTCCTTCCTGTCCCCCACCAACCACACCTACTTCAACATCGCCGGCACCGGCAGGAAGAATATCCCCTCCGTCGCCCGCCAGACCGTGCAGATCTTCGCGGACCGCTATACCGAAGTGGACGGCAAGTGCATCCCCGTGGGTGTGGCGTCTGTCGAGGGCACGCCCTTCGATCTGCGTGAGCCCAAGAAACTCGCGGACGGCTTCGCCTGCGAGAAAGACAGCAGGCAGATGACCATCGGCGCGGGCTACGACCACAACTTCGTCCTGTCCGAGCCCATCGATCTCACCGGCCTGCGTCCCTGCGCCCGCGTCTGCGACCGCCTGACCGGACGCGTCATGAATGTGTACACCGACATGCCCTCCGTGCAGTTGTATACCGCCAACCACCTGAAGCGCTACAACGCCGCCGAGAAGCGCTACTATACCGCGCGCAAGGCGCTGTGCCTGGAGACCCAGTGCGCGCCCGATTCCGTCCACCACGAGGGTGAGAGCGGATACGACACCTGGAGACTCGACGCCGATCATCCTTTCAGCAGCACCACCGTTTACGAATTCACGACCAAATAATCTCCTGCGCGCGGTACCCCCGCGCGCTCGTTATCGGAGGCGTTTATGAACGCGCTTGGCTACTACAACGGTTCCTTCGGTCCTCTCGATGAGATGACCGTGCCCATGACCGACCGCGCCGTGTATTACGGCGACGGCGTGTATGAGGCGACCCCCACCCGAAATTTCAAGATCTATGCCATCGACGCCCATGTGGACAGAATGTTCCGCTCGGCGTCCATGCTGCGCATCGAGATGCCCCTTTCCAAAGAGGAACTGAAAAACGAACTCACCCGCATGATGGGTGAAATCGATCAGGGCGACAATGTGCTTTACTGGCAGGTCTCCCGCGGCACCGCCCGCCGCGCCCATCCCTTCCCCGAGGGAAAGGCGAACCTCATGATGATGATCACGCCCTACAAGTTCCCCGACCTCAAGACCAATGTGTCGCTGATCACCGAGGAGGACACCCGCTTTCTGCACTGCAACATCAAGACCCTGAACCTCATCCCTTCCATCATGGCGATGCAGAAGGCGAAGGAAAACGGCTGCTACGAAGCCATCCTCCACCGTGGCGAACGGGTGACCGAATGCTCCAAATCCAATGTGTCCATCCTGAAAAACGGAACGCTCATCACCGCGCCCACGGACAATTTGATCCTCGCAGGCATCGCGCGCAGCCACATCCTCGAAGCCTGCGTAAATCTGGGCATCCCCTTTGAGGAGCGCCCCTACTCCCTAAACGAACTCATGGACGCGGACGAGGTGTTCACCTCTTCCTCCACCTCCTTCATCCGCCGCGCCGAAAAGGTGGACGGTCAAGCCCGCTTCATGAAGGACGAAGAAACTTTCAGCAAAATCCGCACCTATGTGTGGGACCGCTTCGTAAAGGAAACCGATGTCTGAAAAACTTGAATTCCATCACATCCCTGTGCTGTTTCACGAGTGCATGGACGGGCTTGCCATAAGGCCCGACGGCATCTATGTGGACGGCACGCTGGGCGGAGGAGGACACTCCTCCGGCATCCTCGAACGCCTGACGACGGGGCACCTGTACGGCATCGACCGCGACGGGGAAGCCATCGCCGCAGCGACAGCAAAAATCGAAAGCCTCGGACTCAGCGGCAATTTCACCGCCATCCGGGGCAATTTCCATGACGCGAAAGCGCTTCTCGCGGAGAAGGGCGTCACGAAGATCGACGGCGCGCTCCTCGACCTCGGCGTCTCCTCCCATCAACTGGATGAGGGGCAGCGGGGCTTTTCCTATCAGGGAGACTTCCCCCTCGACATGCGCATGGACAAATCCGCGTCTCTCACCGCCCGGGACATCGTTAACGGCTGGAGCATGGAGGACATCGTGCGCGTCATCCGCGATTACGGCGAGGAGAACTGGGCGGTGCAGATCGCCCGCGTGCTCTGCGACAGAAGAAAGCAGCATCCCATCGAGACCACCGCGCAATTGGTGGACATCATCGACGCCGCCATCCCGAAAAAGGTGCGGGCCAAGGACGGTTCCCACCCCGCGCGGCGGACCTTTCAGGCGCTGCGCATCGCGGTCAACGATGAATTGGCGCCCCTCGAAAACGCCATCCGCGACCTCTCTTCCATGCTGAATCCCGGCGGGCGCATCTGCGTCATCGCCTTCCATTCGCTGGAGGACCGCATCGTCAAAAACACCTTCCGCTCCCTCATGAACCCCTGCACCTGCCCGAAGACCTTCCCGGTCTGCGTGTGCGGCAAAAAGCCGACAGTGAAACTCATAAGCGGCAAGCCCGTCACCGCGGGCGAAGAGGAACTCAATCAAAATCCCCGCTCCAGAAGCGCGACCCTGCGCATCGCGGAGGGACTGTAAGAGGTACTATGGTCAAACAACTTTCTCTCCCCTCGGGCGAAATCGCGCTGCCCGCGTTTTTCCCGGACGCCACCTACGGCGCCATCCGCGCGGGCGACATCGATGATGTGAAGCAGGCGGGTCTCACCGGCTGCGAGATGAACACCTGGCATCTTTACAACAAGCCGGGCGCGAAACTCATCAAATCCCTGGGGGGTCTCAAGAAATTCACGGGCTATGACGGCGCCATCCTCACAGATTCGGGCGGATTCCAACTCTATTCCCAGATCCGCGAAAACGCCGATTACGGCGAGATCCGCGAAAAGGAGATTTTGTTCCGCCCGGACATGGGCAGCGAAAAACTCCACTACACCCCCGAAAAATGCATCCAGGCGCAGTTCATGTACGGAAGCGACATCATGATGGCGCTGGATCTGTGCACCCATCCCGATGACAGCCCCGAAGACCAGAAGCGCAGCGTGGAACTGACCGTCAAGTGGCACAGGCGCTGCAGGGAGGAATACGACCGTCTGGTCAAGAATTGCAAGGGCGCAAAACCCCTCCTGTTCGGCATCGTGCAGGGCGGGCGAAGTCGCGACCTGCGTCTTGACTGCGGACGCCGCCTCGAGGAGATCGGCTTTGACGGCTACGGTTTCGGCGGTTGGCCCACGGACGAAAACGGCAGGATGCTGGACGAAGTGCTTCAAAACGCCGCGGACGCCATGCCCGACGACAAGGTGAAGTACGCTATGGGCGTTGGACGCCCCGAGGAGATCGTCTCTCTGGTCAAAATGGGCTACAGCCTCTTCGACTGCGTGATCCCCACCCGCGAAGCGCGGCATCAGCGGCTGTATGTGTTCAAGGATGGCTGCGAGACCCCGGACGCCGTGATGGCGGGCGGGAGCGGCTTTTACAAGTTCCTCTACATCATGGACGAAGACCATACCCGCGATGGCGCTCCCATCGACAAAAACTGCACCTGCGAAGCCTGCCGCCGCTATTCCCGCGCCTACATCCAGCATCTGTTCAAGGTGGGCGACCCCTCCGCCCAGAGGCTGGCGACCGCCCACAACCTGCGCTTTTACGGCAGGGTGATGGAACTCATCCGCGAGGCACTATGACGAAGGAAGAAGCGCTCAACAAACTCCTCACAAGCAAAAACTACAAAGACTTCTGCCCCGACACCGTGAGAAGCGAATTCGAAAAGCAGTTTGCCAAACGGAACAACGCGGCGGAAGCGGAAAAAGCGGCCCGCGAGCGTCTGCACGCCATGAGCGGCGCGTTCATGAGCGCGGCGGAACTGAAAGCCGCCCGCAAGTGCATGGCCCGCTGCCTCGGAGGAGACGGCGGGGCGCTTTATGATGCCCTGCGCCTGCACGCGTCCAGCCGCGAGCGCATGGATACGGCGGAGGAATTATACAGAGAAATTTTCGCCGTGACGGGGAAACCGGAAAGCGTCCTCGACGCCGCCTGCGGGCTCAATCCTCTGTATCTTGCTTCTCTCGGCATCAGCCGCATCACCGCCACCGACCTGCACGGGGCGCTGACAAGCCTCATTTCCGACTGGGCGCGGGCGGCGGGCTGGAACATCGACGCCTACTGCAGCGACCTCACGGTGCGTGTACCCGAAGGAACCTACGACCTGACCCTCCTTATGAAACTGCTGCCCGTGCTCGAAACAAACGAAAAGGGCAGTGCCATGCGGCTGCTGACCGCCATTGATTCCCGCTTCTTCTGCGTCACCTTCCCTACCCGCACGCTGGGCGGGCGAAAGGTGAACATGGAGGAAAACTACGCGGAATGGTTTGAAACGAACCTGCCCGGCTGCTTCACCGTAAAAAAGCGCTTCACTCTGGGCAGCGAACTCATCTACATCCTTGAAAAAACGGAGGAAACGGCATGATCATTGCGTGCATCGGCGACAGCCTGACCGAAGGCGATTACGGCGTCAAAGGGAAACGGGGCATCGCGAATGTTCATAAAGAAAACTATCCCTATTTCCTGTCGCTGCTCATGGGCTGCGAGGTGCGGAATTACGGCAAGTGCGGCTACAGGTCCTCGACCTATCTCAAGCATTATAAAGAGGGCAGCGCGCCCGTGGGTGACGCGGACATCATCCTCGTGATGCTCGGCACGAACGGCGGACAGAGCGCGGAAGGCACGAGTGAGGAGGACAGGTGTTACAGGGAACTGATTTCCCTGCTGCGCGCGGACGCGCCGAAGGCCCGCATCTACCTCATGACGCCGCCGAACGCCACCGTGGACCTCGCTCTCTCCAACTGCGGCTATATGCCTCAGGTGGAGCAGGCGCAGGCCTTCGTGCGGAAGGTCGCCGGAGAGACGGGGCTGCCGCTCATCGACCTCGCCGCAAACCGCTGCTTCACGCCCCGCTGGGAGTACATCATGCAGCCCAATGACGGCCTGCACATGGGCTTCATCGGTTATGCGCGCATGGCGGAGGAGGTCTATTCCCATATCTCCAAATTCCGCAGACCGCCCCTCACCACGCGCAGGCTCGGCGGCGTACCCGCGGGCTTCCCTCTTGTGGCGCACAGAGGGCTCAGCGGCATCGAGTGCGAGAACACTCAACTTTCCTTCACCGCCGCGGGCAACCGCGGCTACTATGGCATAGAGACCGATATCTGGCGCACGAAGGACGGCAAATTCATCTGCGCCCACGACCCGTCCACCGGCAGGATCTGCCGGGAGGATCTGGTCATCGAGCAGACGGAGTTCGATACGCTGCGAAATCTCACCCTGAACGATGTGGACCGCGAAACGCCCTCCTGCGCCCTCCGTCTGCCCACGCCGGAGGAATATGTGCGCACCTGCAAAAAGTACGGCAAGCACTGCGTGGCGGAGTTCAAAAGCGAGTTTACGACGGAAGAGATCCGCGAAATACTGGATATCTTCGAGAAAGAGGACTATCTCGACCACACCACATTCATCGGCGTCAGCATGGATAACCTCGACAGGGTGCGCGCCTTCTATCCGGATCAGAACTGCCAGTTTCTGACGGGTCAATGGAACCTGCGCCCGGACTGGGTGGAGCGCATGGGCGCGTATCTCAGTCAGCACAAGATGGATCTGGACACCGACTGGTTCGTGATCACCAAAGAAGCGGTCGAAGCCTTCCACAGGCTCGGCATCAAAGTGAATGTGTGGACGGTGGACAATACGGACATCGCAAATTACCTCGTGGATTGCGGCGTGGACTACATCACGACCAATCTCATGGAACTTGCATAAGGGAGAAACCGAATATGAAGACAAGTGAAATCCAGATCCGCGACCCCTACATCCTGACCCATAACGGTTACTACTACCTCTACGGCAGCACGGACAAGGACATCTGGAGGACCGGTTTCGGCTTCGAAGCCTACCGGGGCACCGACCTTGTGAACTGGGAACCTCTCGGAAATGTGTTCGACCGCCCGCAGGGCTACTGGGGCAAGGTGAATTTCTGGGCGCCCGAGGTGCACGAATACAAGGGCAGGTTCTATATGTTCGCGTCCTTCAAAGACGCGGGCGTCTGCCGCGGCACCGCGGTGCTGAAGGCCGACAGGCCCGAAGGACCGTTCCGTCCGTGGAGCGAACGGGCGCTCACTCCGCGCGACTGGGAGTGCCTGGACGGCACGCTGTATGTGGAAGACGGAAAGCCCTACCTCGTGTTCTGCCACGAGTGGGTGCAGATCGGGGACGGCACCATCTGCGCGATGGAACTGACGGACGATCTGTCCGCGCCCGCGGGTGAACCCAGAGTGCTGTTTGCCGCCTCCGAGGCGAAGGGCTGGATCAAGGCGCTGACCGACACCCACGGCCGGGAGACCGCCTATGTGACCGACGGTCCCAATATGTACCGCGCGGCGGACGGGAGTTTGTATCTTCTGTGGAGTTCCTTCTGCGAGACCGGCTACGCCATCACCGCGGCAAAGAGCATGAGCGGCGGTATTGCCGGTCCGTGGCAGCAGGAAGAAAGCCCGCTGTTCGGAAAAGACGGCGGCCACGGCATGATCTTCACTTCCTTTGACGGGCAGAAATACCTGACCATCCACACCCCCAACAAGACCCCGCTGGAACGCGCGATTTTCGTGCCCGTGTGGGAAAAGGACGGACGGCTGGTGACGGAGCAATAGAAGTTACGGCGGGAGGCTGACAGCCTCCCCTACGATACCCGAACCCGTAGGGGCGGCGATCTGCCGCCCGCTTTTTATGAAAGCCTCCCTTGTGTAAAGGGCGCGGGGGTGAATGAATGCCCGGTGGGCATTCAGAGTCGCGCCTGACCGAGCCCGCAGGCGAGATGTGGCACGCGTCAGCGTGACGGAGGGATTGTCGGAATCAACAAACATCGAAGAAGCGGCAATCCCTCAGTCGGCTCCTTTTGCACAAGGGAACCTCAGAAACGCGCACCTCCCCCGCCCTGCGGACGGCCGGGCATATTACGCCGTAGGGCGGGGGCTTGCTCCCGCCGTTTTCATTCCTCTTCCCTCTTTTTTATTTCACCGTATATTCTTTGTTAAGAACACTTGAATCTTAATTCCATTCATGCTACAATGCTCCTATCTGTGGGTATGAGGCAAGTATGAACAGCAAGATCCTGAACATCCTGATCGACGCATTTCCGAAGATCCTTTTGAAGGGCATCGAGGTCACGATCCCCCTGACGATCGTTTCCTTTGCCCTTGCGCTGGTGATCGCCGTGTTCACCGCGCTGGTTCAGTATGCCAAAGTGCCCGTGCTCCGTCAGATCGCCCGCTTCTATGTGTGGGTCATCCGCGGAACGCCCTTGCTGGTGCAGTTATTCGTGGTGTTTTACGGGCTGCCGAGCATCGGTCTGTACCTCGACCCCATCCCCACCGCCATCCTTGTCTTCTCGGTCAACGAAGGCGCCTACTGCGCGGAGACCATCCGCGGGTCGCTGGATTCCGTGCCCGTGGGGCAACTCGAAGCCGGCTACTGCGTGGGCATGAGTTACATGCAGACGGTCTTCCGCATCATCCTGCCGCAGGCGATGCGGAGCGCTTTCCCAGCCCTGTCCAACAGCCTCATCAGCCTCGTCAAGGACACCTCCCTTGCCTACAACATCACGGTCATCGAGATGTTCACCGAAGCCAAGCGCATCGCCGCCAAGAATTATCAGACGCTGGCACTGTACTGCGAGGTGGCGGTCATCTATCTCATGATTTGCACCCTGCTCACTTTCCTGCAGCGCTTCATTGAAAAACAACTGTCCAAGCGCGGCTTCACCAAGGAGTAAAGCATGATTTCCGTATCGGATGTCAAAAAAAGTTTCGGCAGCCTGACCGTCTTAGACGGCATCAGCCTTTCCGTCAACAAGGGCGAAGTGGTCTCCATCATCGGGCCCAGCGGCTCGGGCAAGACCACGCTGCTGCGCTGCATGAACTTCCTCGAGAAGGCAGACGGCGGCAAAATGCTGTTTGACGGCGAGGAATATGACCTCGGGCGCATGAAGCGGGCGGACATCAACCGCCTGCGCAAAAAGACCGCTTTCGTCTTCCAGTCCTTTAACCTCTTTGCCAACAAAACCGCCCTCGGCAATGTGATCGAAGGTCTCGTGACCGCGCGGCACATGCCCAAGGCACAGGCGGTCGAAATCGGCGCCGAAGCCCTGCGCAAGGTAGGACTTGCGGACCGCATGGACCACTACCCCATCCAGCTTTCCGGCGGACAGCAGCAGGGGGTCGCCATCGCGCGCGCCCTCGCCACGGGTCCCGAGATCATCTATTTCGATGAACCCACTTCCGCCCTCGACCCGGAACTCATCGGCGAAGTGCTGTCTGTCATGACCGACCTTGCCGGAGAAGGCATGACCATGCTGGTGGTCACCCACGAGATGCGCTTCGCGAAAAATGTGAGCAACAAAGTGGTCTTCATGGACGGCGGACACATCCTCGAGCAGGCACCCGCCAAAGAATTCTTCACCGAACCCCAGACCGAGCGGGCCCGCGCGTTTCTGCAGGGTCTGAACGGAGGAATATAAGGAGGCAAACTCATGAAAAAGGTCCTTTCTCTCATTCTGGTTTTCTCCCTTCTCATCTGCTCCTTCGCCTGCGCCGAGGACCTGCTTGATAAAATCAAGGCCCGCGGCACCATCATCGTCGCCATGGAAGGCTGCTGGGCGCCCTGGACCTACCACGACGACCAGAACGACGACATCCTGACCGGTTTCGATGTGGAAGTGGCAAACGCCATCGCCGCGAAACTGGGCGTGACCGTGAAGTTCGAGGAATGCCCCTGGGACAGCATTTTCGGCGGCATCGACGCCGGACGCTATGACATCGCGGTCAACGGCGTGGACTACACCGAAGAACGCGCCGAAAACTTCCGCCTCACCGCCCCCTACACCTTCAACCGCACGGTGCTCATCGTCCGCGGCGACAACACGGAGATCACCTGCTTTGAAGACCTGAAGGGCAAGAAGACCGCCAACACCATCTCCTCCACCTACGCCGCCCTCACCGAGAGTTACGGCGCCACCACCACCGCGGTAGATGACCTCGAGCAGACCATCGAACTGGTGCTCATGGGCCGCGTGGACGCCACCGCCAACGCGGAGGTCTCCTACTTCGACTACTTGGTCGCCCATCCCGAAGCCGACATCAAGGTGGTCGACAAGACCGAGGAAGCCGACAATGTGGTCATCGCCATGCGCCTTGACGACGACACCGTGACCCTCTGCGACGCCATCAGCGCCGCCATCGCGGAACTGCGCGAGGAAGGCGTGCTGGGTCAGTTGGCCATCAAGTATTTCGGTTCCGACACCACCGTCGTTCCCGGCAGCGAAGAATAAACATACCGCCTTCTGTGTCCGCCCCGTTGTTTATGCGGGGCGGACACTTGTTTTTATCTGCGGAACACGCAATGTAAACTTTTCGAGACACTTATTTTCCGCTTAGGGACAAAAATATATGCATTTTTACCGTTTTTTCCCTCTAATCGACAAAAACGAGGATGCTTTCCCCGTTTTTTAGGGCAAGTGTTGACAAATATTGCCACATGTGCTAAAATGATAACCGTTGCAGGTAACTGCAGAATGTGACCGTTATTCTGAGGAAGGAGTTCCCGATGCATTCCGCCAAATCTTCCCTTCCTGTGCTGATCTGCCTCATCGCCGCGCTGCTGCTCTGTGTCTGCGCGCCGGCTGAGGAGGAGGCGTTCACGGGTGAGTGGGCGTTTCTGCATGAACCGGAAAAAGCGGTGCTGGTGCTGAACGCAGACGGGAGCGGAAATTATTTCGGAACAGATGTCCTCTGGCGGTATGAAGACGCGTATCTCCATTTGGAGAGCGGCGACGGTTCGCAGTTCGATCTGACCGTCGAGCCCATGGGAAACACGATGACCGTATACCTTCCCGCTGTTTACGAACGCATCAGTCAGATCGGCGGCGAAGGCGAGATCACCGGCACCTGGAAAGCTCTGGGCGACTCGCAGAGCAGTTTCGTTTTTACCGAAAACGGCAAGTTCCTCGAGGACGCGGTCTTTACCGGCAACTACCTGTTTGATGAGGAAAGCGCGACCGTGATGCTCAAATATGTCGGCGGCTTCGACGATACCCTCATCTATGTATCCTTCTTCGAAGGAAAACTGATCGTCGGCTATCCCTGGCCGATGATCCGGAAATGATTTTTGCAGGGCCTCGGGCCTTGTGAAATAACAGATGCGTTCGCGGTGCACGGATAAGCCAGTCCGAACCGCCGCGCACGCATGAGGAAAGCATACTACAAGGAGGAAACACAATGAAAAAGATTCTTGCTCTGGTTCTGGCTGCCATGATGCTTCTGTCCTGCACTGCGGCTCTTGCCGACAAGACGGAACTGACCCTCTGGTCCATCGCCGTTGACAGCGATGCCAACACCCCCGCCTACAAGGCCGCCATCGAAGCGTTCAACGCCTCCAGCGAAGACTATGTGCTCGTCATGGAGCCCACCGAGAACGAAACCTACAAGACCAAGATCAAGGCCGCCATGCAGGCCGGCACCGGTCTTCCGGACATTTTCTTCACCTGGTCCATGAGTTTCCTGGGCGACTTCGTTGAAGCCGGCCGTGTATACTGCCTGGACGGCGTGCTGCCCGAGTACAAGGCTGAGCTGACCGACACCATGCTGGCCAACACCACCTATGACGGAGCACACTACGGCGTACCGCTCACCATGAATGTCGTCACTCTGTTCGCCAACCTCGATCTGCTCAAGAAGGCCGGCTGGGAAAAGGCTCCCGAGACTTACGAAGAGCTGATGAAGTGCTGCGATGACCTGCTGGCCGCCGGCATCATCCCCTTCGGTGTAGCCGGTAAGGAAAACTGGTGCCTGTCCGAGTACACCGAGCCCCTGCTGGTCAAGACCATCGGCGCTCAGGGCCTCAAGGATTGCTACACCGGCGCCGCTTCCTGGGATCAGGAAGGCGTTGTGAAGGCCATGACCATCTTCACCGACATGATCGCCAAGGGCTACTTCGATCCCAACGCCGCCGCGATGGGCAACGAGGAAGTCAAGCAGGCCTTCCTGGCCGGCAAGACCGCCTTCTATCAGAACGGTTCCTGGAACTGCGGCGAAGTCGCTGCCGCCGGTGACGCGTTCGTAGCCATCCCCTTCCCCGTGATCGATGCCGAGAAGGCTGACCTGTTCGACATGGTCGGCGGCCCCAACGACACTCTGGCCGTCACCGCTACCGCCAAGGATCCCGAGACCTGCGCCAAGATCGCTTTCGAAATGGGCCGCACCATCGCCCGCGAAGGCAACCTGATCGGTTCCGGTTTGCCCGCCTGGGCCGTCAACTATGATACCTCTTCCGTCAACCGCGTCAGCGCCTCCGTCGCCGACATGGTTGCCCAGTCTCAGAGCATGGTCCTCTTCGGCGACAACTTCCTGAGCGCCGAGCAGGCCGACATCTATCTGAACTACATCGCCCTGCTGTTCGCCGGTGATATCGATGCCGCAGGCTTCGCCGCCGGTCTGGCCGCCGATCTGCAGTAAAGCGATCAAAGCTTAATTGACAGCATAACTTTAGGGAGACGCTCTGAAATGGAGATCATGAAGGGCGTCTCCCTTCTTCGAAGGGATGAATCACCATGAAGAAAACACTCGGCTACCGCATCAACATCGTATTGTTTTTGCTGCCGGCGCTGTTTCTGTTTATCGGCGTCCTGATCGCGCCCATCATTCTGAATATCCAGTACAGCCTTTTCGACTGGAAGGGACTGAACAGGCAGGATTTCATCTGGTTTGAAAACTATGTCAAACTGTTCAAAAGCCCCATCTACGATGTCGGAAATACCATCAAAAACGCGCTGCTGCTGGCGGCTCTGTCCACCTTCATCCAGCTGCCGTTCGCTCTTTGGATCGCGCTCAAACTCTCCAAGAAGATACCCGGCGAACGGGCTTTCGTGTCGATTTATTTCATGCCGGTCATGATCTCCACGGTCGTCATCGGTATGCTGTGGAAGAATATATTCAACGAGAACATGGCCATCTCCAAACTGCTCAAAGCGGCGGGCGTACTGGAGAAGCCACTGCTGGCCGACAAGAAACTGGCTATCTGGGCGGTATTCGTACCGACCCTCTGGCAGTATGTCGGCTATCACATGCTGCTGATGTACGCGGCCATCAAGTCCGTTCCTCCGGAACTCAGCGAAGCGGGCATGCTGGACGGCTGCACGGAAGGGCAGCTGAACCGCCGCATCATCATTCCCTACATCAAGCCGATCCTGCGCGTTTCCGTCATCTTCGCCGTGACCGGCTCGCTCAAATCCTATGACCTGATTGCCATCATGATCGGCGATTCGCCGAAGTCGGCGTGGGTGCCCAGCATGCTGATGTTCAATCAGTTGTTCAAGGCAAATGCCTACGGACGCGGCAGCGCCATCGCCGTCATGCTGATCATCATGTGTTTCGGCTTTGCCGTCATCATCAATCAGATCTTCAAGGGGGATGATACGCTATGAAAAAGCCGGATCAGAAACTGAAGGTTACCCGCGGCACCGCCGGTAAGAAAATCACCGTCCGCAATATCATCATCTACCTCATCCTGATTGCCTGGGCCGTGACCTGTCTGTTCCCGGTGTACTGGATGTTCACCTTCTCCCTTAAAGACAATAACGAGATCTGGTACGAGAATCCCATGGGCCTGCCGACCCAATGGATCTGGTCGAACTACAAGCGCGCGCTGGGGCTGGGCAGCATCGGCAGATACTTCGTCAACAGCATCATCGTGGCGTTCTCGAGCATTACCATCACGATGATCGCCGCGTCCATGGCCACCTACGCGATGACGCGTCTTGTCTGGAAAGGGCGCAAGATGATGAACAAGTTCTTCATGCTGGGCCTCACCATCCCGATCCACGCGTCCATCGTTCCCGTGTACATCGTGTTGGGCAAACTGAATCTGCTGAACAGTTATATCGCCCTGATCATTCCCTATTCCTCCTTCGCCCTGTCCATGGCGATCCTGATCTGCACGGGCTTCATGGGCGACATCCCCTACGATCTGGATGAAGCCGCGTTCCTGGACGGCTGCGGAACATGGGGCATCTTCTTCCGCGTGATCACGCCGCTGATGATCCCCGCCATCTCGACCGTTGGCATCTACACCTTCCTGCAGTGCTGGAACGAACTCATGTTCGCCTCCATCTTCAACAGTTCCGAAAAACTCAAGACCCTGCCGGTCGGCATCAAGGAACTGAACTCCCAGTATTCCGCCGAATGGGGTCCCATCGGCGCCGCGCTGACCATCGCCACCGTTCCGACGCTGATCTTCTATGTGCTGCTCAGCAAGCGCATTCAGGACAGCTTTATCGCCGGCGCGGTAAAAGGCTGAACCCCATACGCACGAACCTCCCCGCAGACGCGGGGAGGTTTTGTCGTGTTTCACCCCTTGCGGATACACCCCGACTCTGCTATAATATTCCCATCCATCTGCGGGAGAAAACTATGAACATTTTATCTCTTGAACATATTTCCAAATCCTTTATCGGCGGACCCGTGCTTTCGGATGTCTCGCTGTATATCCCCGAGGGCGCGCGCATCGGCGTCATCGGCGTGAACGGCACGGGCAAAAGCACCCTGCTCAAAATCATGGCGGGCGCGCTCATGCCGGACAGCGGCAGCGTGACGCTTTCGGGCGGCGTACAACTTTCCTATCTGCCCCAGCAGCCGGAATTTCCCGAAGGTTTCTCCGTGCTGGACGCCGTGTTTTACCATATCACGAACCGTTCGGACGAAAAGGAATATGAGGCGAAGGCGATCCTCAATAAACTGGGCGTCACCGATTTTGCCGCGCCCGTCGATCACCTTTCGGGCGGGCAGCGCAAGCGCATCGCCATCGCCGCCGCGCTCATCCGCGAAAGCGACCTGCTGCTTCTGGACGAGCCCACCAACCACATTGATGTGGAGATGGTTTCCTACCTCGAAGAGCAGCTTCTGCGCCGCCGCGGGGCGCTCATCATGGTGACCCACGACCGCTATTTCCTCGAGCGCATCTGCACCCGCATGCTGGAAGTGGACGGCGGGAAACTGTACGAATACGAGGCGAATTACTCCAAATATCTCGAAATGAAGGCGGAGCGCGAGGTGGCGGAAGCCGCCGCGCGGCGCAAACTCATGGCGCTGTACCGGAATGAACTTGCCTGGATCTCCCGCGGCGCCCGCGCCCGCTCCACCAAACAGAAATTCCGCGTGAACCGCTTTGACGACCTGAAGGAAGCGGTCGCGCCCATCGCCGAACAGGGCAGCATCTCCATCACCACGGGGCACACGCGGCTTGGCAAAAAACTCATCGAACTGGACCGGGTGACCAAGTCTTTCGGCGGGCGCACCCTCATCAGGGACTTTTCTTATTCCCTGACCCGCGAGGACCGCATCGGTATCCTCGGCAGGAACGGTGCGGGCAAGAGCACCCTCATGAACCTGATTGCGGGAACGCTTACCCCCGACAGCGGCGAAGTCATCCGCGGCGAGACCGTGAACATCGGCTACCTTCGTCAGGAAGTGCCCGTCTATCCCCCGGACAAGCGGGTCATCGACTCGGTCAAGGACATCGCTTCCTCCATTCAGACGAGCGAGGGCACGCTGACCGCCTCCCAACTGTGCGAAAAATTCCTCATCGACGGCACCATGCAGTACACGCAGGCGTCCCGCCTCTCGGGCGGCGAAAAGCGGCGGCTCTATCTCATGCAGGTGCTCATGGGCGCGCCGAATGTGCTGCTGCTGGACGAGCCCACCAACGACATCGACATCCAGACCCTGACCATCCTCGAAGACTATCTCGAGACCTTCCCCGGCCCCGTCATCACCGTCTCCCACGACCGCTATTTCCTCGATAAATTCGCCCGCCGCATCTTCACTCTGGACGGGCAGGGCGGCCTCATCGACAGCGTGGGCGGCTACACGGATTACCGGGATCTTGTGGCTTCGCAGAAGACAGCCGAGCCCGCGCAAACGGCGGAAAAGCCCGCTGCCCACAAGGGACGCAAAAAACTGCGCTTCAGTTTCAAGGAAGAAAAGGAATTTGCCGCCATCGACGCGGACATCGCGGCGCTGGAGGAAAAGATCAAAGACCTCGAGAATCAAACCGCCCTGTATTCCAGCGACTATGTGAAACTGACCGAACTGGCCGCGCAGAAAGAGCAGGCGGAAAAACAACTGGAAGAAAAGACCGAGCGCTGGTTCTATCTTACCGACCTTCACGAGCGCATTGAGCGCGGCGAATACGAGGAGGAATAAATGACGGACTGGTTCGGCTTTGGACGGGAAGACTTTATTTGGAACGGTTTTGCGTGCATCCTCGTGAAGCCCGAAAAGCCTCTTTCCGGCAATCCCTTCGTGTGGCGGACGGAGTTTTTCGGCGCCTTCGCCGCAGCGGATCTCGAGATGGTGAAGCGGGGCTACGCCCTTACCTATGTACGGCTTTCGGGCAAATACGGTAACCCGTGGGCGGTGGAGCGGATGCACGAATATTATCTGTATCTGACCCGTGAGCGGGGATTCGGCGAAGGCGCGATCCTCTTCGGCTTCAGCCGCGGCGGCCTCTACGCCATGAATTTCGCCCTCGCCTATCCCGAGTGCGTGGACAGGATCTATCTGGACGCGCCCGTGCTGGATGTGACATCCTGGCCCGGCGGAATGGGCAAGGGCATCGGCTCCCGCGAGCACGAATGGGGCGACTGCCTTGCCTGCTACGGCGAAACCGAAGACAGCATCTTTGACTGTCTTGCCGCCCGTCCCGTTAAACGCGGCGACGAGTTCGCGTCCCTCGGCATCCCCCTCGCCGTCATCGCGGGAAACACGGATGAAACGGTCCCCTGCGATGAGAACGCCATGCCCTTCATCAACGATTTTCTCCGTGCGGGCGGAAAACTCTATATCCGCGTGAAGCCCGCCTGCGGACACCATCCCCACTCCTTTGAGGATCCGGAAGAGATCCGCGACCTCTGCGATTTTCTGACCAAACAGGAGGCATAAATGAAAAAGTTCCTCGCGTTCATCCTGATTTTCGCCCTCGTGACCGCCTGCGCACCCGCAGAGGAAACTTCGCCCTTTGAATACGCGTTCGTGCGGCGGATGAACAATTATGACCTATACTATCTGTTCGACGAGGATGTGCATACGGCGCTGTATTTCGCCACGAACAACTCTTCCGTTTCCGCGTGGCGCTATACCGGCTCCTTCGACACCTTCCTGACCGTCGACATCGGAGACGGGTATTACGACCTGTTCTATCTGCGCAACGAGACGAAAGCCATCCTCCGCGATTCCTTCGATTTCGAGTGGGACTACGCGCCCGCCGATACGGCGGAGGCGGAAGCCGCCCTTGTTGACGCAGGATTTATCTATGATCCCGAAGACTACCTCATCCGCAAGGTGCTCATCACCGAAGGCACCAATGCCCGGAACAAAGCCGACTATTCGGGCAGTTCCATCGTGTGGCTGAATCAAGGCGGCACTTACGATTACCTCGGCGAAAAAGGCGCCTGGTACCAAATCCGCCTGGTTAACGGCACGGAAGCCTGGGTGCCCATGGCGCGGTCGGAAGTCGTGGTGTACTGATTATTTTCCGAAAGGATGATTTTCATGAACAAATTCATCAGCAAACTCATCGCGTCCTACAAGAAAAAGCACGAGACCACGGGGCTCGAGCAGGAACTCAATCAGGGGATTTTGCAGACCGGGTTGGCGCTGCCCGAGATTCTGCCCGCCGCGCGGAAAATGGCGGCGGACGGCATCGTGCTAATCAAAAACGAAGGCGGGCTCCTGCCCATCGGAAAGGACACGAAGGTCGCCGTCTTCGGGCGCAGCGCGGTCAACTACTTTACCGTCGGCTATGGTTCCGGCGGCGATGTGGTGACCCCCTACCGCTCCACGCTCATGGACGGGCTTCGGGACGCGGGCGTGAAGTTTGATACCGCCCTGGCGGACAAGTACGCCGCGTGGTGCGCTCTTCCCAAGAATGTACCCGACGAAGGCTACTGGGGACACTGGCCCATGAGCAATCCCGAGATGCGTTTGAGGCGCGGGGATGTATCGGACGCCGCGTCCCGAAATGACATGGCACTCGTGGTCATCGGCCGCGCCGCAGGCGAGAGCCGCGAAAACATCCTGAAAAAAGGCAGTTACTATCTGACGGACGCCGAAAAGCGCATGCTCCGCATGGTGACCGCGTGCTTTGCCAAAGTCTGCGTGGTCATGGACTGCGGCAACATCATCGACATGGGCTGGACCCGCGAGTTCGGGGATAAACTCACCTCCATCGTCTACGCGTGGCAGGGCGGCATGGAGAGCGGCTATGCTCTGACCGACATCCTGACGGGTAGGGTGAACCCCTCCGCCCGCCTGACCGACACCGTCGCCCTCACCTATGAAGACTATCCCTCCGCGGCGCATTTCGGCGGCAAGGAGTATAACGAGTACACCGAAGACATCTATGTGGGCTACCGCTTCTTCGAGACCTTCGCCAAGGATAAGGTGCTATGGCCCTTCGGATACGGACTTTCCTATACGAACTTCAAAAAGGACGCCTCCGCGGCAGTAAGCGGAAACGGCATCACCGTCACCTGCACGGCCACCAACGCGGGCGACCGGGCGGGGCGCGAAACGGTGCTCGCCTATCTGTCTTTCCCGAATGGAAAACTCGGCAATCCCGCCCGCATCCTCGCGGGCTTTCAGAAAACCAAAGAACTCGCCCCCGGCGAAAGCGAGACCCTGACCATCCGCATCGACCTCACCGCCTTCGCGCCCTACGATGACAGCGGCGTCACGGGACACAGGTCCTGCCGCGTGCTGGAAGCGGGCTCCTACGCCGTTTTTATCGGCGGTAATGTGCGGGAAGCACGCGAGGTACTGCGCCTTGAAAAGGCGGAGACCGAAGTCGTCAAGACCCTCTCCGAGCAGTGCGCCGTCCGCCCCGGATGCGGCTTCAGACGCCTCGTGAACAAGGGCGGCGTTCCCGCGTACGAGGATGTGCCCGTCAGGCAGAAGGATCTGAAAAAGGAGATCCTCGATAACCTCCCCGACCAGATCCCCGCGGCAGGCTGTGAATATACTTTTGACAGGGTGCTTTCGGGCGAGGTATCGGCGGAAAATTTCGTGTCGTCTCTCACGAAAGAGGAACTCGATGACATCACCCACGGCGAGGGCAAAATGAACAGCGCCTTCGGTCCCGCAGGCAACGCGGGCATCATCGGCGGCGTCACGGAAGGACTGCGCAAAAAGGGCGTGCCCGTCATCGTGACCACGGACGGACCTTCCGGCATCAGGCTCAAGGACGCCTGCTCCCTCCTCCCCTGCGGTACGGCGCTCGCCAGCAGTTTCGACCCCGAGGGCATCACGGAACTCTACACCCTGCTCGGAAAGGAAATGTCCCTTCGCGGCACCAATGTGCTGCTGGGACCCGGCATGAACATCCACCGCGATCCTCTCTGCGGCCGCAATTTCGAATATTACTCCGAAGACCCGTTCCTGACGGGCAAGACCGCCGCGGCGGTGATCCGCGGTATCCAGGCGAGCGGCGCGTCCGCCTGCCCCAAGCACTTTGCCTGCAACAATCAGGAGACCAACCGCAACAAGCACGATTCCCGCGTGAGCGAGCGAGCGCTGCGCGACATTTACCTGCGCGGCTTTGAGATCGCGGTCACCGAGGCGAAGCCCCTCTGCCTCATGAGCAGTTACAACAAAGTGAACGGCGTCTGGAGCCACTATCATTGGGAGTTGTGCACGGGTATCCTCAGGAACGAATGGGGTTACAAGGGTCTCGTCATCACCGACTGGTGGATGCAGGAAGCCGCGAACCCCGAATTCCCCGATATCCGGAATGACGCCAACCGCATCCGCGCGCAGGTGGATGTGCTGATGCCGGGTGAGGTGAGCGAGCGGACCCTCGTACCGTCCATCAATGATATGGGCGGCGTGGACATCGCGGAAGCCCAGCAGTGCGCGGTGAATGTGGTGAAGTTCATCGTGAATCTGAGATCTCTGTCGTAACTCCTTGGCTTCCCCTCCTCGAGTGGAAGCCGTGACTGATGAGGAGCATATCCGGCAATACCATGTAAACGCTCCTCCTCTGCCGCCTGCGACGGCGGCACCTTCTCCTCGGAGCGGGAAAGGCAAGAGGATTTGCCTGCGGTTATCCTGTAAATCGAATCTCAAATTCCTGAATCTTGGGAGGTAATCATATGCCCTGCAAAATCGCGTTCATCGGCGCCGGTTCCATCGGATTTACCCGCGGTCTCCTTTCCGACATCCTGTCGGTCAGGGAACTGCAAAACAGCGAGATCGCCTTCATGGACATAAACGAGCACAACCTCGATATGGTCTATCAGCTCTGCCAGCGGGACATCGAGCACAACGGGCTGACCGTCAAAATCAAGCCCACGCTCGACCGCCGCGAAGCCCTCGCGGGCGCGAAGTATGTCATCAACTGCGTGCGCATCGGCGTGTTGGATGCCTTCAAACTGGATGTTGAGATCCCGCTCAAGTACGGCGTGGACCAGTGCGTGGGCGACACTCTCTGCGCGGGCGGCATCATGTATGCCCAGCGCGACATCGCCTTCCTCGAAGGTCTCTGCAAGGATATCCGCGAGGTGGCAGACCCCAACTGCCTGCTGCTCAACTACAGTAATCCCAACGCCATGGTCACCTGGTACGCTAACAAGTACGGCAAGGTGAACTGCGTGGGCCTCTGCCACGGCGTGCAGGGCGGTCATCAGACCATCGCCAACGCGTTGGGCTGCGACCTCAAGGATGTGGACATCGTCTGCGCGGGCATCAACCACATGACCTGGTATGTGTCCGTCAAGAAGCGCGGCGTGGATGTGAGCGGGGAAGAGTTGCTCGAAGCCTTCGAAAAGCATCCCACCCTGCCCATCACCGAAAAGGTCCGCATCGACATCATGAAGCGCATGGGCTACTTCAGCACCGAATCCAACGGCCACCTGTCCGAGTATGTGCCGTGGTACAGGAAGCGCGTAGGCGAAATCAAGGACTGGATCGACCTCTCCAGTTGGATCAACGGTGAGACCGGCGGCTATCTGCGCGTGTGCACCGAAGGCCGCAACTGGTTCGAGACCGACTTCCCGAACTGGATGAAGGAGCCGCCCCGCGAGTTCATCTATGACAAGCGCAGCCGTGAGCACGGCAGCTACATCATCGAAGCTATGGAGACCGGCCGCGTCTACCGCGGACACTTCAACCGCGTGAACAACGGCACCATCACCAACCTGCCCGATGACTGCATCGTCGAGGCGCCCGGCTTCGTAGACCGCTTCGGCATCAACATGCCCTCCATCGGCGACCTGCCTCTGGGCTGTGCCGCCATGTGCATGAGCAATATCACCGTGCAGCGCCTCGCCGTGGAAGCGGGTGCCCACGCGGACATCAACCTCCTCCGTCAGGCCATGATGATGGACCCGCTGGTCGGCGCTGTCTGCAACACCGGCGAGATCTGGCAGATGGTGGACGAGATGCTCATCGCCCAGGAGCAGTGGCTGCCCCAGTATGCGGACGAAATCGCCAAGGCGAAGCAGCGTTGGGCGAAAGCGGAAGCGGAAGGCACGCTGATTCCGCCCATCGTGACCGAAGGCGCCGCCCGCCTGCACACGAAGACGGTAGAAGAAATGGCCGCCAACAAGGAAGCCGCCAGAAAGAACGCGGCGGAAGCGGACAAGGCGAAGGACCAGCACGAGGGAAAGAAATAAGGCACGACCTCATCTGCCGCTCTTCCCGAATAATAGCGGGCGGCAAATTGCCGCCCCTACGGATACCGCCAAATGTGGCCCCGTAGGGGCGGATGATATCCGCCCGCGTACCGGAAATCCTTCCCTTTGAGAAGAAAGCGGCATACAGCATATAGTAAATGAGACAGATACCTCATTAATACATACCCCCGTCCGAAATACGGACGGGGGTTCTCTTGACAAATCGCGCTTGAAACGGTATAATTTGTTATACAAATCATACTTTATGGAGGCGGGTATGGAGAAGAAATTTCCTTCCGGCAAATTCGCGTGGACGGCGACCGTGGGCGAAAAGGGGCAGATCGTGATTCCGAAGCAGGCGCGGGAACTGTTCCACATCAAGAGCGGCGACACGCTCGTTATTCTGGGCGACATCGAACAGGGCCTCGCCATTCCCCGCAAGGAACTGTTTGAGGCCTTTCAGAACCGCATTTTCAAAGGAGAAGACAAGTGAGCATTTTAACGGTCGACCGGCTTAGCAAAAAGTACCCGTCCTTCCTGCTGGATGATGTGAGTTTCAGCCTTGAAAAGGGCCGCATCACGGGCTTCATCGGCAGAAACGGCGCGGGCACGACCACCACCATCAAGGCGATGCTGAACCTCATCCATCCGGACGGCGGAGACATCCGCTATTTCGGCATGGACTTAAGCGGCAATGAGGCCGCCATCAAGCAGCGCGTGGGCTACTCCACGGGTGCGGTCAACTATTATCCGCGCAGGAAACTCAGTGAACTCATCTCCGTCACAAAGACTTTCTACGATAACTGGGACGAAGAAGCCTGCGAAACCTGCCTGAAACTGTTTAGCCTGGACCCCAATAAAGCGCCTCACGAACTTTCCGAGGGCATGAAGGTGAAGGTCAATCTGCTGCTCGCCCTCTCCCACAGAGCGGAACTGCTCATCCTCGATGAGCCCACCAGCGGCCTCGATCCCTTCTCCAGGGACGAACTGACCGACCTGTTCACCGAACTCAGGCGCCGCGGCATGACCGTCTTTTTCTCCACTCACATCACGAGCGACCTGGACAAGTGCGCGGATGACATCGTGTACATCAGGAATGGCAGGATCGTGTCGAGCGGCAGCATCAAAGCCTTCCGCGAAGAATCGGGACAGAGCGGCGAGACCCTCGAAGATACCATGCTGCGTCTGGAAAAGGAGGCCCGCAATGCGTAAACTACTGTATAAAGAAGTGAAACTGGCCGCCTCTCCCCTCACCTTCTGGTTCATTTTGTCGAGTCTTCTGACTCTCGTGCCCGGCTACCCGATCCTCGTGGGCACCTTCTTTCTGACCCTCGGCATCTTCTACTCTTTCCAGACCGCCCGCGAGAGCAGCGACACCCTGTACTCCGCTCTCCTGCCCATCGCGAAAAAGGATGTGGTCAGGAGCAAGTTCCTGTTCGTCATGATAATCGAGGCCGCGGGCTTTCTCGTTTCCGCTGTCTGCGTCCTCCTGCGCATGACGGTCTTCCGGGACGCCTCCGCCTACACGGGCAACGCCCTCATGAACGCCAATCCCCTGTATCTGGGATTCAGCCTCGTGATCATGGGTCTTTACAACCTCGTATTCGTCCGCGGTTACTTCAAAACCGCCTACAAGTTCGGAAAGCCCTTTATCCTCTATACGATCGTCTGCTTCCTCGTCATCACGGCTGCCGAGAGCCTCCACTTCTTCCCCGGCATGGACGCGATGAACGCCTTCGGTTTCGATCATCCCGAGGTGCAGTGGCCTGCGCTCGCGGGAGGGATCGTGCTGTACGCGCTGATGACCTGCATCGCGGTCAGGGCATCCGTCAGAAGTTTCGAGAGGATAGACCTGTAAGGCATACAAAAAAACCGTCCGGACAATCCGGACGGTTTCTTATGACTGATATTACTTGATGATCTTGATCTTGCCGATGAAGGGCAATTCCTTGGCTTTGCCGTTGCAGACATTCACGATGCCGATGATGGACAGGATGCAGGCGGCGATTTTCACGAGCCAGCCGGCGATGACGAAAATCCAGCCGATGAGAGGCAGACCGTCGACGATGTCCAGCACGAGGATGGCGACCAGTTCGATGATGGCAAGGTTCAGACCCTGCTTGGCGTTGTACATGCCGTATTCGGACTTTTTGGAACCGTACATATTCATGAAGAAGGGGATGAGGCTCAAAAGTCCCAGATAGGACAGCCAGCCCTGCCACTTGTTTTTCTCGATGTCCTGAGGATCATACTGATAGGTGGTGTCCTCGGCGCTCTCAATCATCACCTTGGCCTTCGCGATGAACTTATCCATAGCCGCCTTGACTTTTTCCATAAACTGTTCCATATGATAGCTCCTTCCAGAATTCACTTTCTACTTTGGTGCGGTACAGACCTGTGATCACCATACCGCGCCGAGTCTGTGTCATATATTATACATATATTTAAGAATTTTGCAATAGTTTCGGGTAAAATTCCACGAAAAAAACGGCGGGGTTTCCCCCGCCGCGGCGCTTACACGCCTATTTCCGGTATCCGCACTTCGGGCAGACACCATGCTCATTCATCGCGATGCCGCACTTCGGGCAGCGGTCCACGCTTCCGCAGACTTCATACTCCTGACTAGCCGCGTTGGCACCGCTGGTAAAGGTGATCTTTGCAATATTCAGTTTGTCTTTCAAAAGGTCATACACGATTTTGATGAATCCCTCCACGGTCATGGTCTCCTTCGTGACCACGAGGCGGCAGTCGGGATAGGCGCAGGCCAGGTCCGTCTTGAACGCCGCGCCCTTCATGGTGTTCTGGGGATGACCGTCTTTGATGCCCTGCTGCTCATAGACGGTAAGCACCGCGGGCAGCAGCGGGTCGTCCCGACGCAGGATGAGGGCATGGTCGAAGTTTTTGAGGACGCTCCAGGCAGTCTTCTGGATCTCATTGCAGGGAAAGACCATGTTGACGCCCTCGTTTACGCTGTCCTCCACCTCGATGGTGAGGATGCCCGTGTGGCCGTGCAGATACAGCGCCTCGCCGCAAAATCCGTAAAAGCGGTGCGCGTACTGGATGGAAAAAGTGGTGATGCTTCTCATAATTTACCTCTTTCATTGCCGGTGTGATCTCGGCGGTTTCCGCCTTCCGACACCGCAAATGATACCCGCCCGAAGCGTGTACAGCAATTGTACAAACGGAGAAATTTTACTGTATTTCGGCTTGACAAACGCAGAAAGAGGGAATAAAGTATGGACAAACAATGACAGGAGGCGCCGCCATGGACATCATCCGCTATTCCTGCGAAAACGGTGAACTGAACGGTCTTCACCACCGCTTCATCCAGCCGCCGCAGATCGCCTATTTCGTCACCACCTGCGACCGCTTCGGAAACATGAACACCACGCCCGTCACCATGGGAAGCCAGATCGGGCACAACTTTTTCTCCTTCACCCTGTCCAACCTCCACACGGACGCGGACGAGTGGGACCTGAGTGAAAACGGTTGGAAAGACGGCATCAAGCAGGGCTACGCCAACCTGCGGGAGGTGCCGGAATGCGTCATCAGTTATTTCGGAAGCAATATGATCCGTGAAAGTTGGATCGCGGGCTGTCCCGTACCCAAGGGCATCAGCGAGATCGATGTGATGGGCTGCACGCCCCTGTCCTCCCGGAAAGTGCGTCCCTGCGGTATCGCGGAGTGCCCCATCAATCTTGAAGCGAAGGTGCTGTACAGCCACAAACTTGGCGCGCGCTGGACCAACTACATCTGTGAGATCGTCGGCGCGAGCGTCCATAAGTCCCTCGTGGAAGAAAACGAACACGGCGCTCTCGCAGGCTACGGCGTGCTCGCCATCGACCCGGTGTTCGAGGTGCGCACGGGCGCGGGAACTACGCCCGAAACAGCCGCCTGCCGCCTGTACTACGACCGCCTTGATATCACCAAGATCGAGCGCTGCCCCGAGGATGTGGGTTGCGACGAGGACTGGATCGGCTCCTGCGAAATGTGGTTGAAGAGCGAGGTGCGCCACGGGCACATCACGGAGGAGGAGCGGCTCCGCGCCCTCGATCTCAAGCGCCTGTGGGAAGTGAACCGCGACCCCGAAAGCAACGGAGAAGTGCGGAAAGAACTCACCGCTTTATTGCGCAAAGCCGTCGGAAAATAAAGGAAAACCACCCTTTCGGGTGGTTTTTTCAAATTCCGAATTTCTCCCGGAATTCCTCATACAGCCGGTTGCTGACCTCGATATCGGGATCGGGGCTGAACTGCACGATCATGCGGGTGCCCGCGTCGAGGAGGGGCTTCACCGCATCCGCGTTGCGGATGGACAGGCGCACCTGCAGGATGATGTCGTCCCGTCCCTTGAGGGCATCCGCCATCTTCGCGGGATCGTTGGGCGTGGGATCGGCGCTTTTGTCGATGGCGCAGTCGAGGAGCCTGAGACCTCCGCAGGTCAGCACCTCCGGCACATTATGGACATAACTTCCGCAGGAATGGACGAACAGCCCGCCGAACGCGTCGCTGATGCGCTGCATGTATTCCGCCGAAGAATTGCGGTACGCCTTGGGCGAGAGGATCGCCAGATTGTCATCGGAGAGCGTCATGCCGGGCACGCCCATTCCGCAGATGGCGATGTGGCCGGGGCCTGCGAGAAGATCGCCGATCTCCTCCATCTGGATCTTTGAATACTCGATGATCTTGTCCGTGATGGCAGTCAGCAGCGGCTCCACTTCTTCGGGCTCCGCGAGGCAGGCGGTGAAGAACTCCGTGGTGTCCATGATGAGGGACGCCGTGTCATTGGGCGACTGGGTGTCGGTGAGCGTGATGCCGAGTTGACCGCCCGTCGCTTCCTTGAAATAGCGGATGCGGGTCAGGACCTCGCTCATCTCCTCCCATTCGGACAGAGATTTCACTTTGATGTCTTTGATCTTATCCGTGCTTTTCAGGATGGGGCGGGTCTGGGGCGCGTCAAAATCGCTCCACTCATATTTGCAGCCGAAAGCGGAGGCGTACACGCCCACGCCGACCCAGGGCTCCAGCGAAGTGAACATGAAGTCGCTTTTGTACTTCATGGCATCCGCCAGAAAATCCAGTTCACTTTCCAACTGCCTGTCCCGGTAACGGCAGATCGCCCGCGTGAACGCGTAACCGGGCTTCTGCACCACCGCCACGCGCTTGCCTTTGAGCGCGTAAAAGTCCCTGAGATTCTTCTCTTTTTCCTCACGCAGGGCGAGGAATTTCTCAAGGGGAAACTGCTTAAAATCCATAATGACCTCCGCAAAACGAACTCACGGGAACATTATAGCACGCACAGAAGGGCAAATCAACAGAAAAAAAAGACAGAGGATGCAAGTGCTTCCTCCGTCTTTTGCCGCAAGATTTCAGATTGCGTTCCGTATCCGGATATCCGCTGCACTTATTCGTAAACCGCAAGAAATGATGTGATTTTACCGTGAGCATATTCCCCGCAGATTAACCCGAATTCGGGGTCATAATACTTCCCATGATACAGCAGCGTCCAGTGCGTGCAGCCCGCGTCCATATGCACGGTCAGGATCGGATAGCCGTGCCGGACAGGATTCTTTTTGGAAATGCGTGTGTTCTTCTCCGCGTGCCCGATCTGATAATAGTCCGGCGCTTCCATCAATTGACCGATGCTTGTCGGTCCGTCCGTCTTCATGACCCGGATGACCTCTTCGATTTTCCGCCCGGTGATCATCGCGATACAAGCCTGACCGCAGGTCGTACCCGTCGGCTGCAAAACCGGTTCCACAACTCCTCCAATGGGGTTTCGTCTTTCGGCAATTTCCGCTTCAGCCCTTCGAAAAATCCCCTATCTTCCCCAGCACAGTCCCGATGCTGTGGTACATGCCGGAATAGATCGCGGGATCGAGTTTCGTAAGGTCGATATCGAAAGAATCCCTGCAGAATAAGTTCTCATCGACCTGAACATAAACAATGATTATCATAGTGACTGACATGAAATAACAGAGAAAAGTACGGAACAAAAAGGCAGCGCATCCCGCATTGACTATTTCAGGACGCGCTGCCAATGATTACTCACCTGGAAATCAATCCCTTATTCATCGTCTTGGCCTTCGGAAAAGAACTTGCGTTTCTCCAACGGTTTCCAATCCTCTGCATGCGGGCGAAGCAAGGCATGCCACTGTTCAATGGTATGCGCATAACTTCTTCTCTGATTTAGATCGTATGCAGCCTGATAGCAGCCCAACACCGTATATACGGTTTCCTTTCGGAAATCATCACTATTGTTTCTATTTCGGCAAGCGGTTTCCCGAAATAAACTTATAGCGTTTGCATATAATAATCTCTCACGGCCCCGAAGAACGCATCGATGTTTTCCCAGGGGCTTGCAGGCGGAATATCGCAGCCGGATGAGATCACGAAGTTGGGATGGGCGCAGCACTCGCCCATAATTTTCAGGGTCTCTTCACGGATGGAATCCGTTGTGCCGCGGCAGAACTGTCCTGCGGGGTCCACATTGCCCATGGTCACGATGTCTGCGGGGATGTGCTCCAACATTTCCCTCATGGAAATGGAATTTCCGAAATGGTACGCCGCGGCGCCCGTGCGCAGGATGGAGTCGATCTGGCGGATGGTGCCGTTTCCGCAGTTGTGGTACATCACGAGGAAGTCATCGGTTTGCGCCGCCTCGACGATCTTTCGCACATACGGCTCACTGAACTCCACCGCCAGTTTCGGCGAGAGAAGCCCCGTCAGGGGTTCCGCCATCATGACGCCGTTAGCCCCGGCCTGTCTGTACGCTTTCACATATTCGATGAGGAACCGAGTGCACTTCTTCATGACGGTATGCACCGCGTCCGGCTCCTCATAGCACCGGATCATGATGTCCGAAACGCCCATCAGGCGTCCGGCGAGAGAGAACGGTCCGATCACGCCCGCAAACACGGGACGGTCATCAATGAGCGTACAAGCCTTGCGGATGGCATCCACATACAGCCCGGTGCGCCCCGCGCCCACTGCGGGAACCGCGAGCGCTTCGGCGGCAGCTTCGTCCTCCACCAAAGCACCGATGACCGTGGGCACTTCGTCATCGGAAAAGCGGACTTTGGCGCCGAATGCCTCCGCTTCCACAGAAAGGTCCATCATGCTTACGGAAGCCGCGCTGTCCACGCGGTCAGCCACCGCTTTCATGCCTTTTGCCTGCAGGTCCGCATCCGAAATGAGTTGCTTTACCGTAACGCCGAGCAGAGATACGCAGGGGAAAGAGAGGATGGGCATTGCCTTTTTGACGGGATTATCGCGCAGATCATTGAGCCAGGCACGCATATTCATAGTGTCATACCTCTATACAAACGGTTTCTGCCGGGGCGTTATTCGGCGAGCAGTTTCTTGGCCAGTTCCGCGGCGGAAGCGGCATCGGTGGAGTAGCCGTCCGCGCCGATCTGATCCGCGAATTCCTGCGTGATGGGGGCGCCGCCGACCAGCACCTTCACCTTGTCGCGCAGACCCGCGTCCTTGAGGGCCTGAATGGTCACCTGCATGTTGGGCATGGTGGTGGTGAGCAGGGCGGACATGCCGATTGCCTGCGCGCCGTTTTTGACCGCTTCGACGAAGGCTTCTGGAGCCACATCTTCGCCCAGATCCATCACGGTGAAGCCGTTGCCTTCCAGCATCATGCCGACCAGGTTCTTGCCGATATCGTGTAGGTCGCCCTTGACGGTGCCGATGGCGACGGTGCCCAGGGACTGGACATTGGCGTCTACCAGCAGGGGCTTCAGAATGGCGGTGCCCGCCTTCATGGCGCGGGCGGCGACCAGGATCTCGGGAACATAGACTTCGCCGGTCTTGAACATTTCGCCCAGTTCGGTCATGCCGACGATGAGGCCTTCGTTCAGGATGGTCTCCGCGGAAACGCCTTCCGCGAGGGCTTCGTTGACGAGCTGCTCGACGATCTTCTTTCTTCCGTCCTTGACTGCGGTGATGATGGCATTCATATCGGCCATAAGAGCATACCTCCATAATATTTAATAGGGTCACAAACTACAATTATTCTATCACAACGGGACAAAAAGTACAATAGAATAATGAAAATTAATTGTAAGTTATCAAAACTATCTGTTCAAGACGGAAAAGTTGTGCTATAATAACCATGGATATCGCTGTCGGAGGCATGGTATGGATCGTGTAGCGGAACTGCGCAAGCGCCTTGCGGGATACATTCTCATCGATAACCGCAAAAACATGTTCTATCTCACGGGCTATACCGGAGAAGGCTGCCTTCTCGTGACCCCCGAAAAATCCGTCATCATCACCGATTTCCGCTATATCGAGCAGGCGGAGCGTCAGAGCCCCTTGTGCAAAATCGAGCGCACGAGTCTTTCCCTGACACGGGAAGAGATCCTCAGCCGTCTTCTTTCCGAAGAGAACGCAAAGGAACTGTATGTGGAGACGGGTATCCTCACGGTGAACGCCTTCCGCAAACTGGAAAGCGCCCTTGACGGGGTGAAACTGATCGATATGCCGGATATCGTCCTCGAGATGCGCGCGGTGAAGGATCGGGCGGAGATCGACATGATCTGCAAAGCCGCCGCCATTTCCTGTCAGGCGTTCGAAGCGCTGCTCGGGCAGCTGCAGGCGGGCATGACCGAAAAGTACGCCGCCGCCCTGCTGGAGCACGAGATGCGCCTGCGCGGAAGCGCGGGTCCCGCCTTCGATACCATCGTGGCGTCCGGCGTCAACGGCTCCCTGCCGCACGCGGTGCCGTCCGACAAAATCATCGAAAAAGGCGATCTGGTCACTTTCGATTTCGGCGCGTCCTTCGGCGGATACTGTTCCGACATGACCCGCACCGTCGCGGTGGGGCAGCCGGACGGGAAACTGACCGACATCTACAACGCGGTCTACAACGCGCACATGGATTCTCTTGCGCAGGTGAAACCCGGCAAAACCGGCAAGGAAATCGACGCGGTCGCGCGGAACTATCTCGAAAGCCTCTATCCCGACGCGTTCGGTCACTCTCTGGGTCACGGCGTGGGTCTGGATATCCACGAAGCCCCGTCCCTCAGTCTGCGCGGAGATACCGTGCTGGTCAAGGGCCATGTGGTCACCGTGGAGCCCGGCGTGTATATCCCCGATTTCGGCGGCTGCCGCATCGAGGACACCGTGATGCTCACGGAAGACGGCTTCATTGATCCCTATACGGTAAGCAAACAACTCATCGTTGTTTGATCACATACACCGACTCAAAACTTTAAGGAGGAACCCCTAATGGTAACAGCAGGCGATTTCAAAAAAGGTATTACGGTTGAATGGGATGGCGGCATCTGGACGATCGTTGATTTCCAGCATGTCAAGCCCGGCAAAGGCGCGGCCTTCGTCCGTACTAAGATAAAGAACATCATCACCGGCGCTGTTCTCGAGCGCACCTTCAACCCCACCGACAAGATGCCCAAGGCCATCATCGAGACCAAGGAAATGGAATATCTCTATGATGACGGCGATCTGTACTACTTCATGGACGGCGAAAGCTACGAGCAGATCGGTCTGACTAAGGACCAGGTTGAAGACGCCATCGTCTTCATGAAGCCCAACACCAAGGCTACCGTCCGCTTCTACAAGGGCGCCGCTTTCTCCGTGGAAGCCCCCACCTTCGTGGAACTGGAAGTCATCGCCACCGAACCCGGCTTCAAGGGCGACACCGCATCCAACACCACCAAGCCCGCCACCGTCGAGACCGGCTTCACCCTTCAGGTGCCCCTCTTCATCAACATCGGCGATGTTCTGAAGATCGATACCCGCGAGGGCGGCGAGTACCTGTCCCGCGTCTGATTTCCGGACTGACAAAAAACGGAAACGCCTTTCGGCGCTTCCGCTTTTTGAGTATCACGGGATCGTTTCCGCCCGAAACCGGCGGAGATGCCCGCGCTTGAAGGGAAAAAACCTGCGCTTAACGGTTAATTAACGGATTTGTTTGGAACGGTGCGGAACAATGTTGTATAATAAAGCGTCTGAAAAGCGATATTGCCCCGCGGAGGTTATTATATGAAGAAATTGATGAGAAGCTTGTGCTTCGTTCTGATCCTCGCCATCCTCGTGCCCGAGGCGGCCATGGCTGCCGGCGTGACCGCGGGAAACGGCGTGTACGGCGTGTACCTTGAAAAGGATGCCATGTACCAGGCGTGGTATGAGGCGGCGGTCGCGGAGAGCGGCGTCGACTACATCCTGGGCGTGTACGGCTCCTACGCCTACTATCAGACCAAGGCGGTTAACGGCGTGAGCACCATCGTGAAGCAGCCGCTGTACCTCATTTCCGATGAGTACGCCGAAGCGGGCGATTCCATCGAAAATGTGACCATCGCCGCGGTGAACGAAGAAACCGAGCGTGTCAGCGAAACGGTCGCCGAGAATGTGAAGGGCAGAGCCGTGCTGGACGAGGCGGCAGGCTACATCTACTATGTGGACGCCGCGGTCCCCGCGTCCATCAGCCTCATCGCCGAAGTGCCCACGCTTGGAAGACAGACCCTCGTCATTTACAGCGGTGAAAGTGAGATCAAAGGTCTCAAAAACACCGTGGACGGGCTGGTATTCCTGGATGACGCGGGCGCGCACCTGTATATCTCCATACTGGGCCGCGCCATCGATGTGGACAAAAACCTCTTCTCCCGCGACAAGAAAACCGTTCTTTATGAGGGCAACGAAGTGGTCCTGACCGACGACGGCACGCTGAAACTGCGCCTGACCGTGACCGGGAACACCACCCTCACCATCAACGATTCCGTGCAGGATTTCGCCGTGTACGGCGGCTATGTGTACTATGTGCGCCGCACCCGCTGGCTGACCGAGATCGACCGCTTCGATCCCGTGTCCCGCTCCTCCAAGGTGATGAAGCGCATGCTGGACGAGTTCATGCCCCAGATCGTCGCCGCGGGCGAATATCTGTATGTGATCGATACGGATTACACCGTGCACCGCGTAAGCCCCACCAGCGGCAAATCCGCCACCTACATGAAACTGTGGAACAACTATGCCGACTATCCGGAGTATGAGCCGCGTCTGTACGGCGCCGGCGAAGAACTGCTGGTGTATGACAAACTGAAGAGCGGCACCGAGGACGACATCGAATTCTTCTATAATGTCTATGTCGGCGCCACCGAGCACCCCACGCTCGCGCCCACGGCCGCGGATACGCCTTCTCCCGAAGCGACGCCCGCGCCAACCGTGAACTATCCCGATCTTTCCCGCGGAAGCCGCGGCGAAGAAGTGAAACTGCTGCAGGAAAAACTCATCGACCTCGGTTACCTCGCGGGCACCGCGGACGGTGTCTACGGCGAAATGACCCAGAGAGCCGTTGAGGAACTGCAGAAGGATATCGGCGCTACCGTCACCGGAAAGGTGAGCGGCAGCCTCATGGCGCAGATCGTGAGCGGTCAGATCCAGGGCTACGATCCCTATAAGGAACTGTCCCGCGGAGATTCCGGCACGCGCGTTTCCTCCCTGCAGGAGCGCCTGAAGGCGCTGGGTTACCTCGCGGGCACCGTGGACGGCAAGTACGGTCAGGCGACCTACAACGCCGTGCTTCTGTTCCAGCAGCAGCACAGGATCGGCGCCACCGGCACCGCGGACAGCGACACGCTCAAACTCCTCTTCTCCGAAGAGGCGCAAAATTGCACAAGTTATATTGAACTCAATGAGGGCGACAGCGGCTACCGCGTCGCCCAACTTATTATCAGGCTGATCGAACTGTACTACCTGCCGTCCACCGCGAAGGGCGATGTCTACACCGCGGAAGTCACACAGGCAGTCATCCGCTGCCAGAAGGAAATGGGCGCGGTGCAGAGCGGAACAGCGACGCCCTATCTGCAGAAGCGGCTCTTCTCCGCGGACGCGAAGGAATACAGCGGCTATGTGAAACTGGTCAGCGGCGATAAAAACGAGCGCGTGCGCCTGCTGCAGGACCGCCTGATTTACCTCGGCTATCCGTCGGGCAAGGCGGACGGTATCTACGGCAGCAAGACCCTGCAGGCGGTGCGTGCCTTCCAGAGTCAGGTCGGGCTCGCTGCCACGGGCATCGCGGACGAGACCACGCAGGCGTGGCTGTTCAGCGGCAGCGCGCCCCGCTATGTGACGCCTACGCCGCGGATCACCCCGACGCCCACCCCCGCGCCCTTCATCGACTACGGTGACGGCGTACAGGTCCGCGTGAGCGCGCCACTTATCTCTGTGTTCGAAACCCCCGACATCAACGCCAAAACCATCGGAAGCCTGAAAGTGGGCACCGATCTCATCATGACTGCAAGCAACGGCACCTTCGCGCAGGTGCGCAGTGCGGGCGGCAACTATGGCTATGTGCTCATGAGCGGCATCATCCGCATTATCACGCCCACCGCCACGCCCGTTCCCACTGCGACGCCGACGCCCACACCCTTGCCGACGGCAACGCCCACACCCGACCCCACCGCCACGCCCCTCGCGCCCTTTGTCTGGTATGACGAGCCAGCATATGGAACCGTGACCGAAAATGGCGTGCCCATGTACAAGGAAGCGGACTGCAATTCCGCGCAGATGGGCATCCTGAACGCCGGTGACTTCCTCACGCTTCTGGGCGACAACGGCGCGTGGATCAAGTGCGTTTTCAATTATAAACGCACCGACTACGAGGGCTTTGTCCTTTCTGAATATGTGACGGACGCGCCCGAGCCCACGGCAACACCGGAGCCCACGGC
>JAZLLT010000082.1:0-33804 GCA_045598325.1 Clostridia bacterium | reverse complement strand
ATGCAGGAAACGGCACTGCCGAGCGCATCGAACAGGTAAACTGATTCACCACCTGCATTGAGTTTGAAGGAAGCGTGCAGTTCATCACCCGTGCGGTCTTTGCCTGAGGCAAAAACGATCAGGTATCCGTCCGGCTGCAGTGTCAGATCCGGTAATATCCATTTCCTGCGATTGGTTATATCGTCCGAAAGTGCCCAGCCGCGCAGATTTACGGGTGTGTCACCTGCGTTGTGAAGCTCAATCCAGTCGGAAGGATCTCCGTTGGCATCGATTAACGTGGTACGGTTGAGAGGCATGATTTCGTTTAGACGAACATTGCCCTGCTCACCGCCGAAAGCCATAAGCTCCGAATAAGCTTCGGAGGTGTTTTCACGTGCCGGAGTGGGTTCTTTCGTTTCACACCAGCTTCCGTCGGGAGAAAGTGCGTAGCTTTCCCGCTTGCCGAGCGAAGGTACATTCAGCATCTGTGCAATGCCACCCTTCGGATCAACGAGGAACAGGGAGGCGGAATTTGCGCTCAGACCGTTCGGAAACTCTACGGTGACATACTCACCGCTTTCGAGTGTAATATCGGGCAGTGGTCTGGCACCGCGCAGATCGATCGAATCTGAAACACTCCAGCCCTTGAGTGATACGGGCGCATCGGAAACATTCACAAGTTCTGCCCAGTCGAGATAGACACCGTCCTTGGAGGGCCACATGAAGGCGTTAGCCGTCATGACTTCACTGAAGCAAAGAGCAGTGTCGGCCGTATACGGTTCGGGCACACCGTTGACCGCACCGTACGCAAAAATGATACCGACTGCGACGAGTGCGCACACGGCGGCTGTGAGTATGAATCTTGTATCGATGCGATGCGGAGTCTTCCAATTGTTCTTCTTCATGTGATCTGCCTGCCCGATGAATCATTTTGGTCGTTAATACGGAAAAAACGGGAAGCCGTTGGGCTTCCCGTTATGGCTTGCATGAACCGATTATGCCTTGCCGTCGCAGCCGAGAACATTGACCAGCTTGTGTGCAACCATTTCCTTGGTGGCAACACGGCCGGGCTTGAGGTACTGACGGGGATCGAAGTGATCCGGATGATCGGTAAAGTACTTGCGGATGTTAGCGGTCAGAGCAAGACGCAGGTCGGAGTCGATGTTGATCTTGCAGACAGCCATCTTGGCAGCTTCACGCAGCTGCTCCTCCGGGATGCCTACTGCATCGGGCATCTTGCCGCCGCACTCGTTAATGATCTTAACGAATTCCTGCGGAACGGAAGAGGAGCCGTGCAGAACGATCGGGAAGTTGGGCAGGCGCTTTTCGACTTCCTTCAGAATGTCGAAGCGGAGCGGCGGGGGTACGAGGATGCCCTTCTCATTGCGGGTGCACTGAGCGGCAGTGAACTTGTAAGCGCCGTGAGAGGTGCCGATTGCGATGGCCAGAGAGTCAACGCCGGTGCGCTGTACGAACTCTTCGACCTGCTCGGGACGGGTGTAGGAGGAATCCTCGGCAGCGACCTTGACATCGTCTTCGACGCCGGCCAGAGTGCCCAGTTCGCCTTCGACGACCTTGCCGTGATCGTGAGCGTACTCAACGACCTGCTTGGTCAGGGCGATGTTGTCCTCAAAGGACTTGGAGGAACCGTCGATCATGACAGAGGAGAAACCGCCGTCGATGCAGCTCTTGCACAGTTCGAAGGTATCGCCGTGATCGAGGTGTACGCAGATGGGGAGGTCGAAGCCCGCGGTCTGCTCCGCGTCTTCAACGGCTGCCTCGATGAGTTTCATGAGGTAGACATGCTTGGCGTACTTGCGGGCGCCGGAGGAAACCTGCAGGATCAGGGGAGCCTTGACCTCGATAGCGGCCTCGGTGATGCCCTGGATGATCTCCATGTTGTTTACATTGAATGCGCCGATGGCGTATCCGCCGTTGTAGGCTTTTTTGAACATCTCGGTAGAGGTTACAATTGCCATGTGAATACACTCCTTTTATATAAGATGGACATAATGCCATATAATATTATGCTACGGGGAGTGTTAAATGTCAAGGGACGGAACATGAAATATGCTTTCCGCCGGGCGAAATATCCTTGCCGGTCACAGCGTCCCGCCTCCCCCTCCCGTTGACACCGCCCGGGCGGGGGAGTATAATGTAAAAAACATTCGGGAGGATTTTGTTATGAATATCGTTTTGAGCGAGACTGAGGCGTTTACCATCTTCGGCATCATCTGCGCGCTTATGCTGATTGTCAACATCATTCTGGGTTTCATCACCAAAAAGATGAACGCCGCCAAGGGCATTCCCGGCGGTTACTGGTGGGGATTTTTCCTGGGCATCACAGGCGTCATCGTGGTCGCCCTGCGCCCCTACAACCCCGAAATGTACAAGTAAACCGGGACAGAAAGCCGCTCCGTGCATACGGGGCGGCTTTCTTTTTCCGGGAGTGATTGACAATTCCCGCGCCCTGTGGTATCATATGAATGAACATTCATATGAAAGGATATTGGGATGCATATTCATGAAACGGCGGTGGCGCGCGCGCGGGAAATGACGGCGTGCACCGCGGAAATCGAAAAGGCGGTGCGCCTTTATAAACTGCTGGGCGACGGCACGCGGATGCGGATCTTGTGCGCGCTGGCGGCGGGCGAGATGTGCGTGTGCGCCATTACGGAACTGCTCGGCATGGACCAGAGCGCGGTGTCCCACCAGTTGAAAGCGCTGCGGGACGGGCGGATGGTCACCTGCCGCAGGGATGGGAAAACCATGTATTATTCTCTGGCGGATGAGCATGTGGCGGCGATGGTCGCCCGGGGGCTCATGCACGCGCGGGAGGCGGAATCATGAAAAACCCGAAAGAAATTTTGCGCGGGAACAAAGATCCCTTCGCGGGAAAAACCCTGTTCGGAGAAGAAAACGCGGAGGTCTCCGATAAAGTGCGCGGCGATGTCTGGGAGGATGAAGGGCGGAAGGAACTTGTTCTGCTGATCTTCTGCGGCGCGGCGCTTATCGCCTCTCTGTTTATGGCGGACGGGCTCGTGAAGACCGTTTTCGCTTTCGTCATCTGGCTCTATGCGGGCTTTGAAGTGTTCAAAGGGGCGTGGGAAGGCATCCGTGAGGGAGAGATCTTCTCCGAGGAACTGCTCATGACCCTGTCCTCGCTGGGTGCGGTGCTCATCGGGGAGGTGCCCGAAGCGGCGGCGGTTATGCTGTTTTATCGCGTGGGTGAATATTTCGCGGACAAAGCCGTGGACAAGAGCCGGGACGATGTGGCGGCGCTGGCCGCGCTCATGCCCGATACCGTGCGGGTCATACGCGGCGGCATTGAAGAAACAGTGCCCGCGGAGGAAGTGTCCGCGGGAGAAATCTACCGCGTGCTGCCCGGGGAGCGGATCCCGCTGGACGGCGAGATATTGAGCGGCGAAGCGGACATCGACCTGTCCGCGCTCACGGGCGAAAGCCTGCCCGCGCGCAAGTCGGCGGGGGAGGAGATCTTCTCCGGCACCGTCAACCTGACGGGCGACCTCACGGTGAGGGCGCTGTGCGAGGCAAAGGACAGCGCGGCTTCCCGCATCGTGGCGATGGCGGGCGAAGCGGCGGACCGCAAGGCGGAAGCCGAGGATTTCACGGCGCGCTTTGCCAAAATCTACACGCCCTGCGTGGTGATCGCCGCGGCGCTCATCCTGCTCATTCCTTCCTTTATTACCGGTGACTGGCGGCTGTGGATCCACAGGGCGCTGTCGTTTCTGATGGTATCCTGCCCCTGCGCGCTGGTGGTGAGCGTGCCCCTCGCCTTTTTCTGCGGCGTGGGTTGCGCGTCCCGCCACGGCATCCTCGTGAAGGGACCGAAATTCCTGGAGCGGCTGGCAAAAGCCGACATCTGCGTGTTCGACAAGACCGGCACGCTGACCACGGGCGGCATGGAAGTGCGCGCGGTACATCCCGCCGGTGTCACGGAAGAAGAACTCCTCTCCCTCGCCGCGGGCGCGGAGGCGTTCTCGAATCATCCCATCGCGGGCGCCGTCAAACGGACGGCGCAGGGCAGGGAAGGGAAACTCCTGACCGAGAAGCCCGGGCGCGGCATCATCGCCGAAATCGGCGGGACGACCGTCCTTGCGGGCACGAGGAGACTGCTTTCGGAGGAAGGCGTGTCCGTGCCCGGCGATGCGGCGGGCAGCGTATTTGTCGCCCGGGACGGCGCGTTCATCGGTTCCATCGAAGTGGGCGATGATGTGAAGTCCACGGCGAAAAAGGCCATCGAACTTTTGAAGGTCCTCGGCGTCAAAAAAACGGTGATGCTCTCGGGAGACACGGAGCCTTCTGCCTGCGCGGTGGCCCGGCAGGTGGGCATCGACGAGGTGCACGCGTCCCTGCTCCCGCGGGACAAAGCGGAAAAAATGAAAGAAATCGCGATGAGCGGCAAAACCCTCTACACGGGCGACGGCGTCAATGATGCGCCGGTGCTGGCGGAGAGTTTCGTGGGCGCCGCCATGGGCGGTCTGGGCAGCGACGCCGCCATCGAAGCGGCGGATGTGGTCATCATGGATGACGAACTGACCCGCCTGCCGACCGCCGTCCGCATCGGGCGCAGGACCTACTTTATCGCGGTCACCAACATCATCGTTTCGCTGGCGGTCAAATTCATCCTGATGGCGGTCAACTGCCTGACGGTGCTGCCGCTGTACATCAGCGTCCTGGGCGATGTGGGCGTGCTGATCCTGGCATCGCTCAACGCCCTGCGCGCGCTGCATATCAAAGAGGATTGACATGGATTATAAGAAGATCATCGCCTTTGCCAAGAGCGAGAAGGTGGACTATGCCCATAATTTCGACCATGTCCTCAGGGTGTACTTCAGCGCGATGAAGATCGCACAGAGGCATCCCGAAGCGGACATGGAGGTACTCAGGACGGCGGTGCTCCTGCACGATGTGGGACGCGCGGACCCGACTGTCGCCCACGCGAAGAAAGGCGCGGTTATCGCGAGGGACTGGCTCATGCAAAACGGCTGCGGAGAAGCCTTCGCGGAAAAAGTCGCGCGGGTCATTTCCGCCCATTCGGACAAGGATGAGGCAAGCGGGGCGGGCATCGAGGGCGAGATCCTCTGGGACGCCGATAAACTGGAAATGACGGGCGCCGTGGGCGCGATGCGGGCGATGCTGTACTGCGAGGAAGTCGGGCTGCCCATCCGCGCGGCTTCCGGAGCGGAGGCGGTTATGCCCGGCCCGAAAGATCTGATCGAACAGTTCATCGAGGATCAGGGAATTGCCGCAAGAGGCTTCCACACGAAGGAAGCCGCCGCCATGGCGCGGGAACGGATTGCCTTCGGGAAACAAATCATCGAACATCTGCGGGAGGAGACCGCGGAGGAGGAAATCATATGAAACTGACCTATAAAGGAACACAATATGAAGTAAGCGCGGAGACCTACGGGGAAGCCTGCGCGAAACTGGGTATTGCGGATGCCCTCGCCGTGACCGTGGGCGGAAAAGCACGGAACCTCTGTGACGCTGCCGACGCGGACGCCCATGTGCTCACCCTCCTCGACGAAGAGGGCCGCCGTATCTATGAGCGGAGCGTCTGCTTCGTGTTCATTCTGGCGGCGAGCCGTGTGGTGCCTTCTGCGAAGGTCCGCGTGGAAAATTCCTTCGGAAACGGTGTGCTCATCACCCTGAGGGGCGCGAAGGTCACCGATACGCTGGTGGAGGAGATCGAGCGGGAGATGAATGCCATCTGCGCCGCATGCCTCCCCTTCAACCGCAGCGTCGTGCCCACGAAGGACGCCATCGAATATTTCCGCCTCCACGGCGAAGAGGACAAGGTGGAACTGCTTTCCTTCCGTAAAAAGGAGACCTTCACCCTCTACGAGTGCGGCGGCATGAAGGACTATTTCTACGGCGAAATGGCGCCCGATACCGGCTGCGTCCGTGTGTTCGGCCTCACCCGCGTGGGAGACTGCATCGTTCTGCGCCGTCAGGACGCTTCCACGGGTCTTGCTGCGCTCTATAAGCCCATGCCGCAACTCATGGAAACCTTCCGCGAGAGCAACCGCTGGGGACGCATCCTCGAGGTGGAGAACGCCGCCGACCTCAACAAACTCATCCTGAACGGCGGCATCCGCGAGTTCATTCGCGTGAACGAAGCCCTCATGGACATGCGCATCAACCGCATCGCGGACGAGATTGCGGAAAAAGGCGCCCGCCTCATCCTGATCGCAGGACCTTCCTCCAGCGGCAAGACCACCTTCTGCAACCGCCTTTCCATCGCCCTCAGGGTGCACGGGGAAAAGCCCGTGCAGCTGTCTCTGGACGACTACTATAAGAACCGCGACGAGTGTCCCCGCGATGAAAACGGGGAACTCGACCTCGAGTGCGTGGAAGCGCTGGATGTGCCGCTCATCGACGAGCAGCTCTCCCGCATCCTGAAAGGCGAAAAGGTGGATATGCCCACCTTCGACTTCAAGACCGGCAGGCGGAGTGATGTCACCCATCCCGTGCAGGTGGCGACGGACGCGCCCATCCTCATCGAGGGCATCCATGGGCTCAACGATTCCCTGACCGCGTCCATTGACCGGGAGCAGAAGTTCAAGATCTACATTTCCGCCCTGACCAACCTCAACATCGACGACCACAACCGCATCCGCACCACGGACGCCCGCCTGATCAGACGCTGTGTGCGCGACGCCGCCTTCCGCGGGACACCTATTGTGGATACCCTCGCCATGTGGGACAGCGTGCGCAGGGGAGAGGAGAAGAACATCTTCCCCTTCCAGGAGCAGGCGGATGTGATGATCAACTCCTGCACGGTGTACGAGTTGGCTATCATGAAGAAGTATATCTACGGTGAACTGCAGGCGGTCACCACCGACAATCCCAACTACACGCTGGCAAGGAGACTGGTGAAGTTCCTGAACTACATTGAATCCGCGGATGTGGAGGACGAGATCCCGCTGAACTCCCTCGTGCGTGAATTCGTCGGCGGAAGCTGCTTCTACAGGTAAGATAGGAAGACGCCTCATCTGCGCCTGAACGGGCCTGCAGGCGAGAGGCGGCTCGCATACAAAAAGCCTCCCTTTACACAAGGGAGCCTGAAGTGAAAGGAAGTTCCCATGAAAAAACTGCTTTCCGTCATCCTTGCCCTTCTGCTGTGTTTCTCCTGCCTTGCCGAGACCGCGGAGGAGCCCGTGACTCCGCCTGACGATATGGAACTGGCCCGGACGGCGCTTCCGCTGATGGAGAAACTGGTTTCCTGCTCCGCGTTTACTTCCTTTGAGGAGGAAGTGCCCTATGAGATCCACACATTCGTCCGCTCCGCGCTTTCCCCGGAGGAGGGGGAGAAAACGGGTGAGGAGACGGCGGAAGAAGCGCTGCCGTTTACCCTTCCGCTCGCGGAAAAACCGGAAGAAGCGGAGGAAGTCCGCGCTCTAGACCGCACCATCGAAATCGAGGACGCCTACGGTGTGGGCGGCGGAGAAGTGAAAGTGACGCTTGTCGTGTATCTGGACGGCGAATTCGAGATGTATTGCGACATCTATCTGGTCTATATGCAGGATTCGCCCTTCTTAAGTTTCATTTCACGCGTTTTTATCGCGGAATAAGTGTTCACAAGTTAACTTTTTTGAAACATTCAAAAAAATAGTTGCAATTTTGCGCCTGTTATGTTATTATGCACATAATAGGCGCAATGTTTATTGCGCTTGCGAATTTTATGGGAGGTTATACGGATGAAAAAACTGATCGCCCTTATGCTGTGCGCCGTTCTCGTTCTTTCCTGCGTGTCCTTCGCGGAAGGCGATTCCATGCGCACCCTCTACTCCGGTGAGGTCACTACCCTCAATTACCTGACCACCGCGACCACCAATGACTTCGCGCTGGCCGCCAATGTCATCGATACCCTCGTTGAGTACAACGAGTACGGTGTCGTGCAGCCCTCTCTTGCTAAAGAGTGGTCCGTGAGCGAAGACGGTCTTATCTGGACCTTCATCCTTCGCGACGATGAGACCTGGGTCAATTCCAAGGGCGAATTCGTTGCCAAGGTGACCGCGAATGACTTCGTGGCCGCTGCCAAGTATCTGCTGACCGAGTCTAACGCCTCCAGCACCGCCGATGTGTTCTACGGCATCATCGCGGGCGCCGAGGATTACTACAACAGCACCACGCCCAACGAGGACGGCACCATGCCCGCCGCCGTGGACTTCGCGACCGTCGGCGTCAAGGCCGTTGATGATTACACTCTGCAGTACACTCTGGTCAATGCCTGCCCCTACTTCGAGTCCATGCTGACCTATGTGTGCTTCATGCCCGTATACGAGCCCTTCCTCCTCGAGAAGGGTGAGACCTTCGGCGTGGCCGATGGTCCCGACTCCATCCTGTACTGCGGCGCGTACCGCCTCTCCGAGTTCCTGCCCCAGGAAAAGAGAGTGCTGACCGCCAACGAGTCCAACTGGGACTACGACAAGGTCTACATCAAGAACATCGAGTTCATCTACAACAAGGAAGCTTCCACCATCTCCGCCGAGATGTACCGCAGAGGCGAGATCGACTCCGCTTCCATCGACTCCACCACCGCCGCCGAGTGGCTTTCCAATCCCGAGACCGAGGCGCTCATCCGCCCCGTCCGTCAGGATGGCTTCTACTCCTACTTCTACGCCTTCAACTTCCAGCCCTCCTTCGACGCTCAGTATGAGCCCGAAAACTGGCAGAAGGCCGTCAACAACGACGCGTTCCGTCAGTCCATCTTCTGGGGCCTCGACCGCGTGAAGGCCATGCTGGTCACCGAGCCCGACAACCCCGAATCCATCATCTTCAACACCATCACTCCTCCCGAGTTCGTCTCTCTGAACGGTGAAGACTACACCGTCATCGGCGACCTCAAGGCCATCACCGAGATGGGCGCGGACAAGATGGATGAAGATCAGGCGCTTGCCTATAAGGGCATGGCCATGGAAGAGCTGAGCGCTCAGGGCGTCACCTTCCCCGTGAAGATCCTCATGAAGTACAACCCCGCCACCACCGGCTGGGATGCCGAGTGCACCATCGTTGAGCAGCAGCTGGAAGAGCTTCTGGGTACCGACTACATCGACATCATCGTCGAGGCAGGTCCCTCCACCGGCTTCCTGTCCGCGGTTCGCCGCAGCGGCGACTACGCCCTGCTCAAGTGCAACTGGGGTCCCGACTACGCCGATCCTCAGACCTACACCGATCCCTTCGACATCGACAATACCTACAACTTCATGGATAAGTCCGTTGAGTCCAAGGAGCTGCTCGATGAGTACTACGCTCTGGTAGCCGCAGCCAAGGCCGAAGTCGTGGACATCCCCGCCCGCTACGAAGCCTTTGCCAAGGCCGAAGCGTTCCTCATCAACAACGCCATCGTCGTGCCCTTCGGTTACGGTGACGGCGGATACACCGCCAGCCGTCTCGATCCCTTCACCCAGCAGTTCGCGCCCTTCGGCATCTCCATTGAGCGCTACAAGGGTTCCAAACTGGTGACCGAGCCCATGAGCACCGATATGTACTTCGACGCATACGATGCATGGGAAGAAGCCCGCGCGGCACTCGCAGACTAATCCCATTCCGAACGCAGGGCGGCGGTTTCGGTACCGCCGCCCTGTGAATTGCATTTAAGAAACACAAAGGGCGTGTTCCGTTTTGCGTATGAAATCTTTTCTTTCCGACGCGGCTTACTTCCTGTTCGGCTCTCCGACCGCGAAGTATATCTGGAAGCGGCTTGCCGCCGCGGTCCTCACGCTGGCCATCATACTGACCATCGTGTTTTTCCTGCTGCGCCAGATGCCCATTGAGGGCTATTTCGATAACTTCGATAAAATGAGCGAGGCGACCATCAACGCGGAACTGCGCAAGATGGGTCTGCTCGATCCCTTCCCGAAGCAGTTGGGAAGGTTCTTTGGTGACCTCCTGAAAGGAGATCTCGGTACTTCCGTCAAATACAGAAAGGGTGCCGCCGTTGCGACCATCATCGGTGAAAAATGCGGCATCTCCATTGCATTCGGTCTTTCTTCCATGCTGTTTGCACTCATCCTCGGTCTGCCTCTTGGCGGCAAAATGGCCCGCAGCAAGATCTGGGACAAGTGCGGCACCGTGTTTATCGTGTTCGTTGAGGCCGTCCCCGCGGCGGTTTACTATATATTCATCCAGATGTACGGTACGGACATTCTGGGTATTTCCATGCTGTTTGACAAAACCAAGCCGCTGACCTGGGTGCTGCCCGTGTTCAGCATGGCGCTGGGCAACATTTCCTATTACGCCATGTGGCTGAGAAGGTACATGGTGGACGAACTCAACAAGGACTATGTGAAACTGGCGCGTGCCAAGGGCGTGCCGGGCAAAAAGATCATTTCCGGCCATGTGTTCCGCAACGCCTTCGTGCCCATGATCCAGTATCTGCCCTCGTCGCTGCTGTACACCGTGTGCGGCTCCATTTATATCGAATCCCTGTATTCCATCCCCGGCATGGGCGGACTGCTCGTTGAAGTCATCGAGCGGCAGGATAACCCCATGGTGCAGTCGCTGGTCATGATCTTTGCCTGCATCGGCATCGTGGGTCTGCTCATCGGCGACATCCTGATGACCGTCATCGATCCCCGCATCAGTTTTGCAAGGAAGGAGGGATCGCGATGAAGTATACCGTTGAGGACCGCCTCGGCAAGAAACTGGAAAACAACATCCACGAGGCGATGAATACCACCATGAGCGACGAGGAGAAGTTCTCCTTCGCGCCCTACGATCCCACCGCCGCCGAGAAGACCGGCTACACCAGTTATTCCTATTGGGGAAGCACGCTCCGCTCCTTTGCCAAAAACAAGATGGCGCTGATCCTGCTGTTTGTGCTCGTGATCCTTATCGCCTTCACCATCCTGCAGCCTTATCTGCCGGGACAGTACGGCGCCAACACCGTCAACAACTACCCCATGAGCGGCATGCAGATCAACAACATGGCGCCCACGAAAGACAACGCCTTTGTGACCGTGCCGGAAGATACCGTGCTGGTCGCGTCCAAGGTGAAGGGCTTTGACGACTGGTATGCCGTCACGAATGTCCTTGCGTCCATTCCCAAGCGCACCGATTTCACCGTGACCGAATACGGCGGCGACTGGTGCAAAGTCACCTACAAGGGGCAGGACGGCTATGTCAAGAACGACAAACTGAAACTGCCCGACGATACCTCCGCAGTGCCCTTCTCCTGCAAGAGCAACTTCAATGTGTCCCTGTACTCCTCCATGGAGGACATGACGAACCCCGATACCAACTCCGGCGGCTGGCTGTATATCGCCGCGTCCGATACCGAGGATCTGGGCAGCGGCAACATCCGCACGATCCGCGAAACCACCGTCAGGACCTATCCTTCCGAATACGGCTTCGTGTTCGGCACCAACAAGATCGGTCAGGACCTGTGGGCGCGTGTGTGGAGCGGCACCCGCACCTCCCTGTACATCGGCTTCATGGTCGCCATCGTGGAAGCCTTCGTGGGCATCCTCGTGGGCATCCTCTGGGGCTATGTGCGGGCGCTTGACCGCATCCTCACCGAAGTCTACAATGTGCTGGACAACATCCCCACCACCATCGTGCTGATCCTCGTGGCGTACATCATGAGCCCGTCTGTCAAGACCCTCATCTTCGCCATGTGTCTGACCCGCTGGATGGGCATGGCGCTGTTCATCCGCAACCAGATCATCATCATCCGCGACCGCGACTACAACCTCGCGTCCCGCTGCCTGGGCGCCACCCCCGGCCAGATCATGATGAAGAACCTGCTGCCCTATCTTGTTTCCGTCATCATGCTCCGCATGGCCCTCGCCATCCCGAGCGCCATCGGCAGCGAAGTGTTCATCACCTACATCGGCCTCGGTGTGCCGCTGGATACGCCGTCCCTCGGCAACCTCATCAACGAAGGCCGCAAACTGTTCTCCGGCGCGCCGTCCCTGCGCTACCAACTCATCTTCCCGACTCTCGTTCTGTCGGTCATCACCATTTCGTTCTATATCATCGGCAACGCCTTCGCGGACGCCGCCGATCCCAAGAACCATCTGTAGAAAGGAGTGTCCGTCGTGCCGGAACCTATCTTATCCGTCCGGAACCTGAACATCAAGTTCGACCTGCGCGGTCAGACGCTCCACGCCATCCGCGATGTGTCGCTTGACATTTATCCCGGCGAAAGCCTCGCCATCGTGGGCGAGAGCGGCAGCGGCAAAAGTGTGTTCACCAAGTCCTTCATGGGACTGCTGGACGCCAACGGACGCGTCGAAAGCGGCGAGATTATCTATAACGGCGAAAACATCGCCGCCTACAAGACCGAGGAGCAGTGGCGCAAGATCCGCGGCCACGAGATCGCTATGGTCATGCAGGACCCCATGACGAGCCTCAATCCGCTCAAAACCATCGGCGCGCAGATCCTGGAGGCGGTACAGCTCCATCAGCCCGATCTGACGCCCGCCGAGCAGAAAAAAGCGGTCATCGACCTGCTCACCGATGTGGGCATCGCCGACCCCGAACGGCGCTATAAGCAGTATCCCCACGAGTTTTCCGGCGGCATGCGCCAGAGGGTGGTCATCGCCATCGCCATGGCGTGCAAGCCCCGCATCCTCATCTGTGACGAGCCCACGACGGCGCTGGATGTGACCATTCAGGCGCAGATACTGAAACTCATCCGGAACCTCGTTTCCGAACACAACATCACCGCCATCTACATCACCCACGACCTGGGCGTGGTCGCCAATGTGGCGCAGCGCATCGCGGTCATGTACGGCGGCGACATTCTGGAAGTGGGCTCCTGCGAGGAGATTTTCTATGACGCCAGGCACCCCTACACCTGGGCGCTGCTGTCGAGCCTTCCGCAGCTCGGCGTCAGAGGCGAGAAACTGTATTCCATTCAGGGCACCCCGCCCAACCTGTTCGGCCGGATCAAGGGCGATCCTTTCGCACCCAGAAATCCCCGTGCCCTCAGAATCGACTTTGAGGAGCGCCCGCCCATGTTCGAGGTGAGCCCCACCCATTCCGCGCGCACCTGGCTGCTGGATCCCCGCGCGCCCAAAGTGGAGCCCCCCGAGATTATCCGCAAACTCATGAACCGGGAGGTGAAACTGTGATGGCGGAAACATTGCTTTCGGTCAAGAACCTCACGGTCACCTTCGGCAAGCGCAAAAATCCCTTTACTGCCGTCAACAATGTCTCCTTTGACATTTTCAAAGGGGAGACCTTCGGTCTGGTCGGAGAGAGCGGCAGCGGCAAGACCACCATCGGCCGCGCCATCATCCGCGTGGTGCCGACCAGCGGCGGCGACATCATCTATAACGGCGAAAAGATCAACGGCAAGATCGACAAAGCCCTGGACCGCGAGATCACCCGGCGCATCCAGATGATTTTCCAGGATCCCATGGCGAGCCTCAACGAGCGCGCCAAGGTGGACTACATCGTGTCCGAGGGCATCTATAAGCGCACGGACAAAAAGAGCCGCCAGTCCATGGTCAGCAAGGCTCTGTCCGATGTGGGACTGCTGCCCGAGTTCGCCTCCCGCTTCCCCCACGAGTTTTCCGGCGGTCAACGGCAGCGCATCGGCATCGCCCGCTCCCTCATCATGGAGCCGGAATTCATCATCGCGGACGAGCCCATCTCGGCTCTCGATGTGAGCATCCGCGCGCAGGTGCTGAACCTCCTTTCCGAACTTCAGAAAGAGCGGGGACTCACCTACCTGTTCATCAGCCACGACCTGTCGGTCATGCGCTTCATCTGCGACCGCATCGCCGTCATTCATAAGGGCGTCATCGTGGAACTGGCGGAGACGGAGAAACTGTTTGCCCATCCGCTGCATCCCTACACCCGCGCCCTGCTCTCCGCCGTGCCCATGCCGGACCCCATCGCGGAGAAGAACAAGACCCTGCTGGTCTACGATCCCTCCTGCCATCACTACGAGACGGACAAGCCCGTCTGGCGCGAGGCGGAAGAAGGACACTTCGTATACTGCAACGAGGAAGAGGCGGCGGAGTATCTTTCCCGCCTGAACGGATAATATGAACGGAACCGAAGCCCGGCGCCGCTGCTGGGCGGAAATCAATCTAAGCAATCTCATCACCAACTACCGCCGCGCTGTGGAGAAACTCGTGCCTCCCGCGCGGCTTGTGTGCGTGTTGAAGGCCAACGCCTACGGCACGGGCGCGCGGGTCGTCTCGCGGGAACTGTACGCCGCGGGCGCGCGGTTTTTCGCCGTCGCCTGCGTGAGCGAAGCCATGGAGATCCGCGCGGAACTGCCCGATGCCGATATTCTGGTGCTGGGGCTCGCGGGGGAGGAAGAGGCGGCTGCCGCCATTCAAAACAACATCATCCTGACCCTGTACAGCGAAAAGAGTTGGAAATGCTACTCCGCTGCGGCGGAGCGGATCAATAGGCCCGCCCGCGTCCATGTGAAAGTCGACACGGGTCTGCACCGTCTGGGCTTTGACATCGGAGACAAGGACATCATCCGCGCCGCGGCGCAGGACGGCAATATCAAAATCGAGGGACTCTATTCCCATCTGGCGCTGCGCACGCCCGAAACGGACGACATGCAGTTCCGCCTCTTCGATGAATTCGACGCCTGCCTTTCGGAAGCGGCGAAGGAGCCCTATCTGCGCCATATCTGCGATTCCATCGGCATGGTGCGCTATCCGATGAAGCACATGGACGCGGTCCGCACGGGCGCGTGGCTCTACGGCGTGTGCCCGAGCCGCTATCCCCATCCCGAAGAAGACCTGCCCACCGTGCGCTTCTGCTGCCGCGTAAGCGATGTGCGGCGCGTGGCAGCGGGGGAGTGCATCGGCTACGATGAGGAGCATCCCCTCGCGAAAGACGCTGTCGTGGCGACCCTGTCCGCGGGCTATGTGGACGGTTTCCCGCGGCTCAACAACACCGGCTCCGTGGTCATCCGCGGCAGGCGCGCGCCCGTATTGGGTCTGGTCTGCATGGACCAGATGATGGTCGATGTGACGGATATCGAAGGCGTCACCGAAGGCGACGAAGTGACCCTGCTCGGCGACGGACTCACGGTCAATGAGTACGCGGACATCGCGCATCTCAACCGCAACGAGGCGCTTTGCCGCCTCGGCAGGCGCGTGCCCAAAATCTATATCAAAGACAATAAGGACCGGCTCATCGGATAATGCAGCAGAAATCGACTTACCGCTTTACGGACGGCATGAAGGACAGCATCCCGATTTTCCTCGGGTATATTTCCGTGTCCTTCGGCTTCGGCGTGCTCGCCGTGCAGGGAGGGCTTTCCGTATTGCAGGCGGCGTTCATTTCGCTGACCAATGTGACGAGCGCGGGGCAGCTGGAGGGGCTTTCCCTGATCGCCGCCGCGGCGTCCCTGATCGAAGTCATTCTGGCGGAAGTCGTCATCAACATCCGCTACTCTCTCATGAGTATTTCCCTCACCCAGAAACTGGACCCGTCCTTCGGCACGGGCGCGCGGCTCGTCTGCGGTTTCTGCGTGACGGACGCGGTGTTCGGCGTGGCGTCCTCGAAGGCAGGATCGCTCGGCAAACACTATTTTCTCGGGCTCATCGTCCTGCCCATCGCGGGCTGGGTGCTGGGCACTGCGGTCGGCGCGGCGGCGGGCAGCATTCTCCCCGGTATGGTGCGTTCCTGCCTCGGGCTCATGCTTTACGCCATGTTCATCGCCATCGTTGTGCCGCCCTCCATGCAGAACAAGGCAGTACTGTTTGCCGTGCTGGCAAGCGCGGCGCTGTCCCTCGTGTTCACCCTCGTGCCCTTCTTCTCCTTCATGACGCCGGGCTTCTCCGTGGTGGTGTGTGCCCTCGCGGCGTCCGTCCCCGCGGCGATCCTGTTCCCGGTCAAGGAGGGCGAAGCATGAGAAACATCCCCGTCTGGGTCTATGCCCTCGTGATGGCGCTGGTCACTTACATCATCCGCGCCGTGCCTTTCACGGTGTTCAGGAAAACCATCAAAAGCACCTTCATCAGGTCGCTGTTGTTCTATTTGCCCTACGCGGTGCTGGCGGCGATGACCGTGCCCGCCATCTTCACCTCCGCGCCCTCCATGATAAGCGGCATCGTGGCATTCATCGCCGCCCTCGTGTTCGCCGTCATGGGAAAGAGCCTGCTGTTCGTGGCGCTTGCTGCGTCCGCGGGCGCGTTCCTTTCGGAAATGGTGATGAAACTTCTGTAATTCCGACAAAATCTTGCATTTTCGGCAAATCGCTTTACAAATCCGTCCGTTCGCGTTATCATATCCCCGGGGTGATACAATGTATAATGAAACTTACTTTACAAAAATCAAAAAGCAGACGACCATGCGCGTGTGGCTGGGACTGGGCATGATCGCTCTTCTGCTCGCCGCGGTCATCTTTTTCGATGTGAAACGGATGCAGATCCCGATGCTGGTCATCGCGGGCATCGGCTTTGTCGCGGTGTATTTCGTGTGGTATTTCAAAATCATGCCCTACACCAAATACAACCGCTTCATGAAGGAACTGAAAAACGGACGCACCCGCACGGGCGTGTACAACTTCGCGGACATCTCCTCCGAGACCCGCGTGTACGACGGCGTCGAGGTGTGGGATCTGGAAATGAACGAGGGTCCCGAAGAGGAGGACAAGCGCCTGTTCGTGGCGGACGCGGACATGGGCAAGCCCGCCTTCAAAGAGGGCGACCGGGTGGAGATCACCTCCTTCGGCAGATTCATCACGGAATACAAGGTGCTCGGGAACTGAATACCGCATTCCGCCGTCTATAGTTCAAAAGCAGGAAAGAAGGAAACTTATGCGTAAACTGATCAGCCTGTTACTGGTGCTCGTGTTCGTGTTCTCTGCTGTTTCGTATGCCGAGGAGGCGCCCGCCGGACGCCGTGACCGCGGCGATGTGGAAATCGTGGACGAGGAGATCGAGGGCGAGGACGAAATCGAGGAGTTCGAGGACGAAGGCTTCATCATGGACCCCGACGAGGAGATACTGCTGGACGAAGTGACCATCAACACCGCGTTCGAGACGCTGGACGGCGTGAGCAACATTCTGCTGCTGGGGCTTGACAGCCGCTCTTCCAAGGTCACCGGACGCTCGGACACCATCATGCTCCTGACCGTGGACATCGAGCACAAGACCATCAAACTCACCTCCTTCCTGCGCGATACCTATGTGGAGATCCCCGGGCAGAAGAACAACCGCCTGAACTCCGCCTATGTGTTCGGCGGCTACGACCTGCTGGCAAAGACGCTGTACAAGAACTTCGGCGTGATGCCGGACGCCTATGTGGCGGTCAACCTGTCCGGTCTGGTCAGCATCATCGACCAGCTGGGCGGCGTTTATGTGGATGTGTCCTCCTCCAAGGTGGACCGCATCAACGCGGTCATCTACTGGTATAACCAGCAGGTGCTGGGCCTTAGCAACACCAAGGACGGCTATCTCAAAAAGGGCGGCTATCAGAAACTCACCGGCAAGCAGGCCGAAGCGTGGGCAAGATACCGCTACAGCGAGTCCGACTTCCAGCGCTCTGCCCGCCAGAGGCAGCTGATCCAACTCATCTTCAACGAGATCACCAAGATGAGCGTGACGGAACTGGGCGCCTTCGCCATGAAGAATGTGAGCCTGGTCAAGACCAACCTTTCCATTTCGGACATCATCGCTCTGGCACCCGCCGTACTGGCGCTCAAAGACGCAGAGATCCAGGAACTGCAGATCCCGCTGTCCAACGCCTACACCGCGCGGACCATTTCCGGCATGAATGTCCTTGTGCCTGACCGACAGAAGAATGTGAACGCGATCCGCGCATTCCTGACAAAGTAAATCCGGTTCATCAATATCATCGCCGCCCGCGTGGCGGCGTTTTTTCGGAGGCGGACATGACCACAGCGGAGCGGATGAGAAGAGTCCTCGCGGGCGATATGGATGTCGACCGCCTGCCCGTCATCGAATGGGCAAGTTGGTGGGATTTGACCCTGAACCGCTGGGACGGGGAAGGGCTGCCTCTTTCCATGGGCGAAGAGGAGCGCTTCCGCTTTCTCGGGCTCGATCCCCACAGACAGTTCTGGTTCTCCACGAAGAGCAAACAGTGTCCGGATCCCGCGCGTCACGGCGGCGGAATCATCGAAACGGAAGATGACTACGGAAAGGTCCTGCCCTTCCTGTACCCGCTGGAAAAGGAACTCATGTTCCTTGACAAGGTGGATCGGCGGGACGACATCATCACCTGGTTTACCCTGAGCGGCGGCTTCTGGTTCCCGCGGGAACTGCTCGGCATCGAAAGGCATCTGTACTCCTTTTTCGATCAGCCGGAACTGTACGACCGGATCCTGAACGATCTTGCGAACTATCAGCTGAAGATCCTTCAAAAACTCTACACCGTCTGTACGCCCCAGTTCATGACCTTCGCCGAGGACATGAGTTACAACAAAGGTCCCATGCTCTCCAAAAAGATGTTCGACCGCTTCCTGCTGCCCTACTACAAGCGCGTCGTGCCCTTCATCCGGGAACACGGCACCCGCGTGCTCGTGGACAGCGACGGCGACATCACGGAGATGATCCCGTGGCTCACGCAGGCGGGCATCGAGGGTGCGCTGCCGCTGGAGTATCAGGCGGGCGTGGATATCGTGAACATCCGCGAAAAATTCCCGGACTTCCTTATGGTGGGCGGCTTCAACAAGCGCGTCATGAAGGACGGGCGGGAAAAAATGGAGCAGGAGTTCGGACGCATCCTTCCGGTCATGCGCGCAGGGCGTTACATCCCCTCCGTGGACCATCAGACGCCTCCCGATGTATCACTGGAAAATTACCGCGTTTATGCGGAACTGCTGCAAAAATACGCCGTATTGTCGGTGAAATAAGGATAATTAACAGAATATTCATATATTTAACATAAACGCGGTGGTTACAAGTTACTGATACATATAAAATGCAGATGTAACATAGCATCCGGACGACTCCGCTTCCGTGCGGAGTGGAAGGACTCATATGGAAGTTTACTTCATTGCATCCGTCATTTTCATATTTGCGGATCTTCTTTCCGCAGCGGGCTGCCTCCGCGACAAGACGAGAGCCGGCAAGGATATCGGCGCCGCCTGTGTTTTTGCCGCGGTGGCGACGCTGTGCTATCTGTGCGCCGTATCGGTATCCTCCGTGCCTTCGTATTCCTGGTTCACGAGTTTCCATCTGGTGGCATCGGACGCCATGCTCATGTGGCTCCTGTACGGCGTGTGCGCGTTTACGGGCATCAGCGATTATCCGCGCGTATCGGAGGTGCTGCGGATCCTGCTTGGTCTGTTCGGTCTGGATGTGCTGTTCGTCCTGACCAATCCCATACACCATCTGGCGGTCACATTCGTGCCCCGCAGTCACGGTTTCAACTTCGCCATGTTCGACCATGTGAAGCTGCCGATGTACTATGTCCATCTGGCGCTCAACTATCTGGTTCCGGTGCTCATCGTGGCGGTCATGATCCATGTCATCATCCGCGCGCCGTTGTTTTACAAGTTCCAGTATCTGATGGTCATATTGGGCGTATTGCTCGCGACGGTCCTCAATATGTCCTTCCTGTTCCTGCCGGAGGATTCGGTGTATACCCTGCTGGATCTTTCCAAACCCAGTTACAGTATCGCCGCGATTCTGCTTTACGCGGGTCTGTTCCGCTACCGCAGCGGCGGCATGCTGGGCCGATTCAAGTCCTATGCCTTTGAAAACGCCAGGCAGGGTCTGGTAGTATTCGACCTGAATGGCCGCTGTGTGCTCATCAACAACCGCGCCGGGGAGATCCTGCCCGAGAATGCGCAGGAGGACAAGATGCGTCTGGAACGGTTCATCGAGGTCTGCGGCATGGATCCAGAAGCCTGCGCAGGCGAGGAAATGCACACCCGCTGCTTCTTCGACAGCATGAGCGAGGGCTCTTCCTGCACCTGCGACATGAATGTTATGCGCGATCACCGCGGCAGCGTGGTCGCCCGTCTGTTCAACTTCTCCGAAGAAGCGGAGGACATCGACGCCCTGACCGGATTTACCAAGATCGGCGCGTTCCGCGACGCGCTCTCGGAAGGACGCCTCCACCTCGTCTATCCCATGACCGCCTGCGTCTGCGACATCAACGGGCTCATGTTCCTGAATGACCGCGAAGGCGTCACGGAGGGCGACAGGAAGATCATCGAACTGGCAACCCTCATGAAAACCGCGTTCCCGCCCCGGACCTATTTTATCCGCGGTCAGGAAGCCGCGCTCATCGCCGTCTGCCGCAATATGCCCGGCGAAAAGGCGGAAACGATCCTCGCGGGCATCAAGGAAACCTTCGGCGGAGACATGGAATATGCCTTTGATATCTGTGCGGATGAAACCGGCAGCATCCTGACTTCCATCCTGAACGCCAAGCACGCCATGCGCATCAAAAAACTGCTCAACAACAAGTCCAGCCGTTACGAGATGCTGGCGACCCTCATCAAGGCCCTGCAGGAATGTGACCTCGACACCGAGGAACATGTGCAGCGCACCCGCGACATGGGCACGAAACTGGGCAGGCGCATCGGACTTACCGATGTGCAGATCTCCGATCTGCAGCTGCTGTGCCTGCTGCACGACATCGGAAAGATCGGCGTGCCCCTCGATATCCTCAACAAGCCCGGACGCCTCACCGAGAATGAATGGCGCACCATCAAGCAGCACACCGTCAAGGGCTACGAGATCGCCATTTCCCAGCAGGATATGGGCGCCATTGCCCAGATGATTTTGCATCACCACGAGCGCTGGGACGGCAAGGGCTATCCCGACGGGCTGGCGGGGGAAGACATCCCCATCCTGTCCCGCATCATAGCCGTGGTGGACTCCTACGACGCCATGACCCACGACCGTTCCTACCGCAAGGCGATGTCCGTGTCCGATGCCATCGCGGAAGTCAAGCACTGCGCCGGCGCCCAGTTCGATCCCATGATCGCGGAAGCCTTCGTCGAGCTGCTGGAAGAGGAAGGCGACGACACTGTGAGCGAGATCGCCGGCAGCGGCGATGTCATCCGTCCCGCGTCCGCGGATGTGCTGGATGTAGCCGCGGAGGACAGCCGCTTCGTCCACTCCATGGAGTATACCCGCCTCATCCTGAACCCCGCCAAGGACATCGTGTCCGTAGACGCGGCGTTCACCTTCCTCACAGGTTACAGCGCCGAGGAAGCAATGAAACTCAACCTCATCGACCTCATTCCCGAAAACGACAGGGAAGACTATCTCCGCATCACCACCGCCAAAATCAAGAAAGACGCCCGCGCTTATATGGAACACCGCCTGCGCCGCAGGGACGGCAGCATCCTGACGGTCATCTGTTTCGGCGACGACTACTATGATTCCGCCGAGCACGAGGGCCGCACGAGCGTCATCATGAGCGACATCGGCACCACCTTCGCCATGCAGAGCATGCGGGTGGGCTGTGTGGAGCAGATGCACACTGCCATGGATTCCATCCCCGATGAAGAGCGGGATCCGCTGACGGGTCTGCCGGGCTGGAACACCTTTGCCGCGAGCCTGCGCACCGTCCTCGCGTCCGGCAAACAAAAGGTGCTGCTCATGCTGCTGGATCTGGACAATTTCAGTTCCTTTGTGGCGGAGAAGGGCCGCAAGGCGGGCAACGACTATCTGATGCTGACGGGCGACACGCTGTCCTCGTCTCTCAGGCAGGACGACCCCGTATGCCGCATGGGCGGCGACGAGTTCGGCGCGCTGATGTGCTTTAACGAAGGCGAAGGTGAGGAGTTGATCCGCAGGCGCGTACAGCAGATCTATAACCGTCTCGGGCTCATCCTGAGCGCGGGCAACTTTACCGGCATCTCCGCGGGCGCGGTCATTTCCCACCCGGGCGACACCGTCGAAACACTCACCATGCTGGCGCAGAGAGCGCTGGTCAACAGTAAAGGGACCGGCCGCGGCAGGCTGACCGTGGCGGACCGGATTGATGAGGCATCCTGATGAAATATCTGATCGACTCCGCTTCCCCGGAAGCGGTAAAGAAAATCCTGGAATACTATCCCGCCGAGGGCGTCACCACCAACCCGACCATCATCTGCCGCGAAAACTGCGACCTCAGGAAAATGCTCCTTGAGATGCGTGAAGTTATCGGCGGCCGCATGCTCCATGTGCAGACTATGCAGACGGAAGCAGGTGAAATGGTGAAGGAAGCCAAAGCGCTTTATGCCCTGCTGGGCGGGGAATTCTATGTGAAACTGCCCGCGAACCCCGAGGGGCTCAAGGCCTGCCGCATCCTGAAAGGGGAGGGCATCGGCGTCACCGTGACCGCCGTCTTTGCGCCCCAGCAGGCGCTGCTCGCGGCCCGTGCCGGCGCGGATTTCGTGGCGCCCTATGTCAACAAACTGGACGATGTGGGCTACGGCGAAGAATGTGTGGAGAAAATCGTGAAACTCTTCAAGGAATTCGACCTGCCCACGAAGGTGCTTTCCGCGTCCTTCCGCAATGTGGAGCAGGTGACCCGCGTCGCCCTTGCCGGCAGCCACTATATCACCCTGCCGCCCGCCTTCTACGAAAAACTGATTTGGCATCCCATGACGGACGGTGCGATCAGGGGCTTCGAGGAGGACTGGCAGAGGGTCTATGACGGGGTAAAGCCCATCGAACTGATCAAATAAATACCGGGCGGACACGGCTCCGCCCGATTTTTCTATGTAACGGAATCCGCGGCGCCGTATCTGTATGTTTCTGTGTCCGGAAACCGGTCATTTTTTATCGCGAAACTTGAACTTTTCTGCGGAAGTGTTTATAATGGACAGTAGAATGATACAGCCGTCCCGGCCGGCGGAAGACGGCTTTTCTGCATGAACCGGAGGAATTTATGAAACAACCCGTAGCGCGCCGCGGGCGCTTTTGGTTTACGGTCTGCCTGACTGCGCTTGCCTGTCTGATCGCGGCTTTCGCGTCCCGGCAGAGCGGTCCGGACAGGTCTGTCTGCACGGTTGCGCTGATCCCGGCGGACGGCATGACGATCCTGTCGGAAAATCCCGTACAGGTGAAAAACGGCGGGAGCGCATCTTTCGCGGTGGAGGTGCATGATCCTTACCTGCCTGATGAGACGAGCGCTCTGCGCTATGAAGACGGTGTGCTGTATGTGGATCATGTAACCGATTCCATGAGCGTCCGCTATACACCGCGCCGCCATTGCAGGCTGACTGTGGCAGATGAAGGCGCGAAGTATGTGACTTTCCTGTCAGGCAATGACTTTTTGACGGGCGACATGGCGGAGATCCGCGTAGACGCCCCGGAGCATTACACGGCCGGCACGGTCCTCATCGGCGGAGAGACTTACAATGTGCCCTCGACGGGCATGGTCGCTTTCCCGGTCTATGAGGATGGTACCGTTGTCCCTGTCTTTACCGGCGATCCCGTCTCCTTTACCGCCGCGGCGTATCCCGCGGGCAGTGTGCGCGCGGGCGAAGAAAAGGAACAATACCGCTACGGCGACACGGTCACGCTTACGGCCGTATCCGGAAGCGGAGAAATGCGCTTTTCCGGCTGGAGTTCCGGCGCGCCCGTCAAGGACGGCGGCGTTTTCCTGTCTGCGGATACAGTCCTGACATATACCCTTGCTTCCGACACGGAATTGTACGCAAACTTCACGGACACCCATACGATTTCGGTGTATATCGATTCCAACGGCGGGGTCGCGAAAACCGCGCTGACCATCACGGACTGCAGCGCGGGCGTGCCGGTTTACCTGCCCGCGGATACGGGCACTCTGCGAAGGGACGGCTGTGCGCTCACCGGGTATAACACGCTCCCGGACGGAAGCGGCAGGCATTATGCACTGTCGTCACCCGTCACGGTAGGCGGCAGCGACATGGTGCTCTACGCGGAGTGGCTGCCCGAGACCGCGCCCGACGCACTCAAATACTATCTTAAGGACGGGCACGCGGTGGTTACGGGCATCAAACGGGACATCGGTGACACACTGGTGATCCCCGCAACGCTCGGCGGTGCGAAGGTGAAGGTAATCGAAGGGAACTTCCTGAAAGGGAACGCCGATATAAGAACGGTACTGATCCCCCTCGGCGTCACTTATATCGGAGACGGCGCGTTCAACGGCTGCATAAATCTCTCGACCGTCTATCTGCCGGACACCGTGGAAAGCCTCGGAGGCAGCGCGTTCGGCAATTGCCCGTCCTTTGCGCATCTGCGCGTGCTGACGGGCAGCGATATCCGCGTCTACGAAAAAACCTTCCACGCCGCGCAGGTGGACAAATACCGCCGGCTGCTCGAAACGGAAGGGAAACGCATCATTTTGGTTTCCGGATCCAGCGGCAGTTACGGTCTGAACTCGGCCGTGCTTTCGGAACGGTTCCCGGATTACACGGTCATCAACTTCAGCGGCTCCTATCTGTTCGGCATCCAGCCCCTGGCGTACTATGTGTTGAACCATGTCCATGAAGGAGATGTGGTGATTTTTGCGCCTGAGTATTTTACTGTCATGTATGCCAACGAAGTGAGCAGAGAACTGTCAAACTGGGAGTATATCGAGAGCGATTTCAATATGCTGGACGATCTCGATTTGCAGCAGGTCAAACGCACGACGCTCGGAAACTTTGTGAAATTCTTTGCGGAAAAACGGAAACTCCTGCCGAATAAACAGTCTGCGACACTGCCTTTTGCCCGCGCCGCTTTCAACGAGTACGGCGATATCGCGACAGTGCGGACCCACCGCAAGGATGTGGAGCGTTCATACCCGGATTCCGCGCTCATCAATCAGGATTGTGTCGCGTTCTATACCATGGCATTCTCCGGAATCACCGCGAAGGGCGGCGACTGTCTGTTTTCCTTCCCGCCGGTTTCGGAAGGGGATTCGTCCCATGCCGCCCTGGCACCAGCCTATGAATCGTTCACGAAGAAACTGACGGAAGCCTTCTCCGAAGCGGATGTCACCGTCATCTCCAATGCGGCGGACTATCTTTTCCCGTCACGGTCATTCTATGACAACAAGTATCACATGACCTCGGACGGCGCGGTTCTGCGTACGGAGCAGTTGATTGCCGATTTGGAAGCATATGGACTGGGCAGATAGGAGGAACGGGATATGAGTCTGACTTCAATTGGATATGTTCTGTTCCTGATTGCCTGCGTGTTTTTGTACTGGCTGCTGCCCGTGAAACTGCGGCGCGGCATGCTGCTGGTCGCGAGCATCGGCTTTTATCTGTACGCCATGCCGGCGCAGCTGCCCGCCATGCTCTTGTATCTGTGGGCCATTTACGCGCTGAGCCGCCTGATTGCCCGGAGCAAACAGCCGGCGAATAAGCGCCTGCTTGTTTGCGGTATCTGCCTGAGCATCGGATACCTGTTTTTCCATAAATATTTGAATTTTACCGTTTCTCTGTTCACGGGCGGCGGAAATGTGCTTTCTTTCGCCGTGCCGATGGGCATTTCCTATGTGACTTTCCAGTGTATCTCCTATCTTGTCATGGTCAGCCGGCGCGAGATCGCCCCCCGGACAGACCCGGCGCTGTTTTTCCTGTATGCCCTGTTCTTCCCGAAAGTGACGGCGGGTCCCATCGAATCCCCCGAAAAATTCGCGGAGGAGTGCTGCAGAAAAAAGACGCTGACATGGAGAAACACGCTTTCCTGCGTGCTGCTCATACTGGCGGGCTTCGTAAAAAAGTGCGCTGTGGCGGACCTCGTTGCCCCTGCCGTCAACAAAGTGTTTGCCGCGCCCGGACAGGCGGACGGGCTGTCCTCGGCGATATCAATCGCGCTTTATTCCGCGCAGATCTACTTTGATTTCTCGGGTTATACGGACATTGCCCTGGGGTCCGCGGGACTGTTCGGCATCCGTTTGACCGAGAACTTCGATCATCCCTATGCCGCCGTGAGCGTGGTCGATTTCTGGCGCAGATGGCATATCAGCCTGACCGGCTGGCTCAGAAAGTATGTTTACTTCCCGCTGGGCGGCAGCCGTGTCAGCACGGAAAGACGCTATTTCAACATCCTGACCGTATTTCTGGTAAGCGGACTGTGGCACGGGGCGAACCTCACCTTTGTGCTGTGGGGACTCCTGCACGGATTGATGCAGGTGATGGAGATTGCGCTCAAAAAACGGTTTCCGGAGCCCGCGCAGCCGTCAAAGGCGCGCATCCTGTTTGCCCGCGCCCGCACGCTCGTCCTTGTGGCGCTCGGCTGGGTCTTCTTCCGGGCTGACACCGTCGGAAACGCGTTCCGTGTACTGGGGAGCCTGCTCGGTCCGTGGGCGCTTCCCGGGAAGGCGTTCTCTTTTCTCGGGTTGAGCGCGGCTGTCTGGATTTTGATGCTTGTCTCCGCTCTCTGCATCGGCAAAGTCAAGGAATATGTTCTTTCCGATCATCTCACCCGGCGCGGCGGCATCATTCTGTGCGTGATACTGGCGCTTCTGACACTTACCGCGCGTGTGCTCGGCGCGGGCAGCGGTGCGGTGAACAGCTTCATCTACTTCAATTTCTGACGGGGAGCGAAAATGAAAAACAAGAAAGTGCTTCTCAGACTCCTGAAACTCCTCCTTCTGCTGGCGCTCGTTGTATTGATCCCCATGGCGGGGGCGGGCGCTCTTTACAGCATGCAGGAAAACGCCTACGAGGAGACCTACTATGCCGCGCTTCCGCTCAAAACGGAGCGGCTTCGGGAAACGGACGGACGGCGTGTCGTGGTCATCGGCGGTTCCTCCGTCGCCTTCGGCATCGACAGCAAACTCATCGAAGAGGAACTGGGCATTCCCTGCGTGAATTTCGGCTTGTACGCCGCATTCGGGCTGAAGCCCATGCTGGACCTTTCGCTCAAGGATCTCCATAAAGGCGACATTGTGATCGTCGCGCCGGAAATCACCTCGCAGATGTACTCCGCCTATTGCGGATACGATTATCTGCTTGAGGCTTTTGAGACGGAACCGTTCGCGCTTGTCGGGCTCGGTACGGACTATTACATGGGTCTCATGTCCAAAATTCCCGGGTACATCCGTGACGCGAAAGCGCTCCGTCAAAAGGGCGGCGCGCCTGTGGACGGGGTATACGCGCTGTCTTCTTTCGACGCGTACGGCGATCTCATCTATCCGCGCCCCGAAAACATCATGGACCTCGGCTACAGCCGGGACAATCTGCCGGAAATCAACGCCGGCATCGTGACGGCCGACTTCCTCGACATGATCAACGCTTATTCCCGTTCCGCGCGGCGCAAGGGCGCGGAAGTGTACTTCTCCTTCTGCCCCGTCAACGCGCTTTCGGTAAGCGGGGAAGACGCAAAAGCGCGGGAGGACTTTACGGAGGCGCTGAAGAACGGACTCGACTGTCCCATCCTGTCGCCGCTTAACGACCACATCATGGATGTCGGATTCTTCTACGATTCCAATTACCACCTGAACGACACGGGTGTGCGGATGAATTCTCTTCTGCTGGTTTCGGATGTGCAGAGGCTGCTTGGGACCATGCGGAAGACGACCGCCGCGCTTCCGAATCCGCCTGTATTGCAGAGGGACAACGCGGTGCTCGCCTCGGGCACGGAAAACGGTTTCATCTACGAAGTGACGGCGCGGGGCACTGCTGTTACGGGACTGGAGCCGTACAGCGCGTCGCAGTCTTCCCTGACCGTTCCGTCCGCGCTCGGCGGTGCGCCCGTCATCTCCGTTTCCGAGGGCGTGTTCAGCGGCTGCTCCGCTGTTGAGATCACCTTGCCGGAGAGCGTTACGCGGCTTCCGAGCCGCCTCTTCGCGGGCGCGGAGAACCTGAAAACCGTATACCTTCCGTCTCCGGATCTTCCCGAAGTGGGCGAAAATCTCCTTGCGGAAGCCGCTCCCGGGATCATCATCCGCGTGCCGCCGGAATTGTACAGCACCTACATAACCGATTATTTCTGGGGCGCGTACACCGAAAACCTCGGTGAAATCGAATAGAAAAAAGCCGGTATCAAATCGATACCGGCTTTTTATGCGGCGGATTATGCTTTCTGCATAGTGTCCGCGCCCTGCAGGAACGCATCCACGCTCTTTCTTGTTTTCTTGAGGCACACGAGGCTGGCGAGGAGACTCATGAGTTCGGCGAGGGGGAAGGAGAACCAGACCGCGGTCACGCTGCCGAACACGGTGCCGAGGGTCCACGCCGCAGGGAGCAGCACGGCAAGTTGTCTCGCGATGGACACGATGAGCGAGTGGTTGGGGTTGCCGACCGCCTGGAAGACGCTTCCCAGCACGATGCACAGACCCGCGATGGGGAAGTGCACGCCGATGATGCGCAGGCCCGCTTTGCCGAGAGAAAGCATTTCTTCGGTGGGATGGAAGATGGAAAGGAGCGTGCCGGGGATGCACTCAAACAGCAGCATACCGAAACTCATGATGCCCACGGCGATGAGAGCGGAGAGCTTCACGGTGCCCCAGAGGCGGTCGCCCTTCTTCGCGCCGTAGTTGTAGGCGATGATGGGCACCATGCCGTTATTGAGACCGAACACGGGCATGAAGATGAAACTCTGCAGTTTGTAGTACGCGCCGAAGAACGCGGTCGCCGCCTCGGTGAAGGAGATGAGGATGAGGTTCATGGCGAAGTTCATGACGGAGGACACGCACTGCATGACGATGGAGGGCAGGCCGATTTTGTAGATTTCACCGATGATCTTGCCGTCAAAGCGGAAGCCTTTGAAACTGATGCGGATCTCGGTGACATACTTGACCGCGCAGAAGAACGCGATGCCCGCGCCCACGAACTGGCCGATGACGGTGGCGATGGCGGCGCCCAGCACCTCACAGGCGGGAATGCCCAGAGCGGGAAATCCGAAGATGAACACGGGGTCCAGCACGATATTGGTGATGGCGCCCGCCAACTGGGCGATCATGGCGGCGGTGCTGCGGCCGGTGGCGGTCAGCATGCGCTCAAAGGTGTTCTGCACAAAGAAGCCCACGGACAGGCACAGGCAGACCATGCAGTAGGAGGTGCCGTAGTCCACGATGGCGGTGTTGTCGGAGATGATTTTGAAATAGGTGCGGGAGAAGAATAGACCGATGAGCACGAACAGGAGGCTCGAAAGCACGGAGAGCATGAGACCCGTGTTGGCGCTCGCGTTGGCCCGCGTGTCGTCCTTCATGCCGAGATACCGGCTCATGAGGGCATTGGTGCCCACGGCGGTGCCCACGCCGCAGCCGATCATCAGCGTCTGCAGGGGGAAGGCGAGGGAAACGGCGTTGAGTGCGTCCTGACTCAGGCGGCTCACATAAACGCTGTCCACCACATTGTAACACGCCTGCACCAGCATGGAGATCATCATGGGCAGGGCGGTCTTCATCAGCAGTTTGCCGATGGGCATGGAGCCCATCTCATTGGAACGGAAATCTTCCATAATCTATCCTCCGAAAAAAGTCCCGTTTATCATAGCACAGGGCGGACAAAAGAAAAAGCAATGCCATCGAAAGCATAAATTAAGATGCGGTGAAAAACGGGGCAAATTTCCCGCAGGTGCAAATGACGCCGGAAAAAACATGCCAAAAGGTGCAAATTATCGTCGGAACAACTTGCCCTGCGTGCAGAGGAGGCATATAATGAATGCAGAGGTGATAGGATGCTGACGCTTTACAGACCCGCGCTTTCCGACCTTTGGTTCCGGCAGAGACTGCTTGCCGACCCCGTGACCATGAGCTACAACGAAAAATGGGGCGGAGTGATCGACTTTCCCGAGGACCGATGGCAGGCGTGGTACGAGAGGTGGATAGACCGTGAGCCAAGCCGCTTTTACCGCTATCTCGTAAACGAAAACGGTCAGTTTGCAGGCGAAATTTCCTTTCACACGGAGGACAGCAGGTGCCTGCTCGATGTGATTGTCTTTTCTCCCTTCCGCAAAAAGGGCTATGGGCGGGAAGGGCTGCGCCTCCTCTGCGCGGCGGCAAAGACAATGGGATACACCGAGGTCTGGGACAGCATCGCCCTTGATAATCCGGGCATCGCGCTGTTTCTATCGGAGGGCTTCACGGAAGAATTCCGGGATGAAACGGCCGTTTGGCTGAGAAAAGTGCTGTAGAAAAGGACTGTGCGAGAACCTTCGGGTTCCTGCACAGTCCCTTTTTCTGCCTTCCCGGCACACCAAAAACCGTTTATACATTATTCGGGAGGGCCCGTCCGCCATCGATTTATACGCTGGTACCGGTTATAAACGCCGCGTCCTCTGAGCAAAGATACAGTACAAGTTTCACCACTTCAGTCGGCTCCGCCGCGCGTCCGGGCGCAGTTTTCATATTCGCCATGTTTTTACGGGTCAGTACCGGTCCCGGTATCACGCCGCAGCAACGCACACCATACGGAGCTCCGATGCGCGCGAGCGCTTTCGTCAGCCCCTCGGTCAGTCCGCTTTTCACCGCCGCGTAAATTTCTGTCCTTGCGGTCAATATCAGTCTATGGGCAGGTGTGCACATCAACCATGTTTTATCGATATTCCCGATCCCTGTCAACGGGGAAAAGCAGCCATTTCCCATATTGCTTCGTGTGCAACAGTCAATATCGGGAAAAAAGAGCAAAATATCACACGGAACATGACCGCTCAACGGCAAGAAACGGTGGGCGTTTTTCCTTTATTCACAGCCTGTTTTTATCTTTTTCTTGCATAATTGCGAAAAATCAGTTATAATATTGCCAAATAACGAAAAGAGGCAGCATTATGGATAAGTACGCCGCGAGAAAATCGGAGGTCCTTCTCCGTTTGACCGACAAAACCGGGAAGCCTCTCGCAAACACAGGTGTGCGTGCGGAACTGACCAAGCACGAGTTCCTGTTCGGCACGGGCGGCTTCTTTTCCGTGCCTCTCGCGATGGGGGACAAGATCCCCCGCGCGGATTATTTCAGGAAAATCTATGACGAGTGGAAGCAGACCTTCAACTACGCCACCCTGTCCTTCTACTGCGGCTCCTACGAGCGCGAGGAGGGCAAGCCCAATCAGGCGCTGACCCTCGCGGGCGCGGACATATTGACGCGCGGCGGCGCGAAGGTGAAGGGGCATCCCCTCTGCTGGCACACCGTGGTCGCTCCGTGGCTTTATGACAAGACGGACGACGAGGTGCTCGCCTATTTCCTGCACCGTATCGAAAGGGAACTGACCGTCTTCGGCGGTAAGGTGAGTTTCTGGGATGTGATCAACGAGGTGGTCATCATGCCCGAATTCGTGAATGAATCCACCATGAACCCCGTCACCGGACTCTGCCGCAAGATGGGCCGCGTGCCCCTCGTCAAGACGCTCTTCGATAAGGCGCACTCCGTGGATCCCGATGCCAAACTGCTGCTCAACGACTTCAACACCAGCCCCCGCTATGAGCGCCTCATCGCGGACTGTCTCGATGCGGGCACGGGCATCGACATCATCGGCATCCAGTCCCACCAGCATCAGGGCTTCTGGGGCATGGAGAAACTGACCGAAGTGACCGAGCGGTTCGAGAAATTCGGGAAACCCATCCATTTCACCGAGAACACCTTCGTTTCGGGCGACCTCATGCCCGGTCATATCGTGGACCTCAATGACTGGAAGGTGGATGAGTGGCCCTCCACGCCCGAAGGCGAGGAGCGGCAGAAGAACGACCTCATGACCATGATGGACTACCTGTTCACCCGTCCTCTGGTTACCGGCTTTACCACCTGGGACTTCGAGGATCATCAGTGGCTGCGCGCCCCGTCCGGTCTCATCCATTCGGACGGCAGACCCAAGCCCGCCCTCCTCGCGCTCAAGGAAAAACTGAACGGAGACTGGAAGACCGATGTTGTCCTCCGCACCGATGAAAACGGATATGTGACGGTAAACGGCTTCCGCGGAGAATATGAACTCACCGCGGGCGGCAAGAAGGCGGCGTTCACCCTGACAAAAGACATGGGCGAAACGGCCGTCACCCTGTGACGCGAAAGGAGCATCCCATGAGCGGCATCTTTGTAAATGAACTGGGCTATCTGCCCCACGAAGCCAAAAAGGCGAGCGCGACCGCGGTCTGCGGCCAGTTCCTGCTGCTGAACGAGCAGGGCGAGGCGGTCTTCGCGGGCAAGCCTTTCTTCAAGGGCTTCGATCAGGCGTCCGGCGACGAGGTCTACGAACTGGACTTTACGGACTACACCGCCTGCGGCAGGTTCCGGCTGAAGGCGGGGGAGGCCGTGAGCCCCTTCTTCACCATCGGCGGGGATATCTATGAGGACCTCAACAAGGCACTCATGAAGTGTCTGTACTTTCAGCGGTGCGGCTGCGCCCTCCACGAAAAGTACGCGGGACCCTACACCCACGATGTGTGCCACAGGGGAAACGCGGTGCTGTTCGAGAACGAATCCGTGGAGATCGAGGTCTGCGGCGGCTGGCATGACGCGGGCGATTACGGACGCTATGTGACGCCCGGCGCGGTGGCGGTCAGCCACATCCTGCTTGCCTACGAGCAGTATCCGCAGGCGTTCAAAGCGTCTCTCAACATCCCCGAAAGCGGCTGCGGCATCCCGGACATCCTCTCCGAGTGCCTGTACGAACTGCGCTGGCTGCTCAAGATGGTGGCTCCCGACGGCGGCGCCTACCACAAACTCACCACCTTCGTCCACGCGCCCTTTGTGATGCCCGAGGATGACAGGGAGCAGCTCATCGTGTTCCCCGTCTCCTCCATCGCGACCGGTGCTCTGGCGGGCTGCATGGCGCAGGCGGCGCGCATCTACAAGGACATCTGCCCGGAGGACGCCGCGCGTTTCCGCGAGGCGGCTCTGGCGGCATACGGCTGGCTCAAGCGCCATCCCGAATATGTGGGCTTCAGGAATCCCGAAGGCTGCAATACCGGCGAGTACGGCGATCACTCCGACACCGACGAGCGCTACTGGGCGGCGGCGGAACTGTTCCGCCTGACCGGCGAAATGGGTTATCTCGAGGACTGCAAGGAACTGCTCACGAAGGATTTCGCGAAGTACGAACTGGGCTGGATCGAAAACGGCGGCTTCGGCACGCTGGCGCTCCTGCTCTCGGACGCTCCCGATTTCCTGAAGCGGGACCTCCTGCGCGGACTCACCGAATACTGCGATGTCTGCGCGCGCACCGTCTCCGAAAGCGGTTACGGCGTGGCGCTCACCGAAAAAGAATTCGTCTGGGGCTCCAACATGCCCGTCGGCACCCGCGCCATGACGCTGGCATTCGCCGCGAACCTCACTGGGAACAGGGCGTACAGGGAAGCCGCGCTCCATCAACTGGACTACCTCCTGGGCAGGAACGCCCTGGGCGTCTCCTATGTGACGGGCTTCGGCGAACACGCCTACAAGCATCCCCATCTCCGCCCGACCCAGTGCGACGGCATCGACGAGCCCATGCCCGGCTGGGTATCCGGCGGTCCCAACGGTCATCCCGGCGATCCCACCGCAGTGGAAAACATCCCCGCGGGCACGCCGCCCATGAAGTGCTGGATCGACCGCTGGGAGTGCTATTCGCTCAATGAGATCACCATCTACTGGAACTCCCCGTTCATCTATGTCTGCGCGGCGTTTTCCGAAGGAAGGTAAATGAAAGAGAAACTCAAACGCTTCTGCTCCTCCGCAATCAAAAAAACGAAGCATTTCTGCGTCGTCGCGTTCCGCGCGATCTCCAATCCGCGGTTCCTGCTGTGTTTTTTCCTCGCGTGGATGATCACCAACGGCTGGTGCTATGTGTTCATCGGTCTGGGCGGCACCCTCGGCATCCGCTGGATGACGGCGGTCGGCGCGGGCTACGCGAGCATCCTCTGGTTCCCCGGCACCCCGGAAAAGATCCTGACGCTCACCATCGCCATTTTCCTCATGAAGCGTCTGTTCCCGAACGATGAGCGCACCCTCAAACTCCTCCACGACGAAAAGGAAGTCGGATCGTAGCCATGTCGTTCTGTGAGCCAAGG
>JAZLLT010000081.1:0-17190 GCA_045598325.1 Clostridia bacterium | reverse complement strand
CGTGTGGGAAGAGTGGATCAAAGTGTAAGCAAAAACGCCCGCCGGACGGAATGTCCGCGGACGGCCGACATCGTTTGCAAACAGAAAACGGAAGCTGTGCGCTTCCGCTTTTTGTTATCTGAAGATTTGAAATTTGATGCCGTACCCCTCAAAAATTTCCGTACGCCGGCACGCGCTTCAGCATTTCGGCGATGTCGCTTCTGCCCTGCGTTTCCGCTTCTTCGGCATACAACAACTCGTCGAAGTTACCTCCTGTTTCCCATATTATCCGATACCGCTTGATTGACACCTGCCGGTTGTATTATAATGACGGAGTAAGGATTTTGAAAGGAAGCATCAACATGGATTTTGAAATCATCGATTTTCATACGCACCCGTTTTTCAATGCCGACCAGAACATCTGCAGCCACCGGGAATGCTTTGAGATGAGCGCGGAGCAGACGAAAAGGGACATGCTGAGCATCGGCATCACGAAGATCTGCGGCTCGGTTCTGCTCAAATTCAGAAAGCAGGTCATTACTTCCTGGGCGCAGATCAAACAGGCCAACGATGACGCGCTGGCCCTCCGCGACATGTACGGCGATTTCTATGTGCCGGGCTTCCACATCCACCCGGATTTCGTAAAGGACTCCTGCGAAGAGATCGAGCGCATGGAGGAGCTGGGCGTCAGGATGATCGGCGAACTGTGCCCGTACGGACACAACTGGGATACCTATGACAGCGAAAATCTGGACATCATTCTGGACTGCGCGCAGCAGCACAACATGCTCGTCAGTTTCCACAGCATGGACGAGGACGGCATAGACCGCATGGTGGAAAAGCACCCGGACACCGTGTTCGTTGCGGCGCATCCGGGCGAGTACGGCGCCTTTATGCGGCACATGGAGCGCATGAAAAAGAGCAGCAACTACTATCTCGACCTGTCCGGCTACGGCATTTTCCGCTGCGGCATGCTGCGCCACGCCATCGACCTGTTCGGCGCGGAGAAATTCGTCTTCGGCTCGGACTACCCCACCTGCAACCCCGCCATGTATGTGGGCGGCGTGCTGCTGGATCCGCTCATCAAAGATGAGGAAAAGAAGCTGATCTTCGCGGACAACGCGAAACGCCTGCTGGGATTGTAACCTCCGCATAAGGCGAACGATCGTCCTTTCCCGCGTGCCGCACTTGACGGCGATGCAGTCGTCGCCCACATCAATCGTGCAGTTCTCGATGCGCACATCTGCCGAGTAGTCCGGGGCGATCCCGTCCGTATTGGGAGAATCGTAGGGATTGCGGATGGTGAGATCACGGATGATGACCCGCTCGCAGAGAAGGGAATGCACCGTCCACACGGGAGAATTGATGAGCGTGCGTTTCTCAATCACGACATCCTCGCATTCATTGAAGCACACGAAATAGGGACGCATGCAGGGCAGCGTGCCGTTTCTTTTGGCTTCCCACCACTTTTCCCGTTTCCGTCCAGTGTGCCCAAGCCCGTCACGGTGATGTTTTTGCAGCCGCGGGCGTAGAGCAGGGGCATCGCGCAGATATGCGGATAACCCTCAAAATCCAATTCGATGCGCTCATAGGCGTCCATGTCATCGGAAAAGCGGATGTGCGCGCCGCTTTCCACGACGAGCGTCATATTGCCGGTGAGTTCGATGGAGCGGCTCTCATACTCTCCCGCCGGAACAGTCAGCGTACCGCCGCCGTTTTTCGCGATATCGGACACGGCCGCGGCAAAGGCGTCCGTCCAGTCATTTCCCCGGCAATAAGCCCGGTAGTCGTTCAGTGTATACCTGCATTACCTCGTGCAGCATTGCAGTCTGCGGTTTCTTCTTAACTCGATGGCCGCGTTTTCCCTTTCCGGGATTTATTCCGCGTCGAACGAGAACAGATGCACCTCATCGCTGCCCCATGTTTCCGCGGGGATGAGGCGCAGAGCGGTATAAGTGCCGTTTACGGGGATTTTGTTGAGGCGCTGATGATTGCTTTCCGTTTGGAAGAGCACCTTCGTCTCCCCGTCCGCTGTCACACCCTCGACGCGGTAGGCGCGGGTGAGGGTTCCGGGAACGGGGAAATCCGCCATGTCGAGGGGTCTGTTGCAGAGCATGTCGCGCTTGAGCGGCACACTGCCCGGCTTTACGGTGAGGGAGCGGTTCAAATCGCTGTCCCAGACGATGCGCACGCTTTTGAGGGGCACCGGCGCGGCAAAGCGGTATTCAATGACCGCGCCTTTCGGAACAAAGCAGCCGTTGTCGTTTTCGCCGATGGGACGGTCGAGGCCGTTGCGCAGGTTCTCCGCATCCGCACAGCCCGTTATCACGGCATTACGGCACACTTCGGAAACCGGACGGCGGTTATGGGGCAGGTAGCAGTCGTCATCCATGAGCGTGTTTTTGAGTTCGGCAAGATGCTTTTCATACACGCCGCGGGGCGAGGTGCCGTATTTGACCGCCAGATACGCGGCGGTGCCTGCCGCCTGACCCACAAGGGCGCAGGTCGCCATCACGCGGGTAGAACTGAGCGCCCAGTGCGTGACCGAAATATTGCGGCCCGCGAAGAACAGATTCCCGATCTTATTGGAATACAGGCAGCGGTACGGGATGCCGTAGGGCGACGGCGCGGGATAGTTCACATTGGGTCTGTCCGTGTTGCGGAAGCCCCGCGGGTCGTGGTCGTCCATGGACCAGCCGCCGTAGGCGACGGTGTCTTCAAAAATTCCGCCCGCCTGCACATCGTTCTGCGTCAGCATATAGTCGCCGATATAGCGGCGGCTCTCCCGCTTACCCGGCAGGATGCCCACCCAGTCGAGGCGCCAGTACTTATTTTTCTCTTTCTGTGAGGGATCGTTTTTCACAAAATCCCACAGTCCGTAGGCGATGGCGAGGAGTTCGTCCCGCTTCTTTTCGCTGTCTTTGATGGAGTCGCCGTCCCCACCTAGTTCCAGATACCAGTAGTTCTCGCAGGGATTGGTCAGGTCGGGGATGCGGTGCGGAAGGTCTTCCGCCGTGAAATGCTCCGCCCACTTGGGAGCGATGAATTCGCTGGGGCGGGATTCCTCCCGCGCCTGGATCATGCAGCTCATGCCCATGGTTTTGCGGTCGCCCTCTTCGATATCGCGCCCGATGCTCTCGCCGAATTCCTTCTCCGCCTCGCGGCCTACCTTGAAATCCGCGCCTGTGAGCGGCGCGAGCACACTGTCTCCCGAGCAGTCCGCAAAGAGTTTCGCTTCCACGGTGTGGAACTGCTGGGTGGTCATCTGCCAGCCGGTCACGGAGACGATTCTCGTTCCGTCCATGACGCAGTCGTTGACGGAGCAGTTGAGCAGCAATTCGATATTCGGCTCATTTTTCGCCAGTTCATACAGAATGCCGTCCCAGACGGAATAGTTCCTGTCCGGGTTGCGGTAACTGTTTTCGAGCATCAGTTCTTCGATGAGGCCGGTTTCCGGATTGTTTTTTCCGTGCGCGCCGCACACCCACATGCGGATCTCACTGGACGCGTTTCCGCCCAGCATGGGACGCTCCTGAACGAGGGCGACCTTCGCCCCGTGCCGCGCCGCCGCGACCGCCGCACAGAGACCCGAAAGTCCTCCGCCCACAACGCAGAAATCCGCGCTGTGGAAAATGGTTTCAAATGCTTCCTTCATGACCGCAACCTCTAAAAAATGTGATACTGATTCATTCGACGGCTCCGTGCCGTTTTCCTGCATCGTATTCCGCAGGGCTTATCACGGAAGTTCGGAAGATACGCGCCCATCTCCGTCAGTTTTTTCTGAAGTTCCCGGATGTCGATATCGTGTACATTGTTCCCGCGGCTGCCTCCGCCATGCCCGCGGCCTGACCCGTACTGTAGCAGCCGGGGATCACGCGGACCGAAGCCCGCATCTGCCGGTCGGTGCCGATCCATCTGCCCGCGGTGAGCAGATTGCGAATGCCCTTCACCGCGAGGGAACGGTAAGGGATGCCGTAGTTTCACCGGGCTTGTAGCGCAGAGAGGTGCGCTCGGTAATGAATTTCGTGTATTGCCCCGTTATACCATATTTGCAAACAATAGATGGGGGCTTCCGGTTCGCAGTTATACATTTTTTAATAGCCAAATGCTTTTCCATCATCCAATGCCTCCATAAGGTGCAAACAATTTCTATGCTATAAATTCAATAATATATTTCCCTGGCATGAAAATAGAAAACCGAGCATAGCCATTTACATACGGGCATTGCACGGATCTTTTGCGATCTCCCTGAGTTTATTCTCCCCGATATGGGAGTAAACAGCTGCTTCCTCAATGGTCGGGCAAAGCTTGTGCCCGATCGGAATGCTGTAGTATTGTTCTCTTTTTTCCGTTATGTTTTCCATAGGCGTGCCTCCGTTATTATCTCATGTTTGTAGCCCTAACGATTATCTCACATCAACATAGCCTCAGACAAGGTGCGGATTTATTGAGCGCTTTCGATAAAGAAAAGACCGGCTGAATATTCAGTCGGTCTCATTGCATAGATATCAGATTTCGCAACTTCCCATTGGCTTTAAGCAAATTACTTTTGCTCCTGCTTTGCAGGATTCCGTCTCGGGTTCATCCGATTCACAGCGATTGATTTCATACAAATCGTGGTGCATCGGAATCCACGGGACATTCAGCGCTGCGGCGAGCTTTGCCGATTCTTCGGGAGTAACATTTCCTATGATTCCGTGGTCGGTCCTATACACATCTCTTCCGTTAGCGGGCAGTAGGAGAAGGGAGGGTTCTGCCTCACGAAGCCGCTTTTCCAGTCCATCGTACAAGCTCATATCTCCGCCGAAGAACACCCGCTTTCCGTACCCCATATCTATGATATATTTAAATCTCTCATTGCATTTCAACCATCAGCCCATGCGCAAAACGACCGCTGTTTCTTCCGTACAACGCAAGTCCACCCTTATCAAGTGTACGGATTGTCAGGATAAATCTACCGACCCTTTCGATTTCCGGCAACATGCGACTTGGAACAGACACATGAATATCTTCGCCATAGGAACCAGCTTCATCCAGTCTGCGATGGTTGATCTGATACGCCCAACTTAAAACACCTCTGGCATCCGCCCAGTCATTTTCCAATGTGCGGCTGCAAATAACTGTGTCATTGATCAGTATCTCAATTCTGCTCGCAAAGCGGCTTTCATCACTCATCCAGTAGGAGTTCTTAAATGCACCGCGATCCACCAAATAGCCGCGCATAAATCCAAGATCATGTTCCGGTTCACCGATCTCAGCGCAGTCTTTCTTGAGCACATGTTTCGAGCCCGCTTCCATGTGAATTACAAGGTTATCGATATGTCTGCTTCCAATGGAAACATTATACGAAACACTGCCTTTACCACCCATGCAAAGCTTATCATCCTGTAATGCATGCCATACCGGCGTGAATCCCTCTGTTTTGCCGCTGCATACCGGAATCTCTATTATGTTTTCAGGTTTGCTCGCACGGACATCAAAGGTGGTAAAGTTACGCGAAATAATATTCCCCTTTTCATCCTTCAGATACAGAGACAGTACTGCAAGTGCGTTTTCATCCGGCATGGTGACGGATAGGGATTGCAGTTGTGTGGTTCCCCAACCAAATTTCGGCAGTCTCACCTTGCCCATGTCATCGGTCTCTTTACCTTTGAGACCCGTGTGCCACAGTTCCCATACAAGTGTACATTGCGTTCCGTGATGGATGTCGGTAAAACTGGACATTACCAGCGGTACATCCTTCGTCTCACCGGCCTGCACTGTCTGTACAGGTGCACAATCCACTGCCACAAAGTCCGCAGTATGCAAATCGCTGATATGCATTCCGCGGCAAAAATCCTGATATCCGAAATCTTTATCCGTATTGTCAATACGGTAGTATCCATTAAACTCGTTTACAACATCATGAAATTCTGTGAAAATGAAACCACACAACTTCTCATGCAAACGATATTCGTTCAGCATGTAATGATAGTTCCATGCGATATCGCTGTCACCCGCAGATTCATCCACGCCCCATACCATACCACATTCGCTGTTCATGAGCGGCGCATCATTTTGGCGTCTTCCGCCGATAAAGTTATACTGTGAACCCGGATATGTATTACCTACTACTTCACGAATATGGTCACGCACGACCGGATAGCTATTCAAATAGAAATGCCATGTGTTGATATCAGTAATAACATGATCATTCCTGCAGGGGGAATTATCCTCCACAAGACGTTCGGCATCGATTGCCTTGGCTTTATTCCACATGGAGTGTACCCACTCCTGTGTTTCCGGACGGTAGATCTTGCTTCCGTTTTCATCCTTGTGCAGTAATCCCCAACTTTCGTTAAAAATCACCCATGCAAAAATGGATGGATGATTGAGATCACGGTGCATGATTTCTTCCAGTTCGCGCTCGTAAGCAGACCGTGCCTCGGAAATTGGGGCACCCCAAAAACACGGGATATCTGCCATTACCAACACGCCCAGCTTATCCATCCAGTACAACTTTCGTGGTTCTTCAGGCTTGATATGAATACGCACCATATTGAGACCAAGCCGCTTGAGACGCCATGCTTCCGCACGCATATCTGCGTCAGACGGGTAGGTAAAGTGCCCATTCGGATTAAATGCCTGATCCAATGTACCATTTAGATAGATAGGCTTGCCGTTCAGAAGAATCCATCTGTAATTCCGGCTTCCAACTTTGCCCGTACTGATCGTACGAATACCAAAATAGGTATAAACGCAATCTCCACCAAGCGTCAGAGTGCCTTCATACAGATAAGGATCATCGGGCGACCAAAGATGTGGCCGATCTATACACAGAAAAATCCGGGCTTTGCCGTTTTCCACGAGTCCTTCGCCGCTTATATTGTCGAATTTCGCGTAGACAGCTGTCCCATCCTGTGCTGCAGCTTCAATGTCAATCGTTACTTCGCCGTCCAACTTCGTATGAATGTGAAAGTCACGGATGTATTCTACAGGACGGCGTTCCAACCACACAGTTTGCCAAATGCCTTGAATTTCTCCATAGCCTTGTTTGCCATACAACTGTGTCTCTCTCTGATAGTCCTCTGCACGAACCTCAATACGATTGACACCCTCATGCCACAGTTCGGTCACATCCAGTTCAAAATAGGAATAGCCGCCTTGATGGTCTCCGGCGAATATATCATTCACATATACAGATGTGAGGTAATCAACCGCACCAAAGCAGAGGAAAATTCTCCCCTGCCCATCAAACACAGCTTCTCTTGCATACCAACCAATGCCGGCTACATTCTCCTGTACCCCGGACAGCGGACATACCCACGAATATGGGACAGTGATACTTCTGTCGTAATGATTTCTATTTTCGGAAAACACCTTTTCTTCCGCTTCGGATCCATTCGGAAATAACCGGAATTTCCATTCACCATTTAGGTTAAGCCAATCTTTGCGCTCCCGTTCAGGGCGCGGAAATTCCGGTTTCGGAATGCTGTTCATAAACCATTTTCCCCCATATAATGTTAGTAAATTCCTGTTACTTATTCGATGTTCGTCTGTTGATTACCATTCAGCAATGCTTCCGTCGCCATGACGCCATACTGGATTTTTCCATTCCGGATCCGGCTGCGACATATCATTCTCGTAGGCCGACTTCGTCTTTTCTAACAATTCGTTTTCCTGCATTACCAAGTCTTTATTCACTTCCACACCTATCACGACATGCTCCGCCGAGTAACTGATAGGCGGGAACATTAAAATACTTTCCCTTTATATCCCATAATGCCTGGTCAATTCCCGATATGGCACTCATTAAAACTCCGCCGCCGCGATAAAATCCCGCACGATATAGCGTGTTAAACACATCCTCAATGCGTTGCGGGGCTTTGCCAATCAGATACGGCTTCATCTCATTAATGCAGCCATAACAGCACCGCGATGACCTTCCAGAACTGCTTCACCCCATCCGGTTATGCCGGTATCCGTCGAAGTTTCAACGAAGCCCCAACATGGTCTTACAGAATGTACCTTAATATTCTCGATTCTTATACATTATATCACACCACATAAGAGCAAACCTCAATCCGAGCCGTCTCTGTGACAATGTCGAAAAATGGAGATGATCCCCTTTGTCTGGTAGGTCATGGGCTTTGACGCATGCATATACAGGGCTTAATGCGGCAAATTCATGAAGTTGACGGTTGATTTCTCGATGACAAATGCTGTTTTTTTCCATATCGAGATAATCCCCCAACTCTGCGGTGAGGATTGGGAGCGGATTTGAAACTTGATTCTCTTGTCCGTTGGACTTGGCTCGGGTACGTATGTCCTCTTCCATGCGACTCATCATAAAACGCAGATATTTGAGATAAGTCACCGAATCGCCAATACAATTTGATTCATGCTCACCCTGATGCCAAAGAATTCCCGATAACTCTACACCAAGATCAAGTGCATCAGTTACTGCATTCACTGCATTCTCATACAATTTTTCGCCCGGCATCCAATCCTTGAGCGCAGTACCACCGAAAGAGCATGGGATCAACAGCACATCATTTCCGGTCAATATGTTCAAAGAGGCTCCGAAGGCAATCCCACACCCTTCTCCTGCTAGATCCGGCTTATCCATTGTCACGGGTTCTGCTGCCTGAACATATTGCTTTCCTCTGAGAACAAACACATGTTCGTTTACGATTTCAGGCAGATCACCGATATGTCCACGACCGGACATATTTGATTGACCAATCATCAAAAAAGCTTTCACGATACTCCTCCATTACAGAACGGTTGGACTGCACCGAGAAATTGACACCAATGACCGCACGGACATACGGGAACAATGTCAATCATGTCATGCGCAGTTCCTAAACTGATATTCGACCGGTCTCATATATCCAAGGTCCGAATGAAAACACTTCCGATTATGGTAACTTTCCATGTAATCGTCAAAATCCTGCTTTACCCCCCCCCTTTATCGTAGCATATTTCTTCGTATATAACAAGTCTTTCTTGACTGTCGTAAAAAAGCTCACTGCATATGCATTATCATATCGACTCTGTCATCCGTCCGCTCGTACCGGTGCGCCTGCGTGATCTCATCCGCTTCGGCATCCAGCAGTTGACCCGGCGTCTTCTCCACCGACTCGCGCACCATTTCACTCAACTGTGATTTGACTTCTTCCTCATTTAGGGGGTATCATCTCTCCCATGGAAGTCCCTCCTGTGTGTTTTTGTGTGCAAACAACATTCTACACCCTTGGGACTTCCTTTTTCATTTGTGTGACAAATATCATATGTTATCGGCTATCGTGCAAGGTTATGTGTTATCGTGCGGGGAGATGATTTTCTGTAAACGACGACTTCTGTGACGAAGTCAGAGATTCCAAAATTTCGAAACCGAAAGCCGTAACCCCCATTCCAGTTGCGGCAAGAACCATCGCCGTCCCCGCCGCTTGCAGCGGCTTGACCTTGACGGGTTATCCGTAAAAATGCTAAGATGATTAGGCGACGAGGCACAGACTTTTCAGAGATTCCTGAGTTCCGTCACCGTCAGTAACAATAAAATAGCATTTTTACGGATGTTCTGTCAAAGCGGTCGAAAAAAACACACTCGGATCAGTCGCCTGACAGCCTGCCCGGATACATGATGGTCAGTTCAGCACAGACAGGGTCCCGGTTTCGTACCGGCATTGTCCACTTTTTCGTCAGCTGCTCATAGCTGGCTTGATACAATTTGGGGAGAGCAGACTTGAAGCCTGCTTCCAACAAATCAAGGACGCATTGCTTCGAACCCATGAAAATGGCTGGGCCTGATCCTAAGCAGGGCAAGATTATTTTTTAAACCAAAGAAAAGTTTATCTGGATTTAGAGGATAATACGCTGAAGAAAACGCTGTCATCATTGTTGATGGTCAGTTCTGTCAGAGGATCAGCCTGTTTTCCGTTGATGAGGACTTCTTCGCATTGCCGGAAATGAATCTCCAGATATAATTGCTGCTTATCCAGACAACGGATCGTAACATCGAAATTGCAGGAACGATAATAGAGATTTACAATCCGGTATTCCTTTCCAGGCTTCCAAAGCTCCGGAAGAATGCAAGGACTGATGGAAAATCCTTCATCACTCTCTGTATACCCAATAATGTTCCTGATGATGAGCGTTGGAAGTGTGCTTCCCCATCCGTAGTTTTCACATCCTCCCGGATTGTTTTCACGAATGGCCCAGAATTCATTTCCGACGCCAGGTATTCTGTAGAAAAATTCATCTGGCAGATTTACATAATTTTCACACATAGTACTTCTGCGCGTCCGCATATCCAATTTCGGATATTCGCGTAAGGCTGCGTTCAGGACGGAACGAGCGGCAATATCCCGGTTTCCGGATTTCCGAGCCGCTTCAGTATAGATATATAGGAAAGATGGCCATTCCAACCAGTGAATCGGATGGTCAATGAAATACTGGAACAATGCTCTTGAGTCCTGATTCTGCTCTTCCGTTGTGACCCCCACAGCATAGGGCGTCAGCATCATGATATCAAAATAGTTATCAATGATAATCGGTGTTTTGGTTGCACCATCGAAATCACGGAAGCGTCCTTCATAGTACATGCTTTGACACTGGGAATATAGCTTTTTATACAGTTGGTCAAAATGATCCAGATCTTGCTGATAATCCAAAATAGAAGCATAGTCACGGATATCCCGCAGAGCATTGGTCACGGCAGCCTGTAGGTCCGATGTTCTTACACTGCTGACATCTGAACCGACTGTTTTTTTCTCATCAAATTTGACATTGAATCGTTTTGAACCATCCTGTGCTTCCCAGCTACACGCGACATGTAGAAATCCTTCCGCGTCCGCACGGTTTTCAAGCCACCAATCAATGTACTTAACAAGGTACGGATACAATTCAGCAAGCCATTCCTTATCCCCGGTTCTTGAATAGATAGAACGAATCGTCGGAAATGGCATTACCCAAATGGGAGAAGTTGCACATTCTTCGCCTTCCTGACTGATCATGTTCATACTGCCGTCTTCACGTGTGCAGGGTACATGGGGAGCGATTGCATCCTGAAAAGTGCCAAGAATCACTTCTTTTGCCAGCGCGGGATCGGCATAGGAAAGAAGCATACAGTCGATTGCAGTTTCTCCAAGGACCTGCCTGGGTGTATGGATCTGCATGCCGTCCCATGGATGCTTGTAAATGCCGCGCGGAGGACGGATTGTCATACGCACGGTTTCAAAATGATAAACAAAGCCTCTTCGCCATTCCTCTGGCCAGTCTCCTTCAAGCTGTGGACATTGCTTATAAAAAGCATCATCTGCCTCATATGCGCGGAGAAATGCCTTGTCTGCGCTGTCAAGAGCATCCTGAAGGCTTTCTTTTGCCCATGCTTCATTATGATGACGGATAAGGCCGACATTCATTTTCAGGTCTTCCGCTTCATGCAAGTCCTTTTCGTAGACAAGAGCACCGTATATAGGCTCTGGCGAAATAGAAGATGCTGCAATCTGATGGATATCTTTTTGATTACGCAAAAACAAATCCATATCATTCGAGTTATCTGTGACAATTCCGTCTGAGGCAGAAATATCCGCTCCCAAAGCGAAAACATCTCCATATGCGAATCCTTTTGTAATCAGCCAGTTCTGTTTGCCGGATATACGCCCGTTATAACCGTCACTGCCCCAAATTCGTTTTTCCGGATAGCCGTACAGGTGACGAAGAATAACACGGACCTTTTGGTTTTTCCCGGAAAACACATTGATCCGGCACATAAGTCTGTCCTCGCCATTCAGTACATAGCGAATCTGAACCTTTGTGCCCATGTGCTCAAAACAAAGTGAGAGTACGCGCGATGTATGGTAATCAGAAAACAATTCTACGGACACATTGCTGAAATCCTGCTCTGAAAGGAACGGTGTGCCATCAATAATGAATCCGGGCATCAGAAAAGAAAGATAGTTGAGCCTTCTGCAAAGGCCGAACCCATTTCCGTATGGGAATGGAAGATTCCTGCACCAGTAACCCATGCCAAGCGGGGGAACTGTGCGAAATACGCCACTTGGATTTTCAATCGCACTATGATATGGATTATCAATATAGCCAAACGGTGTATAATGATCAACAGGAAAAGAATGGCTCATCATAAACTCTCCTTTATCTGTTATGATTGTTGTGGGATATCTGTTCGGATACATCACGCGATATTAATATAGGTCAATCCAGGAAAGAGATATGTGCCTTTTGCCGTTGATTGCTTCGATTCTGGGTTCTGTTCAAGATTTTCTGTAAACGACGACTTCTGTGACGAAGTCAGAGATTCCAAGATTTCGAAACCGGAGGCCATAACCCCCGTTCCAGTTGCGGCAAGAACCCTCACAGTCCCCGTCGCTTGCGGTAGCTTGGCCTTGACGGGTTATCCGCAAAAAAGTTAAAATGATCAGGCGACGAGGCACAGACATTTCAGAGATTCCTGAGTTCCGTCACCGTCGGAAACGATAAAATAGCATTTCTACGGATGTTCTGCCAAGGCGGACGGGAATAAACCCACTCGGATCAGTCGCCTGACAGCCTGCCCAGATACATGATCGTCAGTTCAGCATAGACTGCGCCCCAGTTTCGGACCTGCATTGTCCACTTTTTCGTCAGCTCATGGCTGACCAGATACAGTGCCTTCAGCAAGCTCGTGTCATTTGGAAACACGCTGCGGCTACGATTCATACGGCGAAAACCGCTGTTCAGACTCTCAATGGCATTCGTGGTATAATGCACCTTCCGGGCAGTCTCCGAGAACTTGAACATGGGGCCGATCACATCCCGGTTTTCCTCCCAACGATTCATGACACCAGGATATTTCCCGTTCCAAGTCTCTGCAATGCTTTTCATTCTGGCATAGCCGGTCTGCTCAATCGGTGCGTGATAGATGGTCTTCAGATCGTTCGCAAAGTCCTTTTTGTCCTTGCCCGCAGCGTATTTCAGTGTGTTTCGGACAACATGAACAATACATCGCTGATGCTCTGTCATCGGGCACGCTGCCATGATCGCTTCCTTGATTCAGGCCAATCCGTCCGCATAGAGCACGAATATGTCCCGGACACCTCGGTTTTTCAACTCATTCAGCACAAAAAGCCAGAATTTCGCGCTCTCATTCTCTCCGAGCGTGATACTGAGCACCTCTTTGCATCCTGCCTCGTTAATGCCCAAAACAACATAAGCCGCCGATTTTCGAATCCGTTGCGGCTGTCGCTGTAATCCGGTTCCGCCTCGCTGTGCTCCTGCATCTGTGTGTCAAACTCCGCTTCAAGCATGCTCTGGATTGATCCGCCCAGCAGGACCTTCAGCGCTTCCTGTATGTCTGCCGCTCTTTTTGATGTCGTATGTCTCTACCAGTCAGCTGATGATGTCGTGCTTCTCTGCGTTCAGTCCGTTGTACTTCCTCGGTCTTCCCATAAATTACCCCTCCTGTGCTTTATGATATCACAGAAGGCGTCGCGTTTACAGAAAATTACCCACAGGCTCATATTGTTTCGTCTTGGTTTCGAAGGATAAACCTATTCTCCACATTGTTGATTCATTACACTTTTTCGAAAACAGGTATCACATCAAGAGGTGCAGGAACTATTATGGCTTGCTTGCCGGAATATTCCTGCTTCGTATCGACATTTTTCCAGTTCCCTTCGGGAAGGTACACAGAACGTTCTTTAACATCGGGTGCGAGAATGGGAGCGACAAGGAAACGGTCACCAAACAGATATTGATCCTTGATGCCTACACATGCGTCATCATCCGGATATACATAGGCCATCGCACGAATGAGGGGCTTGCCGGTTTCATGTGCTTCCTTCATCAGACAGCGAACATAGTCACGCATCTCTTCACGCCTGTGCAAGTATTTTTCCAGAATTTCGTATACTTCGTTACCAAAGCTCCATACTTCATTATCCGTACCGCTGGAGAGGGTGGAAGTACCGTCTTTTCTGCGTACTGGTTCACCGGGCCGGCGGTCCCCGTGCAGTCTCATAACAGGGCAATAAGCACCCCACTGGAACCAACGGATCAACAGTTCACGGAAGCTCGGGTCGGCGATCACACCGCCGTGGAAGCCGCCGATGTCTGTCGTCCACCAGGGAATACCGGCATATCCCATGCTCAAGCCGGCACAAATCTGCATACGGAAGTACTCCCATGTGGACATGATATCGCCGCTCCATACGAGAGCGCCGTACCGCTGACTGCCTGCCCAGGCGCAGCGCAACAGATTGACGGGATTTTTCTGACCGCAGGCGATCATGCCTTCATACATGCCCTGAGCATATTTTTGCGGGAAAATGTTGCCGATCTGCTGGCAGGAACCGAGATAATATCTGTAGTTTTTGAAATCGTAGGTGCCGTATTCCGGTTCGGCTTCATCAAGCCAGAAAATACGGATACCGTCATCGTAGTAGTTCTTTTTGATTTTCTCCCATACATATTTCCTTGCGCGCGGATTCGTGGCATCGTAGAACATACTGTCCTCGACAAAGCGCATGCCAACCTGTTCGCCGTACTCTGCCCGAACAAGGAGCCCCTGCTGCTTCATTTCCGCGTAGTTCTCGCTGGTCAGGGCGACCTGCGGCCAGATGGAAACCATGAGCTCGATGCCCATTTTCTTCAGTTCCTTCACCATGGCTGCGGGATCCGGGAAGAATTCGGGATCAAAGCGGTAATCGCCCATCTTGGGCCAGTGGAAGAAATCACATACGATAACATCAATGGGAAGATTGCGTTTTTTATACTCGCGCGCGACTTCAAGAAGCTGCTCCTGATTCCAGTAGCGGAGCTTGCACTGCCAGAAACCAAGCCCATATTCCGGCATCATAGGTACGAAGCCGGTGGCTTTTGCATAGGACAGACTGATGTCTTCCGGCTTGTTTCCGGCGGTGATCCAATAATCCATCTGTTTCGTGCTGTCGGCACGCCAGGTTGTGCGGTTATTACCGAAACTGGTTTCTCCGATGGCGGGATTATGCCAAAGGAATCCGTATCCGCGGCTGCTGACTACGAAAGGAACGCTTGCCTGTGAATTGCGCTGCGCCAACTCAAGCGTGCATCCCTTCCAGTCCAGTCGTTCTTCCTGATACTGGCCCATTCCGTAAAAATGCTCACCTTCCTGACCGTCAAAGGTGACAGTCAGTTTGAAGTCTCCGCCGATGATAGGCTCGAAGCGGCGGGCTTTCAGAGAAAGTGCATTGGCGGGAGAGGTCTCGCGAAGTAGCAGCTTCCCGTCCTGATTGTAATAGGATATGCGCGCATAGTGGTGCCAGTCATCCGGCTCCAAAACCGCTTTCAGCTTGCCGTTGCGGATGCAGGCGCTCTTTTCACCGATGACGATCTCGATATCATCTGCTTCTTCGGGCTCAAGCAAAGCGAAACGGTCATCCAGAACTTCTTGAACCAAACGGGAACGCACGCGCAAACTGTCATTTCCCCAGGGGGTCAGAATCAGGGTCTCACCTTCTCCACGCCAAATCAGACTTTTTTCAAGGGCTTCAAATCCACTACACATTTACTGTCTCCTCGATTTATAACACTCTCTATAGTAAATCATGACAAAGCAACATGCATTTCTGCCAGCCCTATGTTTCTACTATTCAGTCTTTTTTCCCTCAAACACAGCAGCAATTATCATGGCTTTTCGATGATCGCACCATGAGAGCGGAGTGCTTGTTGAAGGTATTTGACATCCAATTCCTTGAGTGCTACTCCTTTTTTTGATGCAAGAGCTGCTCCTAAACCTGCCGCTTCACCTGTTACCGCTGCTGTAGGGATAACACGGGTTATATCCCACATTTCCGTAGTAACAGAGATGCAACGTCCGGCTGCGGCAATATTGTCATTTTCCGTTCCGATTAGGATATTCCACGGCAAGGCAAAAACAGGGCCTGGCTTTCGCCAATCTCCCGTCATTCCAATACTGTCCGGAAAATCAACGAACGCTTCACTTTCATCTAATGTATAATGTCCCGAAAGCCTGCGGCTCATACGCATACCATCATATGTTGGAATAATAAGCGGATACGCTGATTCGTCTCCTTTTTTATGCAATTCATTGATATCGTTCATAATCATACGACGTCCATCAATAGCATGTTGGGTTACATCATCATAGCGATCTCCAGAATAAAAACGGTGTCCAGATGGTAATTGACCATTATAAGGATCTGAACATTTGCGAACGCTTACTCCATCTTTACCTTTTGCAAAATACCATCCCGTGCATACATTTGTCGGATTATTTACCGTCTTTTCTCCCGCCGCAAAACATACATCCGCATCTCCGCTGGCATCTACTACAGTATGTGTATTGATTCCAAGACGACCGCTTTTATTTTCTATTACTATTCCGTCTACATGATGGCCTGTCCTGTGCACTGAGCAAAATCGACTGTCATAAAATATACTTACGCCGGCAGAAAGAAGCATTTCTTCCATCGCAATAACAAAGGGAGCCGCTTCAAAGCTCGTTTTATACCTTTTTTTGCTACGTTCTATCGGATCTCCGTCAGGAGTACTCCAACATTCCGGCAGATTACCCGGGGCATACTTTATTGATGCTTTAAGCAGTTCCTCACTTAATCCCGCAATAACCTGTCTTCCTTTCCCATCACACAACGGTAAATAGACAATTATTAAGCCAAGAGTTGCCAAACCACCTAATGCATATCCTTTTTCTATCAAACAAGTGCGAACACCTTCACGAGCTGCTGCTAAAGCTGCAGCCACACCAGCGATACCTCCGCCCACAACACACACATCAAAATCGTCAATAACTGGAATTACATTCTTTTCCATCCAGACTTTACTCATTTTTTCCCTCTTCTCGACATAGCATCCATTACATTAACCTTGAAAGAAAAGACCTTATTGTTCACTCTATCATGTTATGATTTCTCAATAACACACCGTGTATTGTGAAGCATTATTATCAGGTAATAGCTGAGTCGGCCAGATCAGTTCTGCTGCCCATCCAGAACTTCCATCATCGCGTCGATATTTTCGGGCGGTACATCGCCGGGAACATCGTGCGTTGGAGCCGCAACCAGTCCGCCATTCGGGAAAGCGTCCAGAAGCTGCCTCGTTACGACGCGGATCTGTTCCGCCGTCATACAGGGCAGATGATGCTGCGTGCTGACACCGCCCCAGATGGCGATTTTCCCGTATAGTTTCGGCGCATAGTCAAAGCCATAGATC
>JAZLLT010000080.1:0-20194 GCA_045598325.1 Clostridia bacterium | reverse complement strand
CAGTACGGGCTGGTTGACGGTCTCGGTGAGCGTGATGTCATTCTGATAGGTCAGAACGATGGTGAACTCAAATTCCTTGACCAGGTCTTCGCCGCTGTTGGTGACGATCTTGCTTAGGTCGATCTCGCCCACGCTGCGCTCATTGATGAATTCAACCTCGGCGGGGGTGCCGCTTACGGTGCCTTCAGCATTGGCGGGCACAGTGGTGTTGTAATCGTAGGCGCGGCCGGAAGCTTCTTCTACCTTATAGGTCGTGCCGCTGGGGATATCGGTGATGGTGATGTACTCACTGCCCTTGAGCATGACGACGGCTTCGGCGACCTTGGTGCCTTCGACCTCGGAGGTCTTGGCGTTGAAGTTCAGGATGGTGGCCTTGCCTTCGGTCGTGTAGGTCTTAGCCACATCCATGCCCTTGTCATTGGTCAGGGTGATGGTGAAGGTGAACTCGCGGTCGGTCTCCGGAGCGTTGCCGTCCAGAGTCTTCTTCACGGTCAGCTTGCCGGCTTCGCGGGTGTTCTCGACGGCAGTCACGAGCTCGAACTTCTCACCCGCGCCGATGGTTCCGGTGAGGCCGTCGCCGGTGACGACGGGTGCCAGGAAGCCCTGTGCGGTGTAGTCGGTTTCGGTGATGGCAAAGGCGGTGCCAGCCATGATATTGGTGAACTTGGCCTTCTTGCCGACGGGGATCTTCGCGGTGATGGTAACAGTCTGGTTATCGGTGCCCTTGACGACGGAGCCGATGCTTACTTCGACGCCATCATCCTCGGTTACGCCGACCTTATTGAGGTTCTTGCTGAGGTCGATGTCCTTCTCGTAGGTCAGAACGATGCTGAACTCGAACTTATCGACGGGGTTGTTGTCACCCGTGAAGGTCTTGGACAGCTCCAGAGAACCAATGTTGCGGGTGTTGACAAACTCGGCGCTGCCGGTCTTGTCGTTCTCTACCTCACCTTCCACGACAAATCCTTCGACTTCGTTCGCCGTGGTGTCGTAGTCGTCAGCTCTGCAGCTGGTCTCGGTCACGGTGTACTTGGTGTGCTCGGGGATCTGGGTGATGGTGACGGACTCGCCGCCCTTCAGGTAGATGATGGCGTATGCCTTGGAGTTGACGCCGTTCTTGATGAAGGTGACGCCGTCCTTGTAGGCATCGGGGCAGCCGGCCTCGGTCTTGTAGGTCCTGACGATGTCGACACCGTCGGTGTTGTCGAGTTCGATCCTGAACTCGAATCCGCGGTTCTCTTCGGCTGCGTTGCCGGCGATCTCCTTGCTGATGAACAGGCCGCCCGCGTTGCGCACATTGGTGTAGGCGAACACGGCTTTTTCCTCTTCGGTGGTGATGGTGCCGGTCGCTACGCGCTCACTGTCCTCACCGTTGATCTTGACCTGGTTGAAGCCCTGAGTGCTGTAATCGGTCTCGGTCACTTTGTACTCGGTGCCGACCAGGATATCGGAGATGGTCACATCCTGCTTGTCGGCCAGTTCAACCACGATGGTGCGCTTGTTGCCGGACAGAGCGTTGGAATCGACCTTGCCTTCGGTGGTCACGGTGGGAACGAGTGCCTTGGAGGCGGTGATGCCGTCCGCGTAGGTCAGTTCAATGGTGAATGTGAACGCGGGAACGACTTCGGTTCCGCCGCCCTGAACTGCCTTGCTGACAATCAGACTGCCGGCAATGCGGTTGTTGGTGTAAGCCGCGGTGGCCGCGACATCCAGCGTACCGGTCACATCTTCATCGGGCGTGGTGGTGTATCCGGCGTCGCTGTAGTCGGACTCGATTACCGTGTAAGTGGTGCCCTTCACGATATCGGTGATGGTCACGAACTGGCCGTCTTTCAGGTCGAACTGAGCCTTGGACTCGTGGTCGGCCTTGCCGGTAGCTTCGAAGATGACCTTCTCAAGAGCGCTGCCTTCGGCGGTCAGATACTCGCCTGCGGTGACTGCGGTCTTGTTGGTGAGCAGTACGGTGAAGTGGAACAGGGCGTTCTTGTCGCCCGCGTTGCCGGTCACGGTCTTGCTGACGGTCAGGCCCGCAGATTCACGGGTGTTGACGCAGCTGACGGAGGCCTTCTGCCCATCGGTGGTGATATCGCCTTCGTTGCCGTTGGTGAATACGGGAGCATTGAAGCCCTCGGCGGCGTAACTCTTCTCGGTTACGAGGTAGTGCGTGCCGACCAGAATGTTGTCAATGGTCAGAGCGTTCGCTTCGCCCTTCTTGATGGTCTTGACGATGGTAACGGTGTGGTTCTGAGCATTTGCATTGCTGCTGCTGACCTTTACGCCGCCGATGGTGGGCAGGTTCTCTACCTTGGTCAGGTCGATATCGTTTGCGTAGGTCAGTACGGTAGTGAACTCGTAGTCGACCACGGAATCGGTACCGACGACGGTCTTGGTGATGGTAAGAGAGCCCTGTTCACGGGTATTCTTGATGACTTCGGTTCCGGGAATGGTTCCGGTGGTGTCGCCGTCATCGGTGGTCACATAGCCGTAGTTCTTGTAGTCGGCCTCGGTGACAGTATACTCGGTGCCCTTGACGATATCCAGGATGGTCAGGGACTCGCCGCCCCTGAGCTCGATAGTAGCAGTAGCCTTGTGACCCTTGTCATCGGTCTTTCTGAAGGTTACGGTGCCTGTCGTATCGCCCTTCTCGGTGGCATAGGTCTTGTCGACCAGAGCGGAAGCGTTCTCCAGGGTGACGGTGAAGGTGAATTCACGGTCAGACTCTGCCGCGGTACCGACAATGGTCTTGCCGATGGTCAGACCCGCAGATTCACGGGTGTTGGTGCACTTAACAGTGATCTTCTGCTCGTCGGTCTCGATCTTGCCCTCGGGCTTGTCGATGACCTGGCTGCTGAATCCGTCAGCGCTGTAGTCGGCCTCGGTGATGGTGTAGGTGGTGCCGACCAGGATATCGCTGATAGTCAGCGTCGCGCCTGCGGCGATGGACTTGACGATCTTGATGGTCTGGCCGCTCACGGTGCCGGTCTCGCTGGGCAGGTTCTCGGTCTTGGTCAGATCGATATCCTTGGGATAGGTCAGCACGATGGTGAACTCGAAGTCTTCGCGGGAATTCTTACCGATGACTTCCTTGGTCAGCTTGATGCTACCCTTCTCGCGGGTGTTGGTGAACTCGGCTTCGGATGTTACACCAGAAGCGATGACATTGGAGTCACCCTTCTTGGTGGTAGTGTAGCCGTATGCCTCGTATCCATCCTCGGTGACGGTGTAAGTGGTGCCCACGGGGATGTCAAGCAGGGTCACGAACTGATCCTTCTTGAGTTCCACGGTCGCGGTGGCCTTGTAGCCGCCTGTGACGGTGTCCTTGGTGAAGGTAAGTTCGGTGACGGCGCTGCCGGTGGCGGTGGTGTACTTGCCGCTGACATCAGCCGTAGCATTCTCCAGAGTGATGGTGAACTTGAACTTGCGATTCGCTTCACCCGCGGTGCCGGTGACCAGCTTGCTCACTTTCAGCTCGCCTGCGTCGCGTACATTCTCGTACTCGTACTCGTACTTGGCGGAAGCGTCTGCAACGGTGCCGCTTGCCACATTGGTCGCATTCTCGTTGACCGTAGTGACATAGCCCATAGCGCTGTAATCGGTCTCGGTGATCTCGAAAGCGGTACCCACCAGGACATTGCCGATGATCATCTCATCGGTGTTCTTCAGAGTCGCGGTGATGGTATACTCGTGATCGCCGGACTTGGTGGTGGTGTAGTCGGTGATGCCGGTGACGCTGGGCTTGTTCTGGGTCTTGGTAAGGTCGATGTCATCCTCATAGGTCAGAACCGTGGTGAACACGAAGTTCTTCTGGATGTCTTCGCCGGTACCGGACACAACCTTGCTCACAACGATCCGGTTGACGCTGCGCTCGTTCTCGAAGGAGGCGATGATGCCGTCCTTGGAGGAGTCAATCTTGTCGTCGTCGCCGGACTTGGTGGTGGTGTAATCGTAAGCTCTGTAGGAAGCTTCAACGACTTTGTACTCGGTGCCGTCGACGATGCCCTTGATGTTCAAGGTCTCGCCCGCCCTCAGAGTGAAGGTCGCGACTGCCACGGTACCGTCGGTGTTGCCCTCGGCCTTGTTGAAGTTTACGGTTTCGGGCTCGGTCTTGCTGGACCGCTGGGCGGAGTAGGTACCGGTTACGGGTACGCCGTCCTTGTTGGTCAGGGTGACGGTGAAGCTGAAGTCGGTGACAGCGTCAGACGCGTTGCCCTTGACCTTCTTCTCGACCGTCAGGCCGCCGGCCTTGCGGACATTGTCGTAGGTGTACTTGTACTCTGCGGACGCGTCGGCAATGGTTCCGGTCACTTTGCGGGTCTCGCTCTCGACATCGTTGATCTTGACGACCAGGAAGCCCTTCTCCTTGTAATCCTGCTCGGTGATCTCGAATGCGGTGCCGGTCAGGATGTTGGTGAAGTTGACGGTCTGGGTCGCCTTGAGCGTGCCGGTGAAGGTGACGGTATGCTTGGCGTTGTCAGTGGTTCTGATGAAGGTCGTTACATCGGCAGAAGGCTTGATGACATCGATGGTGTTGAGATCGATGTCCTTATTATAGGTAAGAACAACGGTGAACGCGAAGTCGCCCACGGTGTCCTCTCCGCCGCCGGAGATGACCTTGGAGAGGGTGAGCGTATTCACATTGCGGGTGTTGGTGAAGATCGCCTCAGCGGGATCGGCGGACTCGACATCGATGTCACCGGTCTTAGTGATGGAGTCGACGGTGTAGCCGATGTCGCTGTAGTCGGCCTCGGTGACAGTGTAGGTCGTTCCTTCCGGGATATCAAGGATGGTCAGCGTCTCGCCGCCCCTGAGCTTGAAGGAAGCGGAGGTGGCGGAGGTGTCATCGGTAGCATCCTTGGTTCTGGTGAACGCCAGAGTGCCGGCGGTGTTCTCGCCCTTCACGGTGTTGTAGGTGCCTACCACATCGATGCCCATCTCGTTGGTCAGGGTCACGACGAACTCGAAGTCCTTGTCGGAAACGGTGGCGTTGCCGGAAACGGTGGCGTTGCCGGAAAGGACCTTGCCGACCTTGAGGGAGCCCGCGTTGCGGGTGTTGGTGTAGACAACGGCTACATTAGTCTGAGGATCGGCTTCGGCGATAGTGCCGGTTGCCTTGCGGTCGGACACCTCGGTGCCGTTCACTTCGACCTTGGTGAAGCCCTTGGAGGAGTAATCGGTCTCGGTGATGTCGTAGGTGGTGCCGGTCAGGATGTTGCCGATGCTGAGAGGCGCAGTTGCGTTGCTTGCGACGGTCACCTTGAAGGTGACGGTCTTGGCGGTGTTATCGATGCCGTCGGAGGGGATGGTGACACCGGTGGGCAGGTTGACGGTCTTGGTCAGATCGACATCGGAACCGTAAGTCAGTACCACGGTGAACTCGAAGTTCTTCACGGTGTCTTCACCGGTGCCGGCTACGGCCTTGCTCAGGTCGATGCCGCCGACGGTGCGCTTGTTGGTGATGGAGCTCTCCGCGGTCTTGCCGCTCACAATGGAGCCGATCAGGGCAGTCTCATTGGCTACGACATAACCGAATGCCTTGTAGTCGCCTTCGGATACTTCATAGGAGACGCCTGCGGGGATGTCCAGAATGGTGATGGTGCTGTTGGTCTGTCTGAGGTTGATGGCATCGGAAACGACTACATTCTTCTTGCCGTCGACCGCAGAGAACTTCACCTTCTTGCTGCCGTTGGAAGTCGCGTACTCGCCGGTCAGGTCGAGGCCCTCGGCGCCGGTCAGCTTCACGGTGAAAGCGAAGTCACGGTCGGATTCCGTGCCGTTGCCGGTCAGAACCTTGGTGAGCTTCAGGTCGCCCGCGTCGCGGGTGTTCACATAGGCAAACGCGTAAGTGCTGGTCTCATCCGCGATGGTGCCGGTCACTTCACGGGTCGCGGTGCTGCCGACCTTGGTCACGAAGCCCTTATCGGAGTAGTCGGCTTCGGTGATCTTGAAGGCGGTACCCTTCAGGATATCGGTCACGGAGAAGCTGCCGCCGTTCTTCAGCTCAACGGTAATGGTGTACTCGTGGTCGCCGGTCTTGGAGGCGGACTTCGCGCCGGTAGCGGTGGGCAGGTTCATCGCCTTGGTGAGGTCGATGTCATCCGCGTAGGTCAGTACGATGGTGAACAGGTAGTTGACAACGGTATCCTCGCCGGTGCCCTCAACGGTCTTGGTGATGGTAAGGCCGTTGGTGACGCGCTCATTGGTGACGGAGGCCGCCGCGGTCTCGCCAGCCACGATGGGACCGGTCAGGTTGCTGTCGGCGATCTTGGCGTAGCCCAGATCCTCGTTGATTCCGGTCTCTTCCACGGTGTAGGTGGTGCCGGCCAGAATATTCTCGATGGTCTTGGTTTCGCCGCCCCTGAGGGTGATGGTAGCCCCGGCCTCATAGCCGTCGGTATCGGTGGCGATGAAGTTCACCTTTCCGCCGCCGGTCAGGTTGTACTCGCCGGCGATGGGAGCATCGGAGTTTTCAAGAGTGATCTTGAAAGTGAAATCACGGTCGGTGTCATTCTCATAAGCGTTGCCGCTCATGACCTTGCTGACACTCAGCTTGCCTGCATCGCGGATGTTGGTGTAGGCGAAGACCAGGCTGGCGGTGGTGTTCTCGATCGTGCCGCTTACCTGACGGTCCTCGTCCGCCACATCGTTGATCTTGGTTACAAGATAGCCGTCCGCGCTGTAATCGTCCTCGGTCACAACATATGCGGTATCCTTGAGCAGGTTGGTGATGACGATGTTCTGGCCGGCCTTGATGGTCTTCTCGATGGTGACGACGCCGGTGGACTTGTTGACCGCGGTTGCGGCAACAACGGCCTCATCGACCTCGGGCCAGTTGGCGGTGTTATCCAGCAGAGCCTTATTGGCGTAGGTCAGAACGATGGTGAACTTGAAGGTCTTGTTCGCGTCGCTGCCGGTACCGTCAACAGCTTTGCTGATGGTGATACCGCTCACCAGACGGGTGTTGGTGAACATGAAGGGCAGCGTGGTGTCTGCGGTGATGGCTGCGGCGGAACCGGTCTTAACGGTGGCATAGCCATCATTCAGGTAGTCCTTCTCGGTCACATCCGCGATGGTACCGACGGGCAGGCCCTTGATGGTAGCGGTCTGCTTTGCCTTCAGGGTGATGGTGCCCTTGCCGGTAGAATCGATGGCGATGGTGGTATTGGTCTTGGCAGTGCTGCCTTCGGTTACGATTTCAACGGGCAGGGACTTGCCGTATACCAGAGACTTCATGTCGTCGGTATCCGGGGTAAGCTGTACGGTGAATTCGAAAGCGGCGTCTGCGGGTGCCTTGCCTTCCACGATCTTCTGGATGGACAGGTCGCCCTTGTCGAATGTGTTATCGAACTGGAAGACGACATCGTCATCGGTGATTTCCACGCCATCCTTGTAGATGTGCTTCACGATCTCCAGTGCGCCGTCGGGGGTCACATCGCTGATCTCCACTTCGATGGTGTACTCGGCGTCATCGATGGTGACGGAAGCGTCTGCAACATCCTGCTCGGTAAGAGTGTAGGTATAGCTCAGGGTCGTGCCATTCTTACCAAGCCACTCGGTGGTGGAGTAGCTGATGGTGGTGGCGGGGAGGATGGCCTTTCCTTCGTTGTGGAGTTCAACGGACAGGGAATCGTCGAAGTCGGAGATGCCCTTCGCGTCTGCGGTCAGGTCGAACTTGAACTTGTTGTTGAAGGGGGCCTTGGCGATTTCGGTTGCGGAACCGTTCAGCAGTTTCTCGGCCTCGATGTCGATGCTGCCGGTGGCAACATACTCATCGGACACGGAAACCTTCTCGAGATGGTTCTCGATCTGCTGACTGTCGGTGGCAGCCTTCAGGATGAAGGTGTCGCCGTCGGCAGCGAGCACCGCGTTGCCGGACACGCAGCTGAAGCTGTCCTTCAACATGGTGGTGGTGTAAGGCGCGGCTGCCTTGGTTTCAACTACCGCGTAGATGCCATAGTAGTTGATGAAGCCGTCGGAAGTGCTGGTGAAGGTGGCCACACCGTTTGCATCGGTGGTGATGGTGCCTACCAGATCGGCTGCCTTGCGCTCGGCGCTCTTGGCGGCGTCTTCGGAGGCGTAAGGTCCGTAGATGGAGAACTCAACGCCTTCAACGGGGTTCTCGTCCACGCCTTTCTTATAGATGGTCAGGTCGCGTACGCGCACAACGCCCAGGTCGAAGTTGGGATAGTTTGCTTCGTACTTGAACATGCCGGTATTCTTATCCACCTGGAAGGGCAGGTAGACCCTTCTGGTGACATACATGCCGTTCTCCAGCACGAAGTCACTGTCGGTATCGCTGCCGGGCAGATCGGCTTCGTCATAGACCAGCGCGCCGGCAGTGGGGGTATTGTTGTCGGATACCCTGACGCCGAAGGTGGTGGGGACGCCGTTGGTGGGTGCGTAGGCCTTGGTCACGATGTAGCCGGCGGGGATGCTGCGCGGGTCAACAACCACCTGATACATACGGCGGTTGGTACCGTTCAGCTTGGCATAACTGGCGTTGCCGTTGATATAGCCGGGATCGTTCGCGTTCTTCAGGATACCGGTGGTCAGACCGGAGAAGTAGTACTCACCGGTAGAGGGCGTCACAGGCGCCTTTGCGGAGTAGCTGGCATCGGTGATGTACTCACGCAGGGAGATGGCGGAAACCTCGGTGAAGTTGGGCTCATTCTTATCCTGCACGCCGTCGGCATCCATATCCAGCCAGATACGGTTGCCGATCTTGGCATTCTGACTGGGGATAATGGTGACATGAGCGGGGTTGGAGTGCACGGGCTCGGTACCGGAATTCATTGCGAAGGCACTGGCGGTATTGATGGCTTCCTTGAAGTAGTTGTAAGTTACCTTACTGCCATTCTGTACAACACCGTCGGGAGCATCCGTGGTGTAGGTAATGATGATCTTGGAGTTCGCAGCGATCTTCCGATTATTCGCGAGCTTGATCTCGATCAGGAAGCCCTTCGCTCCGGACACGATACCGCTGTTGAATCCATCACTCGACTTGATTTCGCCGCCCCTCAGAGCCGCGATATACTTGGAGTTCATGGTGCCGCCGATTGCGGTGGTGGTCCAGATGGTGTATTCGGAAGAGGACAGAGTCGTTCCGTCGATCTTGACCGCGAAGTCTCTCATGTTGGTCACGCCGAAATCGGAACCACGGCTAGAACCGTTGATACCGACATCGCCCGTAGCCTGGGGCAGGTAGTCTCCGACGCGGATCCAGTCAGAAGTCTGGCTGGGGATAACGGAGATGCTGTACCACACGAGACCTCCGCTGGAAGCAATGGCCAGATCGTTGGGGCCGGACTTGAACAGTTCATCGCCGGTAACATCAGCCGCAACGGTCTTGGCAACGGTCAGGTTACCGCCGGTCTTCTGAATGTGATTAACCTCGGCGGTAATGCAGAAGCAGTCCTTCAAAGCATCCACGGGTGCCCGATATGCGGGATTGGAGCCGGAAGAAGTGACGAAGGGAGTGCCGTTGGGGTTGTCCTTGTTCTTACCGATGATCTCGGAGGAGCCGCCGTAGGCCTTGTTGACGGCCTGGCCCACATTGTTCATCAGTGCGGCGGTGTTGACCTTGCCGACGATGATCAGCTTGATCTGCTGGCCTGCCGCCAGTTCACCGCTGGTGGTCACATAAACATAGTCGTTATCGATGACGATGTCGCCCACGATGATGCCATCGGGTGCTTCGACGGAAACATTGCTTGCGGTGGTATCAACGATCCTGGGCATCGCGTCGACGATGAAGGGATCATTGAAGGACAGTTTATTGGTGTCAGTGTTCTTGAATACGATCTCGTACTTGATATCGTCTTCGCCGCCGACCGGGACAGGAGCGGCCTTTGCGACCCAGCTGCCGTTTTCCTTGACGAACGCCTTCTTCTCGATGGTCGCCTTGGGACGGTGTACGACATCGTCTGCAATCACGATGGCGGTATCGGTCATATCGATGACGACATCCTCGGACATACCGATATCATAGGTCATGTAGACGGTGGCGGTATTCTTGATATTCTTGATCAGATACTCGCCGGCGTCTTCCTTGTCCTGCTTCACTTCGAAGGTGACATATACGGGATTGGCCTTGAAGTGCTTGTCGATTCTGGTGAGGCCTTCGCCGTAAACGATGCGGAACTCGGCGAAGTCACCGACCTGCTTGAGGTTGAAGGTCTGCTCGCCGGAAGCGACATTCTTGGTGGCGATCAGAGTCGCGGAGGAGCCGTTCACGCCGTACACGCTCACATTCATCGTGGAGACGGGCGTTACGCCGTTGCCGGCAACATAGTTCGCCTGACCGACGGTGATGCTGCTGATGCGCTTCTGGACATTGGCGACCACCTTGCTGTTCTTGTCGGTGAAGACGAGACCGCTGTCGGTGAGGGTGAGACTCTTCATGGGATACTCGACATAGTCGGGAGCGGAGGTTTCGCCGCTCACCTTTCCGGGAGCAAAGTCAGAGATGACGAAAGTCATGTTCTGCCATTCGCCGTTTTCAAGAGTCTCCTGGCTGTTGTGGAAATAGGCTTTGTTCGGATCGGTAACCTTTACGCCGTTGACCTCGTCAGCAGACTTGTCGATGGCTACATTGTTATCCTTGGGGTTGGGAACATTGGCAAACTCGATGATGGTGATTTCACCGTCATTGTGGATCACAACATCATCCCTTACGCCGTACCAGGGATCGTCCTCGTCGGCGTTGGGCGTGAAGAAGTAATAGCTGGGTTCACCGGTTTCGGTTACGGTGTAGGTGTCCGGTTTGAGAGCGTTCTCACCCGTGAACATCAGGCCGTAAGCGTACTTGGTGCCGTCCTTGGTGAAGTACTTATCGGTGGAGTTATAGGTGTAGCCTGCATCTGCGGCAAGAGCGATCACATTCGCGGGAATCGTGACGGCGCTGGTGCCGGTGCTTGCCTGCACCGTCTTCTTGTTGTCGCCGCTGGTATCGCTGTCGGCCACGATTTCGAACTTCGCACCGTTCGGGATCTTGGTTTCCGGATACTCGTAGTCGTACTTCAGAACGAGCAGCGGGCTCTTGGGCATGTTGTACACATCCACGATAGCGGTCTGGTCGCCGGAATACGGATGGGTGTTCTCATAGGTGAACACGGTGTATCCGGGTTTCGCGGTGCTGCCGGTAGGCGTGATGGTGCAGTCGGGATCGACCGCGATGCCGTTGATGACGGCTTTGGTGTAGACCAGAGAATCCCAATGGGTATCGGGCTGACTGGTTTCAACCAGCACATACTTGTCGCCGGGATTCTTCAGCTCGGTCAGATACCAGTAATGGGCCTGACCGTCGGTGTCGGTGGTCACGCCTGCAACAGACGCGCCGTTTCCGTCACGGGTGCGCACGAGTTCCGTGCCGGCGGAGGTCACGCGGTACAGCTCGAACGAGGTGTTGGGCAGAACGGGCTTGTTGCCGTCTTCCGCGCAGTTCTCGTAGGTGCGGCCGAACTTGGTGATGTCGATGACCATACCGGACGGGTCGACGATGTCTTTGGTCGCGGTGGTCTTCTGGCCTACGGTCACGGTGAACTCAAGGTCCTCGGTCAGCAGAGACAGATACTTATCAGTCTCAGGCAGGTATACCTCGCGTACATAAATCGTTCTGGTGTAGCCGTCGGCAGCACTCATCATCGGCAGAGAGAAGCCCAAATCGATCAGCACCTTGCCGTACTGGTCAGAGGTGAATCTGGTTGCGGAAGATTCGCCGCTGACCCAGGTCGAGAAGCCGACATAGGTCGAAGTGGAACCGACGGCAGTGCCTGCTTTATAATAGCTAATGCTGGAGCCGTTCTTGGTGTACACGATGAACTGGGCGCCTTCTACGGGATCACCCTTGCCGTCGACCTTGTTGAACTCGATCTGCGCTTTGGCGGTCGTGTTCAGGAAGCTGACGGTGACGGGATTTTCTTCATCATTAGCGCTGCTGATGATGACATTGCCGATGCCCTGCATCGCATTGCCGGAGTACAGGGTGGATTCACTACACCTTACATCGTTTCTGTTGCTGGAAGCGGTTTTGCTGCCGGAAACGGAAGCGATGGAATGCCAGCCGTAGGGCACTACTTCGTACACGGTGTAAGTACCGGGCGCGATCTCGTAAGGCGCATCAAAGCTGCCCTTTCCGTCTTTGATCGTCATGGGGATATCGGGGGTCAGGAATGTATTACCATTCTTCAGACGGATGGTAATGGTGAGGGGTTCGGTAACGGTATCCAGCGTCTCCGCTGCGAACTCCTTGGTCACCATCAGATAGCCCTTGGCGGTGTTCTTGATGGTGATGGTGGTGCCGTTAACGGTATAGGTATTGTTGGCATCAGCCGCGCCGCCGGTATATACGGTGATATTGGGCGTGGTCGCGGACAGACTCCTGGTCTTGTTCAGGCGGGCGATATCCTGCGGGCACAGATAGGTGAAGATACGCACATAGGTGGTGCCGGCGCCCATGTAGCCATCGGGAATGGTCTCAACCAGCTTGTAGTAGCCGGAAGGACGGTCGGGGAAGGTCAACTCGCCGTTCGCGTCGGTATCACCGGAATCCACGGGAGTGGTGCCGAAGGTAACGGTAGCCGCGGGAGCGGTGGCAGCATACTTGGTGCTGTTCTCGAACGGGGTGTAGTACAGGTCGAAGTGGACGCCCTCCAGCGGGATCTCGCCGTTGGCGATACCGAGCTTCTTCACATTGATGTCACCTACGCCGGGGTTGGTGACCTTCTTGGTGCGCTGGGCTTCGGTGCCGGCCGCGGAGATGCTCACGGTGCCGTTGATCCTGTCGAATCCGGCATCGTGTTTGTTGTCCGTGATTTCGTATACATAGTAGGTAGCGTTAGTCGCGTACTTCTCGCCGTAGATGCCGCCGTCAGTCGTGTCGGTGGTCACCTTGCGGTAGTCGCGCAGCGGCACATGGAACACGACCTTACCATTCTCATCCGTGACCTTGGTGGTCTCGGAGGAATCGAGTACGGCCATGTTAGCATCGAGGATCTTGGTCTTATCGGAGTAGCCGGTAGAGGTCGCGCTGTACTCGAGGCGCAGGGTCACATTTTTAACGCCGTTGCCGTTCTCGTCGACCTTGGTCACGGTGACATCGACATATTCGGTGTTGCCCATGACCCACTCACGGTACAGAGGATCATCCTCGGATGCCTTCGGGGTACGGCTCATCAGGGTCTGAGACTTCATAAGCAGCCAGTTCTTGGAGGGCTTATCGACACCCTTGGGCGCGTGAGTCTCATACATATAGTAGTACTCTTCGGGCGCAAGCAGTACGATCAGGGGCTGTTCCTGATAGTTTGTGGAGTCGATGGTAACCTTGAACTCGGCATAGCCCTTCAGATCCTCATCGGCCATGAGCTTATCGTAGTCCTTCGCGCGGAAGGTGAACTCGACATAGTCGTCCGCGTCCGCGGGCTCCCAAAGCTCACCGTTCACGGTCGTGCTGACCTTGGAGAATACGAACTTGCCCTTCGCATTCAGGATGGGATTATTGATCGGATCGTCCCAAATGTAGGTCTGATCAATGTAAAGTCCCTTACTATCTGCGTTGCGGGTATCGAAGGTAAGGGTGAAGTTGGTTCGGAAGGGAGTAACATCGTCAGAGTACTCCGCTTCCACAAGCTCCATCCTGAACACGACATTGAACTTCGAGCAGATCAGATCATCGGGACCCGGATGCGCAGCCGCGCCGCCGTCAAGAGCACGCTTGAAATCGGCATACCACATCCGTACATAGTCGCTGGTATCGGACTCCTTGTAGTAGAAGTCGAAGATATCATCGGGAACAAGACCTGCGGTTTCCAGATCGGTGATGCTCTCCTTGTAGAGATAGATGGTCTCGGAAACTCCGCGGCCGTGGAGTTTAGGATTGCTGCTGCCGCCGGTGATGAAGGCGGTGGTGAAGGGCTCGGTATCCTTGATCACATTGCCGTACTTATCCATCAGGTTCAAAGTGAACTTGACATCAGACAGGCCCCAGTCGCCCTCGGTGAAGGTCATGCTGGCATCTGCATCAACCACTTTATCCAGATTGACGCGGATCATCTTGCAGAATTCACTGCCGCCGCCGTGGCTCATAATGTTTACGATGTTATCCAGCTTATAAATTCCGTCTTTGTAATCGGGATGCTGGTAATCACCGGGAGTCACTACATGGTAGGGATTAGAAGGAGTACCATAGGGGTTGGGAACGAAGACTTCTTCCAAAATGTAGATGTTATTGCCGTAGTAGTCAAGGCCGGTGGTAACGAATTCACCAACATCGTAGGTGCCGGTCTCGTAAATCAGATCGTCGGTTACCGCTGCTTTGGCTGCAATGGCTGTTTTGGCATCGCCGCCATACACATCGTAGAAGACATCTGCATCGATGGTGTAGAGCTTGAACTTCGCGCCATCTACACTTGCCTCATAGATGTTACCGTTTTCGTCTCTGCCTTCCTTATGAACATGAAGCTGTACATAGGGCTTGTAGTTGGTCATTTTACCGGTAACGGTGAGGTAATTGTTGTTTTGGGCATCGTATACGCCGTCCGCCCAGTGGTTGGGATCGAACATATTGGTCATGGCGGAAACCTGAGCCACGGTCATGCCGATGAGGGAATCGGGATCGATATCGACGCGGGTATCGGCATCGCCTCTCACGGTATCAAAGCCCTTGGAATCGGTTTCGACGACCAGATAGTTCTGCTCAACGTCGAGGGCGCCTTCAAAGAAGTTCGCTTTACCGGCGTTGGCGGTATCAGCCGTGCTGATCTTTTGATCGAGGACGCCGTTTTCATCCACATGGTACAGGGTCATCTCGAAGGGTTCTCCGCCATACCATTCAATGAAGTGTGCAGTATCCCACTCACGGTCATTGATGAAGGCCTTGCTGATGACGATATCGGCGTCGGGAGTATCCTCGAGCGTGCCGGTGTAGGTGGTGCCGTTCAGGACCGCCTTGGCAACATTGTTGCTCTGGGTACCGTCACGGTTGACCTTGTTGTAGTACATTGCGGGCGCGGTTCTCTCGACCACATAGTAGTCGATAGCGTTGCCGTGGCTGTCCAGAGAAGGTACGCCCGCCTTGAAGCCGTTGGAGGAGGTCACAAGGTTATCCTTGTAATACAGCGCCTTTCCGCTGGCGGGAGTGATGGTAGCGCCGTCCACGCTGTAGGTACCGGGAACTTCATTCCAGCCGGAGAACAGACCCTGCACGACGGGATCGGTAGGATCGGCCTCCGCGACCACGCGCACGGTCATGCCGGACAGCTCGGTAACGGTGGTGTTATCATAGGTGTCCTTCTTAACCACCTGCAGAGTGGCGTCGTTGGCAAAGTCGTACAATGCGAAGGACGTTTGATACATCTTGTTGCTGCTGTGAGCCGGGATATTGTAGCCGGTGGGTCCGCCCTGATAAAGCACGCCGTCGATGATCACGTACTTCATGGCTTTGAGTTCCTGCTTGGCTACCTGACCATAAGTTTCAGTAGGAATAATAAGGTTATCGCTGCTGTCGACTTCCTTAAGCCAGTAGTAACCGGGTCCGGGCAGAGTAACATAAGGACTGGTTACTTTATTGGTCGTTTTTGTCCAGCTAGAGGTTATGGTGAGAGCGTTTCCATCGGCATCGGTGACCAGATGGGGCTTTCCGTCGTCGCCCTTCTTGTAAACCTCATAGGTTGCGAAGGTACCGGCGGGTACGGACTTATCCGCTTCGGTGAAATCAACGACGTTCTTTTCAATGGCAATCTTGGGGTTATGGATATTGAGAACGGTACCGCTTTCGTTAGAACCCGCAGTGACCTTCTTTACGAAGGTGCCGTTCACATTCAGCTGATAATCTACGGGTGCCTGAGTTTCCTCGGCATAGTAGTCATAGCCGCTGTCGCCGGTGGGCAGATGGTCCACCTTGATGGTACCTCTGGTGCCTGCGGGAGCATCCGCGTCCATATCGAACTCGTACGCGTCGTCGGGATCACTGGTGAGCACGCGCGCGCCGAGAGTATCATACCGGTTGGTGACATACATCTTGACGCCGCCGATGGTGGTATAGAGCTTGATCTTTGCGCCTGCCAGAGTGGTGGAGGTGGCGTTGGCATCGACCTTCTTTACGGTCAGGTCGCCCTGCTTCACGCTGTTGGTGACGGTGATGCCCTGCTCGGTCATGGCAGCGGTAACGATGAAGTTGTCGCCGGCAGTGGTGCCGACCTTATAGGACACGCCGAAGCCATCCAGATCGAGGGTGGTATCGGTATTGCCCTGCTCTGCGATCTTATATGTAATGTACTCTCCTGCCGCGTTGGTCTTGGGCAGATTGGTGAAGCTGACCTTACCGTCTGCTCCGGTAACGCCGTCAAGCGCGGTGAAGGAAGTGTCGTTCTCCGCGGTCAGATGGATCTTCCATCCTTCAAGGGTCAGAGAACCTGCGGGGTTGACGACCTTCTGTACATTGATGTCGATGAATCTCTGATAGTAGTAGGTGATGTCGGTGAACAGGTAAGAACCGTCCGTACCGAAATCGAAGGCATAGCCGGCCTCGCCGTTTTCCATATGGTTGTCAGCGGCGGTATGATGGGAGCCGGGGTTGGTGTTGGTAACGGAGCCGTACAGAGTCTTGTCGGAAGCTTCCACTTCCACAACGCGGTACTGGATGGCATTGCCGTTTGCGTCAAAGCGGTCCACCTGGAAGGTGCGCACATCGGCGCTGCCCATATTGATGGCTTCGGCGCCCGTTACGGCAACCCAGCTGCCGCTTGCGTTCTTGTACTGGATCTGATATACCAGAGCGGCATCATTGACATGCTCGGAACCGGATTCGGGAGAGGTGGGGGTGCCCTCTATCCACTTGTCGGTCATCCTTGCGTCGATGCTGATGGTCGCCTTGGAGGGATAGTTCTTAACTACCTCGCCGCCCAGGTGAGTGGTCTCACCTTCGTTAACGGTGATGTTATCGAAGGTCACGGCTCCGTATCCCTCAGGAGGATACTCGACAACGCTGTAAGTACCGGTATGGGCGATCTTGTTGTCAAAGCCCTGAGCAGCGCTGGGCTGCAGGGTGACGACATTGGTGGGATCGTTGACATCGGTCAGGACAAAGCTGGTCGCCGCCATCAGAGAAGCATATTCGCTGCTGCTGGCGGTAATCTTGTCGCCGCTGGCGCTGTAGAATTCCTTCTGGACATCTACGAAACCACCGTCGATATAGCGCAGATATACGGTAATATCAGTGGAGGGAGCAGGGCTCGCAACAACGGTGCCGTTGAAATATTCGGGCACGTTGACGTCGCTGTTGGAGCTCGTCACGGGAACTACGAGGGCGGGATTGATGACGCCATCATAGTTGGGCACGATCGCGATGGGTCCTTCGGGGATCATGGACGAGTAGTCTTCGTGATTGAGCGTGGAAACAACACCGTTGCTGCCGTCGGTCAGGGTCAGCAGGGCGCTCCAGGCGTCGCTGCCGACGATGGGGGTTCCATCGGGGTTCGCCTGGTAAATGGTATAGGTAATAGAGCCGCTTCCGGGCAGCTGGAAGTTATTCTGATAGAAGGAGCCGTATGCTTCTGCGGAAGTGGCAGTTTCGCCCAGGAAGATTTTCTGGGTAACGCTTACATTGCCGCCGCCGTAAACGCTGCGCCAGTAAATTTCAGCAGTATTACCGCCGCCGTTCCGTTCAGTATCGGGATCCTGTCCGTCAGGCACCGCCAGACTGTATCTCATGGCAGCATTGTTGGGGAATCTAAAGAAGGGTTTGGGGTCTGTAACAATGTCGTAAGTAAACTGATCGCTGGGATAGGTAAGCTGAACAGTATACTTGGTATAGGACTTCACGCTGCCCAGACCGTAGGCAGAACCGTCCAGAGTGTTCATGGCGGCATCATTGATGATAATGCCGGTGATATTATCATTGGCATCCGTTACGAGGGTATAGGAACCTTCCACGGAAGGAGTTACGCTAACGGAAGTGGGATATACCGCTACGCCGTTTTTATTGGTAACGGGAGTAATCGTGTCGGTGATGGTCATGCTCGCCACGTCTCTGGTACCATAGCGCACGAAATCGTTGACCTGACCGGAAATACTGCCGTTCGCATCGCGGCCGACTTCTACATAGTAGGTCAGGGTCACCATGCCGTTGACATTGGATGCCTGCTGGGAAGGATCGGTCTCATTGATGAACTTTCTCACGCCCCAGCTCGCTTCGCCGATACCGGTGACAGCGCTGGTGTTGTTGTGAGTCACATTCTCGTCTTCGATCGTGTGGGTCTCGGGGTTAGCGGGAATTTCGCCGTAAGGACGAACGACATCTGCTTTCGCGGATACCTGAACCTTCATTTCAGAATATTTATGAGTGGCGATCGTTCCGTTGCCGCTCATCTTCGCATCAAAGGTATACTCGTACTCACCTACATTGCCCTGAGAAACGGTGATAAGGTTGCCGTCGTTGACATTGATCAGCACATAATCACCGAAAGTATCGGTCTGCGTGGTAACGGGAGAACCGGAGGCATGATCGTACAGGGTCACGCCTGCGGGCACATATACCTTGGCCTGAACATCGTAGTATCCGGGAAACAGACCGTATTCGGACCACTGGTCGTTATCGGGGAAACGGTAGGTATCGATAGACTGCAGTTTGACAGTCACGATGTACTGATAGGTGTCTCCGATATCGACATCTTCTCTGCCGACTGCGAGATTCTTCTCGATATCAACGACGATATAGTCATTTTTACGGCGCTCAAAGTAAGCATCTGAAAGTTCTCTCGCATCCGGATCTCCTTCGCCGGAAGGATCTTCACCGTTGGGATCTTCGAAGCCGGGATCCAAATTATTAGGATCCTCATTGATCGGATCAAGACTGTTTCCGAACGGGTTGAACGGCGCACTGCCGAGATCAGCCAACGCCATATCCGGAATGGATGTGACGAGCAGCATGATACACAGCATCAATGCCAGGAAGCGTCTAAAATTCTTCATTTGCTAAACCCCTCTCTTTAGCATCCTTATTGGTTGACTAAAGTCAAATATTTACAAATAACAACCTATTTAAATATCAGATGGCTTCAACAATGTATTTCCAGAACATTCCGCGGGATTCGGGCGTAATGGTAATGGTGTAGGTCTCGCCGGTGCCGACTTCGATCCACTCGCCGTTTTCATCCATAACCTGCCAGATGATCTGATACTCGATATCCTCCAGACCGGTGATGACCGCAATGAAGGTAAGCTCATCACCGTCTGCCAGCGTGAGAGGATCCTTGTCATAGGTAACATTGAAGGTAGGTTCAACAGGCTCTTCTTCGACGGGCTCCTCGACAACGGGCTCTTCTTCGACGGGCTCTTCTTCAACAGGCTCTTCCTCGACGGGCTCTTCCTCGACGGGCTCTTCTTCGACGGGCTCTTCTTCGACGGGCTCTTCCTCGACGGGCTCTTCCTCGACGGGCTCTTCGGCGATGGGCTCCTCGACAACGGGCTCTTCGGCGATGGGCTCTTCTTCGATGGGCTCTTCTTCGACGGGCTCTTCGGCGATGGGCTCCTCGACAACGGGCTCTTCGGCGATGGGCTCCTCGACAACGGGCTCTTCGGCGATGGGCTCTTCGGCGACGGGCTCTTCTGCGACGGGCTCTTCTGCGGGTTCTTCGGGTTCGATATCTTCGATGGATTCGTTGTTGATTTCTTCGGTTGCTTTCTCGAAGGTCACGGTGGCGGTGGCAAGGACGGTCTCCTCTTCATCGGTGTCCTTGATGTCGACCTTCAGGGAAGCGGTTTCGTTCTCCCCGTCAAAGGGCACGAAATCGAACTTGTATTCATAGGGCAGTTCGCCGGCAACCAGTTCGCCGTCCAGCACGGAATAGCCGGTCATGACGACACGGTCGGTCACTTCGGCGGAATTGGTCTTGGTGATCTCAAAAATGAATTTGTTCAGGTTGACGCCGTCGGCGTTGGCAACCTTGAGAACAAACTCGGCGACAAGGCTCTCACCTTCGCCATATTTATAGGAAGGAACTTTAAAGGAAGCGGAGGTCACGACGATGTTCTCGTAGACAGGCTCCTCTTCGGGCTCTTCGTCTGCGGGTTCCTCGTCTTCGATGGCGGGCTCCTCTACGACGGGCTCTTCGACAACGGGCTCTTCGGCGACGGGCTCTTCGGCGATGGGCTCCTCGACAACGGGCTCTTCGGCGATGGGCTCTTCGGCGACGGGCTCTTC
>JAZLLT010000079.1:0-34321 GCA_045598325.1 Clostridia bacterium | reverse complement strand
CACCCTGCCCCAGCAATGAACTGGGCTGTGGTGCCGGTTCTTTTTTGCATTTCTTCCGGCCATTTTCGCAAAAAGTGTCATAGGACTTTTGAGGACACAAAACGGGTAGCCATATTCTCTCCCGCATCGTATAATAAGATAGAACGACAAAAAAGGAGCGAGCCATCATGAAAACGAAGGAAGAATTGAACGCCCTCAACAAGGACGCGAAACGGCTAACCGATGAAGAGATAAAAACCGTTGTCGGTGGAATGAAGGCCGTTGTAGGTGAGGAGAAGAGTTGGTGGCGGACGATAGTGGATTTTATCTTTAAGATTAAAAGCTGATGGCAACACGTGCCCTTCCTGCTGAGGGGTTTGCTGAAAGGCATTAATTTCCAATAAATGTGAACGATGGAAAATACAGTAGCCATTTTCTCCTTTGCGTCGTATAATAAGATAGAAAGAAACGATGGAGGTACAAGAGAATGGAAAACAAGAATGCTTTGAATGATAAAGAGCTCCGGAAGGTAAACGGCGGAATGATACCGTTTCTTGAAGATGTAAGCAGCGGTACGTCTCAGAAGGGCGTCATCAAATGCCCGCAGTGCCAAAACCCCATCCCCGATTTCATGCTGGAGCTCCTGATGTTCCATGCCTTACCCTGCCCCTATTGCTGTCTGGTACTCAACATCGACCCCGAGAAAATCAAGAAGGTCCTTGAAGAAAAGAAAAATGGCTGATAATATAAGTCTGAACGACAAAAAGGAGCGTACCGTCATGAAAACGAAAGAAGAACTGAACGCCCTCAAAGAGGAAGCGGAAACCGTGAACAGGAAGCTTGCGGAGCTGACCGAAGCTGAAATGGAGCAAATCTTCGGCGGTAATGAAGACGGCAATTCGCACTTTGACTATTTAATGAGCTGGCTGGATGGTATAGAAAAGATGGCTCAAGTAAATAACTTCCGATCGGTTGATGATTTAGAAAGATTTCGTGCCGATTGTGAGAAGCTCCGGAATAAGCCCTACTCCTTTTTTGAAAAGGCGTATCACCTGACTCCCGAGCAGTACGATATTGTGTTCCATCGCATAAATGAAATCATACCTTAGCATAAAAAACGCGCTCTGCATTTTCCGGCACATTAACAAATACGACAAACAATGAACGACAGATGAAAAGGAGATAACGATAATGGAAAACATGAACGGAAATCTTGATGAGAAGAACATCGGCGAAGAACAACTCCTGAACGACGAGTTGATGGCCAAGGTCGCGGGCGGCGAAATCAGTGAAGATTGGATCTTCACCGGCTCGTACATGTGCCCTCTGTGCGGACAAAATCACCGCTTCAGGTTTGCGCACGGAGACATCATGCATGGGTATTATTTTGTTTTCGTCGATGAGGGCAACCACTGCGAGAAGATCGATCGCATGTATGACATCAAATCCGTCAACTTCGCAACGAAAACCGGTATCGTAGAGATGAGAAGGACCGACGGCGGCAGGGTGAGCGCAGTCTTCTTTATCGTCGGCATGTGATCTCACGGTAAATGTGATAGTAAGAAAGGAGCAATGATATCATGACAGTAAACACAGGAAAAGAATTCCCCGATGAGCAGCTTGACAAGGTGAGCGGTGGATTTGATAAAAAGACGGTCGTTTTTTATCGCTTTAAAGCAGGCGACGCTTTTGAGGTTGATAGTTTTAGGAATTTGCTGGTTGTCACTAAGGACACGAACGACCAGATCAGGGAGTATGATTGTATTATCGTGCAAGAATACCGCGCAAAAGGCCATGGGTATGTGAAAGGCAACACTTATCCCATAAATGTCGGTAAACTTATCGAGCTGAAATACATGGGCAAAGGTTTTAAATTCACGATCGTCGAATAAGTATAGGGAAGACCGGGCTTGCGTCCGTACGGCTGTCGCGGCAGCGCATGGATGGAATATAAGGAAGGCGGAGCAATCAACAGAAGGGAGAATGATGATGGAAGACAAGAATGCTTTGAACGATATAGAGCTCCGGCAGGTCAACGGCGGATTTATCTCCCGCATGGAAAATGGCAGATATGGTGTTTACGATGAACGCGGCAACTTGATCGGCCAATATAATAAAAAGAAGGATGCCGTGGAGGCAGCGAAGCGCTGCAATGTTTCTACGCGTGAGCTCACGCAGGAAGAAATCAGGCTGCTGCAGGACATGTATCGCTGAGACAGAAAGAAACGATGAAGGTATCAGCGATGATATCGCATATAAAAAAGACGGAGATGTTGTTGAAGATATTTCAAAGCCCGGAGATTATACCGCATCGATCACATAAGCTGATAGGAGCGAACCATCATGAAAACGAAGGCAGAATTGAACACCCTCAAGAATGAGGTCGAAGCGCTGAACAGGAAGTTTGCGGTGCTGAACGAAGATGAACTGGGACCGGTAACGGGCGGAGCACATGTCGGCGGAGTATGCGGTCCCGATTATAATTCAACTCTTGATCGTATATTGTTCGAACTCTCTGCGTGGCTTGATGCTCATCCGAACGCCACAAAGTCGGATATCTACAATTTATTGAAAGAAAAGAAGGAAGTGTATGCTGACAAATTGACTGTCGATGAACTGTCTGTTCTGGATGAAATTCTCAGTTTGTATGCATCGTGAAACCCGCGCCGGTAATGCAAAATTGCACATCCAACCACTTCCGAAATCAACCTTGCTTCCTTCCCGCCCAACCGGAAAGAGCACGAACACGCCAAACTGCGCCTGTTCCGCATAGCGAGGGAGGAGGGCTGCCGCTTCTATCTGGCGTCGGACGCCCACCATCCAAACGACCTTGAGCATGTCCCCACCCGCGCGCAGAGCGTGATCGACGCGCCGGGGCTCACCGCCGATGATCTGTTCTGCCCGGAAAAGGGGTAATAAGGCGGAAAACCGCCCATTTGAATGTGAATCAACAAAATGAGTTTTGCCTTGCGGCAAAACTCATTTTATCTGTCCCGGTTCCGGCAGGTCTCTTCTGATCCTCTGATACAGGGCTTCCGCGCCCTTCTTGTCCGGGTGGACCCGGTCGGTGAACAGCATGCCATCGCTCCGGTTGCCCTTGCCGTCCGCGCCTACGGTTTCGGCAAAGTCGATATAACGGCGGCTGCTTTCACGGACGAAGCGGTTTTTCTCTTCGTGATAGCGCTCGGGCACGGTGGGGACCGTGGCGAGGATGAGTTCGATACCGAGCAGATCGCAGGTCTGCATCACGGTTTTGAGGGGAGTAAGCCGCTTTTCGCAGGGCGCGCCGCCGCGGAGCCGTTCAGAATATCCGTATTTTTCATATTTGCCTGTCAAAGTTTGTGCGCCGCTTCCGCCATGGCTTTCACATTGGCGGCGGGAATGTTGGGGAGGATCGCTTCGTGGCTGGGGGAGACCACGAGGGACGGGCCCAGCAGGTCGCGCACGCGGTTTACCTCGTCCTTGATTTGAGAAGGTGTCGCGTTCACGAAGAAACTCTGCGCGTCGATGCCGCCCACGAAGGCGAGGTCGTTTTTGTATTGGGCAAGGTCCTTCGCGCTCATGCCCGCGGCCTGCGCCTGAATGGGGTGCAGAATGTCCACGCCGCTGTCGATGAGGTCGGGGATGATGCGGTAGATGGAGCCGCAGGAGTGGAGCATGATGAGTTTATTGTATTTTTTGCCCACGGCGATGAGACGCTTGAAGGCGGGCAGCACGAAGCGGCGGAACATGGCGGGGGAGATGAACAGGTCCCGCTGGGTGCCGAAATCGTTGCCGAAGAACATCACATCCGCGCGGTCGCCGAGCCCCGCGAAGAATTTGTCGTTGGCTTCCACATAGAAGTCGATGATGCGCTCGGTCAATGCCTCCACGACTTCGGGGTTGTCGTACATCTTGGTAAAGTAGTTCTCCATACCGAAGAAATCGCCCACCAGATGGTAGAAGGGGCACCACAGCCCCGTGAACACCATCTGATCTTTGTGCTTTTCGATCTCGGCGTAGACATCGGTAAAGTCAAAATACTTCACATCGGGCCAGGGATAATCATCGAGATCGGAGGGCTTTTCCGCGTCCGCGAAGCAGCCGGGCGCGGACAGCGTGGGACGGGTGGTGCCCCAGGACGCGTTGAACATGGGCTGCCCCTCGGGATGCTTGTAGCCCGCGTCCGCGCAGATCCAGCGGCAGTCATCGTTCAGGTGGTTGAAGATGGCTTCTTTGGTGGGCTCGATGCCCCATTCCTTCGCAAAAATCTTCACGGTCTCGTCAAAGGGATTGCCCGTCCACATGACGCCGTGACTGTTGTTTTTGTGGGTAAAGACCTCATATACTTTTTCGCGGGAATTCATGCTCCGCCTCCAGATTGTTTTTGCATATTATAAATCCGCGGCGCGGCGGCGTCAAGAGCGATGATTGACCCGCGGCCGGGAACATGGTATAATGGTGTCAGCAAGGAGGATCTGCCCATGTCCCGCAAAACGCTTTTCATTTTCATCACCGTTCTCACCCTCATCGCGGAAATCATCGTGCTGTCAAGCGGTTCGGGTACCGCGCTTGCGGCCATCATTCCCGCCGCCTATGTGGTCGGGATGTATCTGTGGCTCACCGCCTATGCCGCGCAGAAGAAGCGGAAGGCAAAATTCCGCGCAGAGAAGCATTATCCTCACCATACCGAAGTCTACGACGCGAAGAGTTATGGTGAGGTGACCGCCGCGGACGACGGCAGGACGGACGAAATCAAATAAGCGGCGCTGACCGCCGATAAAGAAATCCGCCGGAGAGGAAACGATCCTCCCGGCGGATGTTGTTTGCTTGTGAGATGATGACACGGCACACCGTAGGGCGGGGGCTTGTTCCCGCCCTACGATGCGCACCGAAAACTCCGTGTTATCTTGCGATTTGATCCACGATTTCATTGACTGCATCCCATACGCTGCCCGTATTGCTTACGGTGATGCAGGCGGTTTCGGCGTAGAGGGGTGCCCGCCTTTCGTACAGTGCTTCGATGCCCTCGCTCCGGGTGACGGGGCGGTTTTCTGCGGGAAGGTCGTCAAGGGGCCTGTCGATCCACACGCAGAGCGTGCTTTTTCTCAGTTCCTCGCGGCACGCGGGCGTCTCCACGATGCCGCCCCCCGTGGCGATGACGGTGTTCTCTTTGCCGAGGACGGTCAGGAGCGCCTTTTCCTCCATCATGCGGAACGCGTCGACACCGTTATAGCGGATGATGTCCGCGGGAGAGACTTTTTCCGCAAAGGCGACCAGTTCGTCCGTGTCGGTAAATCCGCAGCCGAGGTAATCGGCAAGCGCCTGCCCGATGACGGTTTTTCCGCAGCCGGGCATGCCGATGAGGGCGACGCGCTTGTGGGCAAAGAGGGTGCCCAGCGCCCTCTGGCGGCGGCGGGATAGGGACATGAGCAGTTCCATGTGGGCCTTTGCCTCATACTGCCACTTGCCCGCGCGGATGGCGGCGGTGTCCAGAATCTCTTTCTCCCGCTCGGGGCAGAGGGTCGGAAGATCCATCTCCCGTTTCACGCGGGCGACCTCATCGGTCAGTTCCATGCGCCGCGTGAGCAGGGCTTCCATCTGCTTGTTGATGCCGTCGATTTCGCGGCGGAGATCATTGAGTTCCATTAGTCTCCCTCCATGAGGTCCAGAATGGTGAGGGCGGTCATGGCTTCCACGGCGGCCGCGCCCCGCAGGGCTACGCAGGCGTCGTGGCGTCCGTGAACGGAGATGACCGTTTCTTCCATTGTGTCCAAATCGACGCTCTTCTGCGGGATCGAGATGGACGGCGTGGGCTTGAACGCCGCGCGGACGATCAGCGGCATGCCGTCCGTGATGCCGCCGAGGATGCCGCCGCAATGATTGGTTTCCGTGCGGACCTCGCCATTCACGAGGATAAAGGGGTCGTTATTTGTACTGCCCGTCCTGCGTGCGCTCTCAAAGCCGAGCCCGAACTCCACGCCCTTCACCGCGGGGATGGAGAACAGCGCGCTTGCGACGCGGCCTTCCACGCCGTCCGGGAGTTTACCGCCCAGACCTGCGGGGAGACCCGTGACCATGCACTCCACGATGCCGCCCGCGCTGTCGCCCGCGTTTTGGATTTCGAGGATCGCTTCCAGCATTTCCCTGCCCTTTTTGGGGTTGATGCAGGCGGGATAGCGGAGTTTGATCATCCGCTGCAGTTCCGCATCGGGATACAGCGGCAGCGGATCGTCTTTGATGCCCGCCGCTTCGCAGACGCGCGCGCAGACGAGGATGTCGTCTTCTTTCAGGATCTGCTCCGCGATGCCGCCCGCGATGCACATGGGCGCGGTCATGCGGCCCGAAAACGCACCTCCGCCGGAGAGATCCGCGTCCGAACCGTATTTCATATACGCTGTGTAGTCCGCGTGACCGGGGCGGGGGATGAAGCCGTCCTCTTGCGTGTAATCGCTCCTGCGGACATTCCTGTTGTCAATGTGGGCGATGATGGGGTCTCCGTCCGTCACGCCGTTCACGATGCCCGCATCGAAGACGACCTTGTCTTCCTCGACGCGCGCGGTGGAGCAGGGCATTCCACCCTTGCGCCGCGTCATGAGATCGGCGAGGATGTCGGGATCGATTTTGTGTCCCTCGGGAATACCGGTCAGTATCATGCCCACGGAAGGAGCGTGAGACGCGCCCATCAGGGTCAGATTCAAATGTTTGAACATATCATTTCCTCACTCTGTCGATGAGTTGCCAAAATGCGGGACAGGATTTTTTGACGCAGTCCGCGTCGTCAATGGTCACGCCGTCATTGCTCCACGCAGCGGAAACGGCGCCCGCCATGGCGATGCGGTGATCGGAGTAAGTCTTCACGCAGCCGCCCGTGAGCGGCCCGCAGACGGAGACGGTATCGGTATCGGAAGCGGCATCTCCGCCCATGGCGGTTACCATCTGTACGATGGCGTCCATGCGGTTGCTCTCCTTGTAGCGAAGCCGCCTGCAGCCTGTGAGAGTGCTTATCTTGGCTTCCCCTTTGGGGTGCGAAGCGCGGCACGGTAGTGAATGAATGTCCCGTGGGCATTCAGAGCCGTGCCTGACCGAGTCCGCAGGCGGGACGCTGTCAGCGGAGCTGACTGATGAGGTCCCCGCCGCCATGAGCACCGCCAGGCAGGGCGCGAGGTCGGGACAATCGGTGATGTCGAAATCGAAGGGTTTCGGTTCATTGTTCCGCACCGTTACGCGGTCTCCGTTCCACGAAATTTCCGCACCGCTCTTTGCAAGGGCATCGAGGACGGCTTTGTCCGCCTGCGGCGAATCCGGGTCGAGTCCCGCCACGGTGATTTCCCCGGGCAGGCACAGAAGCGCCGCCGCGCCCGACCAGTCGCCCTCCGCGGTGAATGAGGTTTTGTCCGAACGGAATTCCGCGATGCGCCTGCGGGTCAGGTCGATGTAGGGCGCGGAGACGGCTTTGTCCGTGATCTCCACGCGACCGTCCGTAATGACGGACGCCATCAGAAGTCCGCTGGCATACTGGGAAGAGAGACCTGCGGAGATTTCATAAACGCCTTTTTGAAGCAGTCCGTTTGTTTCGAAGGGCAGGGTATCCGAAGAGAAGGAGACGCCGTGCCGCTTCATGCAGGCGATGATATCGGAGAGGGGGCGGTTCACCAGACTCCCCGGCGCCGTGAAGCGAACGCGCGGATAGAGTGCGCAGGCGACAGGCAGCAGGAAGCGCAAAGTGGAAGCGCTCTCGCGGGCATCAAGGAGGGGGATATGGACAGCAGGGACAGCCCCCTCGCCTTCCCCTATGGGGAAGGCGCCGCCGCAGGCGGGAGATGAGGTCGTAATCTCCTCTTGCGAATTGTCCGCCGGGCCCTCATCAGTCTCGCTGCGTGTGCCGGCTTCCCCCCTGCGTGGGAAGCCAGGGGGGGTGACGACAGCATTGTTCCCCTCTATTTCAATTTCCGCCCCCAGCGCCCGCAGACAATCGATCGTCGCCTGTACATCATCGCACAGGTTCAGATTACAGACTTTGGTCGGTTTATCGCGCAGGCACGCCAAAATGAGCAGCCTGTGCAGGTCGCTCTTGGAGGCGGGCGCGGTCACCGTGCCGCCTGCGCGGAAAGGGGAAATGTGGATGGGTGTCATATTGTACTCCATTCGGGCGAGGACGCAAAAAACAGACTGCGGTCGGTATTGCGGCCGAATATACATGGATGATATCCGCCCCTGCGATGGTAACGGAACACTTGCGGCACCATATTGCCGCAGGGCGGGGCTTGCTCCCGCCGCCGTGACGGAGGGATTGCCGGACCGGAAAAGCAATGGAAGGACGACAATCCCTCAGGCACTTCATGCCGGTCCCTTTGCACAAGGAGGCCTTGAATACGGTTTTGCGGCGTGACCGTATCTGCTTTGACTTTCTCTTTCGTGAAGGGGGCGGGCTTATTTCAGCAATTCCCCGTTCTCCCGCAAAAACTGCCCCGTGTAACTTTGTTCGCATTCCGCGACCTGTTCGGGAGTTCCCTTGGCGACCACCGTGCCGCCCTTGTCGCCGCCCTCGGGACCCATGTCGATGAGGTAGTCCGCGGTCTTGATGACATCGGGATTGTGTTCGATGATGACGAGGGTGTTGCCCGCGTCCACGAGGCGGGAGAGCACATCGTTGAGGCGCGCCACATCCGCGGGATGCAGCCCCGTGGTGGGCTCGTCCAGCACATACACCGTGCGGCCCGTTGCGCGGCGGGAAAGTTCCGTCGCCAGTTTCACTCTCTGGGCTTCGCCGCCCGAAAGTTGGGTGGAGGGCTGACCGAGTTTCACATAGCCGAGGCCCACATCCACCATGGTCTGCAGTTTGGCGGCAAGGCGGGGGAGCGCGGAGAAGAAATCAAGCGCCTCCTCGCAGGTCATGTCCAGCACATCCATGATGGACTTGCCCTTGTATTTCACTTCCAGCGTCTCGCGGTTGTAGCGCCTGCCGCCGCAGACTTCGCAGGGCACATACACATCGGGCAGGAAGTGCATCTCGATTTTCAGGATGCCGTCGCCCGAGCAGGCTTCGCACCTGCCGCCCTTCACATTGAACGAGAAGCGGTTGGGCTTGTAGCCGTGGGCTTTCGCGTCGAGGGTCGAGGCGAAGACCTCACGGATGAGGTCGAACAGACCCGTGTAGGTGGCGGGATTGCTGCGGGGCGAGCGCCCGATGGGGCTCTGGTCGATGCAGATGATCTTGTCCAGCTGCTCGAGCCCTTCGATGCCGTCGTGGGGGCCGGGCTTCTCGTGGGAGCGGTTGAGCGTCCGCGAGAGGGCTTTATACAGAATGTCGTTGACGAGGCTGCTTTTGCCGCTTCCCGAAACGCCCGTCACGCAGGTGAGGACGCCCAGCGGGAAGGAAACATCGATGCCCTTGAGGTTATGGCTTCGGGCATTTTTCACCGTGATCCAGCCGCGGGGCTCTCTGCGGTATTCCGGCATGGGCACGGTCAGTTCACCCGACAGATACTTGCCCGTGACGGAATCCGGGTTTTTCATGACCTCCCCGGGCGTTCCGCAGGCGACCAGATGCCCGCCCAGCGTGCCCGCGCCGGGGCCGATGTCGATGAGATAATCCGCCGCCAGCATGGTCTGCACATCGTGCTCCACCACCACGAGGGTGTTGCCGAGCGCCTGCAGCTTGCGCAGGGTGGAAAGGAGCTTCGCGCTGTCCCGCATGTGCAGACCGATGGAGGGCTCGTCCAGAATGTACATCACGCCCACCAGTCCGCTGCCGATCTGGGTGGCGAGGCGGATGCGCTGTGCCTCGCCGCCGGAGAGCGTGGACGCGCCGCGGGAGAGTGTGAGATAGTTTAAGCCCACATCCACGAGGAAGGTGAGACGCGCGTTCACCTCCCGCAGGATGCCGCTCGCGATGGCGGCTTCGCGTGGCGGAAGGCGGAGGGAGGAGAAAAAAGCAAGCGCGTCGCGGATGGAGAGGTCGCTTACCTCCGCGATATTTTTTTCGCCCACCGTCACGGCGAGGGATTCCTTTTTGAGACGCTTGCCGCCGCACTCGGGGCAGGGCGTGAACGCCATAAACTCGTCGAGGACTTCCTTCATGGCATCCGAGTTCGTCTCGCGGTAGCGGCGCTCGAGGTTGGTCACGATGCCCTCGAAGGGGGAATTGAAGGAGCCGGTGCGCCCGTCCTTTTCATATTCGCAGCGCACTTTTTCGCCCTTGGTGCCGTAAAGGATGATGTCGATAAACTTTTTGTCGAGATTTCTGACCGGCTCATCGAGGGAGAAGCCGTAGTGTTTGGAAAGGGCGTCGAGGTACATCCGCGCCATGCTTCCGCCGCTTTCGCTGCTGTCCCAGCCGCTCACGCTGATGGCGCCTTCGTTGAGGCTCTTGTTTTCATCGGGGATCACGGTCTCGGGGTCCACGGTCAGGAGGTACCCGAGACCCGTACAGCAGGGGCAGGCGCCGTAGGGATTGTTGAAGGAGAACATGCGGGGCGTCAGTTCCTCGATGGAGATGCCGCACTCGGGGCAGGCGTAGAGTTGACTGAACAGGTAGTCTTCGCCGTCCACCACGGAGGCGATCATCAGGTTGTCACCGAGCTTCAGCGCGGTCTCCACGGAGTCGGTGAGGCGGCTTGCGATGTCATCCCGCACGATGAGGCGGTCGATGACGATCTCGATGGAGTGCTTCTTGTTTTTGTCCATGGGCGGCGTGTCGGTGAGCTCGTACATGATGCCGTCCACGCGGCAGCGGACATAACCCTTGCGGCTCATGTCCTCAAGGAGTTTCGTGTATTCGCCCTTGCGTCCGCGCACGATGGGGGCGAGAATCATTATCTTTGTGCGCTCGGGCAGGGCGAGGATGCGGTCCACAATCTGATCCACGCTCACCCGGTCGATGACCCGCCCGCAGTTCGGGCAGTGGGGCGTACCCGCGCGGGCATAGAGCAGGCGCAGGTAGTCGTGGATCTCGGTGACCGTGCCCACGGTGGAGCGGGGCGAGCGCGCCGTCGTCTTCTGATCGATGGAGATGGCGGGGGACAGCCCCTCGATGGCGTCCGCGTCCGGCTTTTCCATCTGCCCCAGAAACTGGCGGGCGTAGGAGGACAAAGATTCCACATACCTCCTCTGCCCCTCGGCAAAGAGGGTATCGAAGGCGAGGGAACTCTTGCCGGAGCCGGACAGCCCCGTGATGACCGTAAAGCTGTCCCGCGGCAGGGACACATCGATGTTTTTGAGATTGTGCACGCGCACACCCCGCGCGGTGATGAATTTGTCGAATTTCTGTTCTGTCATAATGCACCTGTTTTTATGATAATCACTGCAAACTGGTATATGTATTACTGTTCTTTCGTCCCGAGGGACATAACATAGTCGCAGTACTTTATTTCTTCAATCCAACCATCGTGCCACACTTCATACTGATCTCCTTTATACATTCCAAGAATATGCTCTTTCCACTTTAATGGGGTCGTATAGTAATCAAAGACAAGACTTACCACAGAATCCATTTTATCATTGAATAATTTGCATAACGACTTTTCTGACAGGCCCGGTGACATTTTACCTGTTTTTGTGAAGTAAGAGAAAATACAATCATATCTGTCTGATTTCAACACCCAAACGACATTGTTACCATACACATGAGGTAAGTAGTGATCATTTGTAAGTATGCGAAATAAATCTTCATATGTTGATGAATCATCCAATCGATATATTTTGCTGTGATCATAAACATCATCACCCATACACACGCTGTCTCGATTGATTATTATATCCATTTCAAATCATCCTTTACCAAAAACCAAATTCAATCTGACAAATCAGACCTTTCCTTTGAAAACGGGCACCGTTTCCCGATGCATTGGTTGTTCATGCCCGAAAAGGCGCAGACGGGCACCGTTTTTTCCATCTCCACGCCGAAGTGCTCCTTCACAAAGTCGATGGCGGAGAGGACGGCGAGGAAGGAATCGCGCTTGCAGCAGCGGGGACCGCCGACCTCGCCGATGGCGGAGAGCGATTTCGAGGTCATGCGGTTGGCAAGCCCCCACGGCTCAACCGCCAGCGGAGTCGCGCCGGAAATGACGGAGATGAATATCCCCGAACTGATGCCGGCGCCGCAGGCGCCCCAGAAGCCGCAGACTCCGCCCGGCACATTCTGTCCGCGGTTTTTCATCTCGGTGAGCGCTTCGGCAAGGTCGATGTCTCCGCCCGCGTTTTTGTACGCCGTCAGAAGCGCCGCGCCGACCATGATGTGATGCTCCGGTCCGTGCATGTGGCAGAAGGGGAGGCGCATCATTTTGATGAGGATTTCGATGGGATCCTTCGATTTCTCCGCGAGGCACACGCCGAAGATGCTGTCGATTCCCTTCGTGTGGCACTCGTTACACACATAGTGACCGTTCACGCAGCGGGTCTTGCTGCGCTCGACCTTATGGCAAATCGCGCACTCCATATCGGTATCAAGGGTGAGATATTCGAGCGGCGCTTTGCAGATCAGGCATTCGTCTTTCATGTTCGTTTCTCCTCTGGGGTTTGTTTGATTACTTCTTTCCTCAGGCGTCCTTCTTCGGATGCAACACGAACACCTGATTCGGATAGCCGAATTCCATCGTCAGTTCGCCTTCGGTAAAGCCGAATTTCTTGTAACACGCCCTCGGCGCGATCCCTTTTTCGTCCTCCTCGCGGAAGGTGGAAACGGTCACATCGCGGCTCGGGTCCGGCGCGGCAAGCGCTTTTTCCATGAGCATCGAGGCGATCCCGCGCCTGCGGAAATCGGGTTTCACCGCCAGACAGCATATCATGTTGTGCTTGACGGAAAACAGCAATACGCCCGCGACTTTGTCCCCGTCCTTCACGCAGAGCGCCGTGTTTCGGGACAGGGATTTGAGCACGGTCTGCCTGTGTTCCTCAAGCGCTTCTTCCGTTTCCGGTCCGGGGAAATTCAACTGCACCTCTTATTCCGGTTCCATCCAGGAACCGATATCCGCCGGAAGACCGAACTCTGCTTTCATTGCAATTTCGCCTGGATTCCGTTATTTGTAGCGATTCTTCCGCTTTCCTCTCTTCGACTTTTCATTCGTCAACATGACCTTTTCACCTTTCAGCTCCAGCATCCTGTCGCGTAGCTTCGCGGCCTTTTCGAAGTCGAGGTCGGCAGCCGCTGCCAGCATCTGTTCCTCGAGATGCTCGATGGCGAGGCGCTTTTCCTCCTCGTCCATGGCGCTGTTCGCCTTTTCGTCCGCCGTGCGGGTGACGGACATGATCTGCTTGACCGCGGCGCGCACCGTCTCGGGCTTGATGCCGTGTTCTTCGTTGAATTTGTTTTGGAGGTTCCTTCTGCGGTTGGTCTCGTCGATGGCGTGACGCATGGAGTCCGTGACCGCGTCCGCATACATGATGACGCGCCCGTCCACATTGCGCGCGGCGCGGCCGATGGTCTGCACGAGGGAGGTCTCGCTGCGCAGGAAGCCCTCCTTGTCCGCGTCCAGAATGGCGACCAGACTGACTTCGGGCAGGTCAAGTCCCTCTCTCAGCAGGTTGATGCCCACCAGCACATCGAACACGCCCAATCGCAGGTTTTTGATGAGTTCGATGCGGTCCAGCGTGTCTACATCGCTGTGCAGGTACTCCACTCGCACGCCCATCTCGCGCAGATAGTCCGTGAGCGCCTCCGCGGTGCGCTTGGTGAGGGTGGTGACCAGCACGCGCCCGCCCTTTTCGGTGGTGAGACGGATCTGACCCAGCAGGTCGTCCACCTGATTTTCCGCGGGGCGCACGACGATCTCCGGGTCGAGGAGGCCTGTGGGACGGATGATCTGCTCCACGACCTGCTCCGCGCGTTCCTTCTCGTAGGGTCCGGGCGTGGCGGACACGAAGACCGTCTGACCGATGCGCTCCTCGAATTCGTAGAACTTGAGCGGGCGGTTGTCGAAGGCGCTCTTCAGGCGGAAGCCGAACTCGACCAGCGTCGATTTGCGCGCGAAGTCGCCGTTGTACATGGCGCGGATCTGCGGCACCGTCACATGGCTTTCGTCGATGAACACGAGGAAATCCTTGGGGAAATAGTCAAGCAGCGTGAAGGGCGGCTCACCCTCCTCGCGCCCGTCAAAATAGCGGGAATAGTTTTCGATGCCGCTGACATACCCGATCTCGCGCAGCATCTCAAGGTCGTAGGCCGTCCTTTGCTGAAGCCGCTGGGCTTCGATGAGTCTGCCGTTATCGTTATGGCTCTGCACCTCGGCCGCCATGTCCTTTTCGATTTCGGCGATGCCTTTCTCGAGTTTTTCTTTGCTCGTCACATAGTTGGTGGCGGGGTAGAGGATCGTGTGGGTAAGACACGCGGTCGCTGCGCCGGTCACCGTGTCGATCTGGCTGATGCGCTCGATCTCGTCTCCGAAAAACTCAACGCGCAGGGCTTTGTCGAACGAGGACGCAGGGATGATCTCGATGACCTCGCCCTTCACGCGGAAAGAGCCGCGCTCGCGCTCGAAATCGTTGCGCTCGTAGCGGATGTCGACGAGCCGCCTGATGAGTTCGTCCCGGTCGATCACCTGTCCTTCGCGGACGGACACGGATTGCCCACGGTATTCCTCGGGGTCGCCCATGCCGTAGATGCAGGAGACGGACGCCACGATGATGACATCCCGCCGCTCGGAAAGCCACGAGGTGGCGCTGTGGCGCATCCTGTCGATCTCATCGTTGATGGAGGAGTCCTTTTCAATGTAGGTATCCGTGGAGGGAATGTAGGCTTCGGGCTGATAGTAGTCGTAATAGGACACGAAATAACCCACGGCGTTGTTCGGAAAAAACTCCTGAAACTCCGCCGCCAGCTGGGCTGCAAGGGTCTTGTTGTGGGCGATGACGAGAGTGGGTCTCTTCGCGCGGGCGATGATGTTCGCCATGGTGAAGGTCTTGCCCGAGCCGGTCACGCCCAGCAGCACCTGCTTTTTCATGCCGCTTTCGAGACCGCTCACGAGGGCGTCGATGGCCTCAGGCTGGTCGCCGCGGGGGTCGTAGGGGCTGTGCAGTTCAAATTCCATTGCCTGCCTCCGTCTTCCGCTTTGCCACCCAGTACGCCTCCATGAGCGCTTGCGCGAGGGCATCCTTGTCCTCCTGACGGAGGTCGCCGCCCGCGTACAGGGCGCGCACGGTCTCAAGCACCTGCGCGGCGGCAGTCTCGCCGCTTTCGCCGCGGGGCGCGTCGTCTTCGGTCAGAAAATAGTTTTTGTCCACGGAGAAGATTTCCGACAGCATATCGTACACTTCTCTTTTGCGTGGATAGAACGCGCCGGACTCATAGCCCTCCACCGTGCGCTTGGCAAGCCCGAGACGCCTGGCGAGTTCCTCCTGGGTCATGTGAGCGCCCTGACGCACCGTGCGCAGTTTTTCGGAAAATTTCATGCCTGTTCCTCCATCGAAACCGGGTTGTGGGAAATATACAGAAAAAGCGCAAAAATATTGCGACAATTTCAAGTTGACATCACAAGAAACTTGCGATATAATCTGCGAGTCGAAAGTCAATTGCGAGTTGTATTATACACGCGGCAGCGGCTGCTGTCAACTCTTTTTTACGGCGGCTTGTCAGCAAAAGTGCGTACAAACAGGAGGTACGGAAATGAAGAAAGAAAACTGTCCGGCGGCGAAAAAGTATCTCACGGAACTGGACGCGGCGCGCGGGCGCGTCGGCGACCTGCTCAGCAAAAAATGCGCTTTCCTCTTATGCGGAGAAGCGGACAAGGCGGAAGAAACGGAAAGGGAGGCTGCCCGCGCGGAGGAGGATCTGCGGGTCCCCGGGGCGCGCATTGCCGCGCTCCCGCCCTGCGGCAGGAAGACTCTGCTGGAACTGCGCTACCTGCACGGGATGCCGCCCGCGGTCATCCGGAAGAGCATGGGACTCACGGAGAGCGCTTACTATTCCGCCCTGCGCCGCGGCATCGCACTCATCGAAAAGCGGATGGGGGAGGATGCCCATGTGTGACTGCCTGCCCCTGCCGCTGCTGCGCCGCCTTGCAAGGAGGCTGTGCGCGGAGATGAATTTTCCTGCGCCGTCCGGGGAAGCGCTCGCCGCCCTGTATACCGACGACATCCCGCAGCCGGTGATCCTCAATAACGGTTTCGCGACCCTGTGGATCGACCGGTACTACGCCGCGTACCAAAAGGGATGCGGCAAAGTGGAGTATGTCTATCTGACACAGAACCATGTGCGGGAGGAAACGGAGGCGTACCGGGAGGCGGGGATGCGGTTGCCGGAGGAGATCATCGGAGCAGCGGAGACGGTCGGGAAGAAGGAGATTTGGCTGCGGTGAAGCGGGTGCCTTGCCGCGCGGTTTTCCGCATTTCCCGACAGCAGTAGCCATTTTCCGCGGACATCCGTATATATAGGTGTAAAACAAATACACAACAGGAGGAAAAACATGAACAACATCAACAACGGAACCGCGGTGGCGGAGAAACTGCTCACATCTGTGGCAGGCGGCACTTTCAACTATATCAGAGCCGGTGAGTATCTCATGATCCTGCACCATGACGAGTTTGTGCAGCAGGTGCCCGCCAATCTGGTGGCGGAATTCACCGGATACTACAACAACCGCCGCAACGGCAGCATCATGGCGTTCATCTACGAACACGCGCGCGAATACGCCGTCGTAATGGACGCGCTGAGATACAGTATCACCTGACGAAGGAACGGCAAAAGAAATGCGGGAGGCGAATGCCTCCCGCGCTGTTTGTATGTTTCTGTTATTTGGGCTGCTTGCCGATGGAGGCGAGGATGCCCCCGTCCACATACAGCACATGGCCGTTCACGAAGTTGGATGCATCGGAAGCCAGGAACACGGCGGGACCCATGAGGTCCGCGGTGTTGCCCCAGCGGGCAGCGGGGGTCTTGCCGATGATGAACTCGTTGAAGGGATGTCCGGGCACGCGCAGGGGCGCGGTCTGGGGGGTCTCGATATAGCCGGGGCCGATGCCGTTGCACTGGATGTTGTACTCGCCGTACTCCGCGCAGATGTTGCGGGTGAGCATCTTGAGGCCGCCCTTGGCGCTGGCGTAGGCGGAAACGGTCTCGCGGCCCAGTTCGCTCATCATGGAGCAGATGTTGATGATCTTGCCGTGGCCTTTTTCGATCATCTGGGGGATGACCGCCTTGCTCACGATGAAGGGGGCGTTCAGGTCCACATCGATGACCTTGCGGAAATCGGCGGCGCTCATCTCACACATGGGGATGCGCTTGATGATGCCCGCGTTGTTGACCAGAATGTCGATGACGCCGACTTCTTCCTTGATCTGATTGGCGAGCGCCTGCACGGCTTCCTCATTGGTCACATCGCAGACATAGCCCTTGGCGGGGATGCCCAGTTCGGCGTAGGAGGCAAGTCCCTTGTCGACCAGTTCCTGATTGATGTCGTTGAAGACGATTTTCGCACCCGCCTGATGGAAAGCGGTGGCGATGGCGAAACCGATGCCGTAACTGGCGCCGGTGATCCATGCAACTTTTCCCTGAAGAGAGAAGGAATCCAGAATCATGGTAATTACCTCCCTGAAAATTGATATAAATAGATTATATCATAAACCGCGGATAAATGCAAATGGAAATGATGCGCGCAATGCCCCATAAATAACGGCAAACAACCATATAATAGGTTGTTTTTTAACATTTTTGCTGTTACAATTACTCTGTATGGATATTTTACGGAGGTCCGGCTATGCTGCTTGACAAGGCGCTGATGGCATTCGCGAGCGTTTCGCTTTCTCTGATCGCGAAACTGTTTCTGCATACCAACAAAACGGAAGTGGAGATGCCGGAAGATGGCTCCATCATCTACTGCAACCATACCTCCGATCTGGATTTCATCAGCCTCCTGTACGCTCTGTATCCGCGGCGCGATGTGCGCTTTGTGGTGAGCGATGTCCAGTATGACAAAAGCCGCCTGCGGAAATGGCTGTTCAAGCATCTTGGCATCATCCGCAAGCAGCAGGGCACCCACGACCTCGTGTGCGTGAAGGAGATCATCAAGAATGTCCGCGCGGGCAAGGTGGTCGTCATCTACGCCGCGGGCATGACTTCCTACGACGGGCGTCAGGCTTGGGATGCTCTCCCCGGCAGCGCCAATCTGGGAAAGATGCTCAAATGTCCCGTCTATGTGGCGCTCATCCACGGCGGCTTTCTGAACCGCCCACGCCACGCGTCCAAACTCTACCGCGGACGGCTGGATATTTCGGTCAAGCGGCTCTTCTCTTCTGAAGAGATCGCGCTGCTGCCCATCGCCGAGGCGGAAAAGCGATTGAATGACACCATGCGCTTCAACGACTGGGACTGGCAGGAGAAGGAGAAAGTCATTTTCCGCGGCTTGGGACTCACCGGCGCCAATCTGCCGCTGTACCGCTGCCCCGTCTGCGGAGCGGAAGGGCGTATGAAGGCGGATAAGCACGGCATTTCCTGCCCGGACTGCGGTTTTTCCGCGAAAACGGACGCCCTCGGCTTCTTTGTCTCCGGTGATCCCGCCTGCCCCCGCAGGATGGACGCGTGGGTGGACGCGGAAATCTCCGAACTCAAAAAGGAAATCGGGCAGGACGGATTCCGCCTTTCCGCGCCCGTGACCCTCATGAGAAAAACGGAAAAAAGCAAGTACCTGCCCGCCTGCAAAGGCATGCTCACCATGGATAAGGAAGGCGTCCGCTTTGACGGGGAAACGCCCGTTGAACTTGCGTTCAAGGAGTTCCAGTTCTTCGTGCTGGGAGACGGAAAATTCCTTCAGATCAACACATCCGAAACGGCGTTCCGCTTCGCATTTGACGACGGCGCCCTCGTTACCAAGTGGTTTTTCGCCCACAGGCTCCTGTGCGGCATTGAGGCATAAAGTATGGCAATCGAATCCAAGTACGGTCCCGTGGAGGTACTCTACGAGGACAATCATTTGATCGCGGCCGTCAAACCGCCGAACCTGCCCGCGCAGGGCGACATCAGCGGGGACGAGGATATTTTCACCCTTGTCAAAAACTACATTGCGGTTAAATACAACAAGCCCGGCAATGTGTATCTGGGACTGGTCCACCGCCTCGACAGACCCGTCGGCGGCGTGATGGTGTTCGCCCGCACCTCCAAGGCGGCGGCACGGCTTTCCAAGCAGTTTGCCGAGCACGAAAACGACAAACGGTATCTGGCTGTCCTGGAAGGGGAACTGTATCAGCCCCGCCGCATGGAGTGTCTGCTCCTTGCCAAGCAGGGGGAGAACACCCGCGTGGTGAAGGAGGACTGCCCCGGCGCCAAGAAAGCCGTCCTCACTTCGAGACCGCTGTGCGTTCGCGAGGGGCTCACCCTCACCGAGGTGACACTGGAAACGGGACGCCGCCATCAGATCCGCGTGCAGCACGCTTCCGAGGGCTTCCCGCTCTGGGGCGACAACCGCTACGGTCACGGCGTGCCCGGCATGCAGATCGCACTGTGGGCGTACTGCCTGACCATCGACCACCCCACCAGGGACGAGAAAGTGACTTTCAAGTGCCTGCCGCCCCAAAAGAGCGTGTGGGTGAAGTTCTACGATATTCTGGAGAAACTGTGATGAAGAAGATTCTTGCGCTGCTGCTGACGCTGCTGTTCTGCACGGGTTGTGCCTGTGCGGAGCTTGATATCGTTTGCTCGATTTTCCCGCAGTACGATTTCACTTTGGCCATCGCGGGTCAATATGCGGCCGTGACCCGTCTCCTGCCGCCCGGCATGGACAGCCACGAGTATGAGCCCTCCGTCCGCGATATCCTCGCCCTCGACCGCGCTGACCTGTTCATCTACACAGATGAGGAGTTGGAACAGTGGGTGAAGACCTTCGAAGGCAGCCTCACCCATGTCAGGAGCATCCGCTGCGCCGAGGGTATCGACCTTGTCGCCCTCAACGGGGAGTGGGAGGAAATCGAGCACCACGGCGGGGAAGAGGAGCACGGGCATGAGCACGAACATGAGCACGAACATGAGCATGCCTACGATGCCCACATCTGGCTCGACCCCACGCTGGCGGTCGTGATGGCGGAAAACATCCGTGACGCGCTCATCGAAGCGGACCCCGCACACGAAGCGGAATACACGGAAAACTGCGCCGCCCTCGTCACCGGACTCACCGCGCTCGACAGCGATTTCACCGCTCTTTTTGAGCAGTACCCGGACGCGAAACTGTATTTCGGCGGCAAGTTTGCCTACAGCCATTTCCTGAGGCACTATCACCTCGATTACCTCTCCGCCTACGACTCCTGCTCCGACGAGGGCGAGCCGGGCGCGCGGGTCATCATGAACATGGTGCGGGAACTGAACGCGGAGAAGGCGGCCGTGATCTTCACCGACGAGATGTCCTCGGGCGAGGTCGCCCGCGCCATCGCGGAGGAGACCGGCTGTAAAGTGCTGCTGTTCCACTCCTGCCACAATGTGTCCGCGGAGGACGAAAACGAGACCTACCTGTCCCTCATGCGGAAGAACTACGAAAACATCAAGACAGCCCTGATGGGAGAATAACATGAATCCGGACATTCTTTTGAGCATACGCAATGTGTCCATGAACTACGGCATCGGCAAGCAGGACGCCGTGGAGCATGTGTCCGTCGACATCAAAAAGGGTGAGATCCTCGCACTCGTGGGATCCAACGGCTCCGGCAAAAGCACTCTCATGAAGGGGATGCTGCGCCTCATGCCCTTTGCCTGCGGCGAAATGGAGCGGAAGAAGGGACTGAAGGTCTCCTACCTTGCCCAGATCCACACCGCCGAAAAGGACTTTCCCGCCACCGTGCGGGAGGTGGTGCTCTCCGGCACCCGCCAGAATAACTTCATGCCTTTCTACACCCGCGCCCAGAAAGAGCGGGCACAAAAGGCGATGGAGATGCTGGATGTCCTCGACCTTTCCGGTTCCTATCTCGGTGCCCTCTCCGGAGGACAGCTGCAGAGAGTGCTGCTTGCCCGCTGCGTGGCGGGGGACCCCGAACTGCTGATCCTCGACGAGCCATGCTCCGCCCTCGATCCCGCCATCACCCGCGAACTGTTCCATCTGTTCACGCGGCTGCGCGATGAAAACGGCGTGTCCATCGTCATCGCCACCCACGACTGGGACTTCGTGCGCCACCACGCAGACCGTGTGTTGGTGCTGAACGGTCACATGGAATATCTGGGCGACATCAGCGGCTGGACGGGCAGCGAAGAAAACCATACCTGCCACCATTAAGAGGGATAATATATGAAACTTACACTGAGTACGGTGCTTGCGGACTTTACGAGCCCCATGATGCTCAAAGCCATGGCTGTGGGCGTGCTGGTGTCTCTGTGCGCCGCCATGCTGGGCGTCATTCTGGTGCTCAAGCATTACAGCCTCATCGGGCACGGTCTGGGCGAAGTGGGCTTCGCCTCCGCCGCCATCGCGGGGCTCATCGGGTTGGGGGATTATTCCCTCGCGGTATCCATCCCGCTTGTCACCCTTTCCAGCATCCTCATCATGCGCTTTGACCGCAAAAGCGGCATGGGCGGAGATGTGCTGATCGGCATCTTCTCCACCGCCGCCCTCGCCGTGGGCGTCATCGCCTCCTACTACACCACGGGCTATACGGGCGTGTATAACTCCATGTTCGGAAGCGTGTTCGGGCTTACCAAAGGCTATGTGTGGGCGGCGGCGATCCTCTGCGCGGTCATCATCCTGACCTTCGTACTGCTTTACAACCGCCTGTTCTCCGTCACCTTTGACGAAACCTATTCCCGCGCCACGGGCATGAACGCGGACGGATACCAGTTCCTCATTTCCCTGCTCACCTCCGTTTCCGTGGTGCTCGGCATGAAGGTGATGGGCGCGATGATGATTTCCAGTTTCATCATTTTCCCCGCCCTCACGGCGCGCCGCCTTGCCCGTTCCTTCAAGGGCATGATCGCGGGCGCGGTCATCACGGCGGTCGTCTCCTTCCTGCTCGGCATGGTGGTGTCCTACTTCACCAACCTGCCCAGCGGCGCCTGCGTGGTGGCGGTCAACCTTCTCATCATGCTCGTCGTGTTCGCTGTCTCCGCCATCCGCGGAAAATCCACTTTCAACTGACGGGAGAGTAACCATGTCCAAACCCTTTGAATTCGAACTGCTCCACATCGACAAATACACCGGCGCCCGCCGCGGACGGCTCCACACGCCCCACGGCGTCATCGAGACCCCTGTCTACATGCCCGTGGGCACGCAGGCGACGGTCAAGACCGTTTCCCCGGAGGAACTCAGGGACCTGAACGCCCAGATCATCCTGTCCAATACCTACCACCTGCACCTGCGCCCCGGCGAGGATCTGGTGGCGGAGGCAGGCGACCTGCATAAGTTCATGAACTGGGACAGACCCATCCTCACCGACAGCGGCGGATTTCAGGTGTTCTCTCTGGCGGGACTTCGCAAAATCACCGAAGAGGGCGTCATGTTCTCCTCGCATCTGGACGGCAGCAAGCATTTCTTCTCGCCCGAGGTGTCCATCGGCATTCAGGAGAAACTGGGCAGCGACATCGCCATGCAGTTTGATGTCTGCTCGCCATATCCCTGTGACGATGTGACCGCGGAGAAGGCCATGAAGCGCACCGTGCGCTGGCTCACCCGCTGCATGGATGCCAAGACCCGTGACGATCAGGCGCTGTTCGGCATCGTGCAGGGCGCGTTCAACAAGGAACTGCGCATCGAGTGCGCCAAAGAAATGGGCAAACTGGACCTGCCCGGCTTCGGCATCGGCGGTCTCTCCGTGGGCGAGCCCAAGGAGATCATGTATGAGATGCTGGAAGCGCTGAACCCCGTCATGCCGCAGGAAAAGCCCCGCTACCTCATGGGCGTCGGCTCTCCCGACTGCCTCATCGAGGGCGTGCTTCGCGGCGTGGACATGTTCGACTGCGTGCTGGCGACCCGCGTGGCGCGCAACGGCACCGTCTTTACGAGGAACGGACGACTGGTCGTCCGCGACGCCCGCTATGCCCGCGACTTTACGCCCCTTGACGAGACCTGCGACTGCTACGCCTGCCGCAATTACACCCGCGCGTACATCCGGCATCTGCTCAAGGCGGAGGAGATTTTCGGGCTGCGCCTCGCGTCCCTGCACAACCTCCGCTTCCTCACCAAACTCATGGAGGACATCCGCGAAGCCATCGAAAACGACTCCCTCAAAGATTTCACCGAGGAATTCTACGCGAAACACGGCCGCGGCAAGTGGTAAAATCCCGTTTTCCCGCAAAAATTTACCGCATTGTCATATTTGAAGGTTGGCAAGGCGGCTAAAATATAGTATAATACATGCATCAAAAGTTAAGGAGAATCGTTATGCTGAATTATTCCCTTCTCGAAGCAAGCGCAAATGCGGAGCAGCAGATGAGCCCCGTCGGCGGTCTGATTTCCAGCCTCGGCATGATCGTGCTGATGTTCGTTCTGTTCTACTTCCTCCTCATCCGTCCCCAGAAGAAAAAGGATAAGGCTGTGAAGGCCATGCTGGACGCCCTCAAAGCAGGCGACCGCATCTGCACCATCGGCGGTATCTACGGCACCGTGACTTCCGTCAGGGACGATCAGGTCATCATCGCAGTCGGCGCAGCCAAGACCCAGATGAACATGGCCCGCTGGGCGATCAAGAGCGTTGAGGATGCTCCTCTGGAGAACGACGCGACTCCCGAAGTCTGACGGGTATGAAAAATAGGTTCCGCCGTGCGGAACCTATTTTTTTATTGACATTTTCCCGATTTGGTCGTATTATATATGTTAGAAAGATATAGGAGGAATTCTATATGTCCGCACTCAAGGTCCGCAAGAACAATGTCGGCAGAGCCATCATCCGCTTTCTGATCGGAGCGATTATTCTGGCTGTGCTGGTTCTTGTTTTCCAGCAGATGATACTGAAGAAGAATTATGATACCACGAAGCAGCCCGACGGTTCCACCACCATCGCCGATGCGATCGATCAGGCGGAGAAGCAGGGCGAATTCGCCGATAATACTACCCCCGAGGGAAATGAAGACGAGTCCTTTACCGAGCCCTACACCGGCGAAGAGGACGAGCCTTTCTACGAGCCCGCGGATGAAGGCGGAGATGACTTCTTCGGCGATGAAGGCGATGACGGATTCGATGTTACTGAGCCCGAAGACGGCGAGGAGATCGCGACGCCCGTGGAAGCGGAGCTTGTCGTGACGCCCACGCCCGTACCCACCGCGACGCCCGTTCCCACGCCCACGGCTGTGCCCGCCTCTCTGTACGCGCAGGTCAACAAGAAGGCGAAGGATTACCCCTGGAAGACCGACCGTGATACCCGCGTCAAGAACGGCATCACCGAGATCACCATCGGCACTTCCGAAAACGGCGGCAGCGTCGTCTCCATGACCGCGTTCTGCTTCGGCAACTGGGAAGGCTTCAACGGCAAGGACTGCATGACCTTCGTGGAAGTAAAGGATCAGAAGAAGAACTGCCAGTACTATCCCGTCACCGTGGCGCCCGGCGCGACCGGCATCGAGCATACCGTCAAGCGCGGCAAGAACATGGACATGGCGGATTTCACCTGCGTCATCGATGTGTCCTCCTATCCGGACGGCACCTACTCTCTCGGTTCCTGCGTCCGCTTCAAGGTTTCCGGCAACACCTACTCCTTCGGTTACACCTTCGGCGAAGCCTATGATTTCACTGTTGTCGGCGGCTACATCACTGCGATGGGCGGCGTGGAGAACTAAGTGAAACGCGTTATTTGCCTGTGCCTCGCCCTCTGCCTGCTGATTGCTTCGGCTGCGGGCGAGACGGGTTTTGACGCGTGGCTTACGGCGTTCAACGCTTATGCGGAGGAACTCGGCTTACGGGAAGTGACCGCAGAGGAATTCGGGGACGCGTCGGAGTATCTCACCGAGGGCGCCCTCATGGTCCTCTATGACGACTACGCCTCCGTGGGCGTCGCACCCTACGGAAAGGTCATCGAAGGATTCTTCGTGGACGGCGATCCCGCTTCCGATGTGACCGCGAAACTCATCGCCTGCACTCTGTGCGCCGCGGACGGCAGTCTCGATCTTGCCGGCGTGCTTTCCGAAGCGGAGAGCATCGTGAGCAAGGCGGACGCTTCCGGCATGGTCATGGGTACGCTGGGCGACTGGATGTATCTGGGCTACCGGGACGAGGACGACATCGGCGTGTATGTGGATGTCACCTTCACGCTCCTCCCCGGAAGCGGAGCGGTCCTGCCTCCCGCTATGGAGGAAACGCCCGAAGACGAAGCACCCGCAGGCACGGAGGAGCCGGCCTCCCCCGCTCCCGCGCCTCACGCGACGCCCGCGCCCACGGATAAACCCATTCACAAAGCATGATTTTACGCCCCGCCGCGGTGCGGGGCATATTTGTTTATAAAGGAATCAATCAACATGTATACAGCCGGCATCGATATAGGCGCATCCAACCTGAAATTCGGCGTGTTCGATGAAAGCCTCTCCTGCGTGTATTCCTTCGTCACCCGCACCATCCGCGGGGACAGTCGGGCGTGTGCGGAGCAGATCAAGCAACTCCTCGATTCCGCGCCCTATAAGAGCGAGATCATCGGCGTGGGCGTGCCCGGCACGGTCATGAAGTCCACGGGCAGCGTCAACTCCGGAAACCTCCGCTGGGCGGGGGTGAAGTTTGGGGAGACGCTCTCCAAAGTGGCGGGTCTGCCCGTGTGGATCGACAACGACGCGCAGGCGGCGCTGGCGGCGGAAACCCTGCCCGGAGGCGCCTGCCACGGCGTGAAGGACGCTCTGTACCTGACGCTCGGTACAGGCGTGGGCGGCGCGATCCTCATAAACGGAAAGCCCTGGCGCGGACACGACAATGCCGCGGGCGAACTGGGCCACTTCATCACCCACGCAGGCGGCCTGCGCTGCGGTTGCGGCCTCAAGGGCTGCTTTGAAATGTACGCTTCCGCGGGCGCGCTTTCCCGTTTCGCGGGCGGCGCCCGGGCGCGCATGGTGCTGGACAAGGCGCGGGAAGGCGATCCCCAGATGAAAAACGCCCTCGATCAGTACGCGCGTGAACTGGCGACGGGGCTTTGTTCCCTGTATATGATCTTCCGCCCGGAGGTCATCGTACTGGGCGGCGGCGTGAGCGCGGGCGGCGATATCCTCATCGAAAACATCCTGCACCACATCTACAGCGTGTATAATCTGGACCGGGACATCATGCGCAGGACCCTCCGCCTCGCTTCCCGTCTGAATGACGCGGGCATGACCGGCGCGGCGGTGCTGGCAAACGCGAACCTGAAATAAAACAAACCGAAGTCTGCAATAGACAAAACAAAGTCTGCAAATTACAGACCGAAGTCGAGATTGTAGGGCGAGGGCTTGCTCCCGCCGCACTCCGTCACCCGTCAGAATGACGGAAGCAAAAAAACAAACCAAACTCCGATAATAAACAGACCGAAGTCTTTAATGGAGGATGCTATGGACAAGTATCTTGCCGTAGGTGAAATCCTGAAACCTCAGGGCGTGCACGGCGAAGTAAAGGTGCGCCCGCTCACCAATGACATCACCCGCTTCGAGGATTTGGAGGAAGCGTTTTTTGAGGAAAAAGGCGCCTACACGCCCGTGAAGACCCGCTTTGTCCGCTGTGACGGGGACGCGGCGTATTTGAAAATCGGGGGCGTGGAGGACAGGAATCAAGCGGAACTGCTCCGCGGGAAACTGCTGTATGTGGACCGCGCACACGCGGTGGAACTCGACGAGGACGAAAACTTCATCGTGGACCTCATGGGGCTCAAGGGCGTGGACGATGAGGGAACCGAGTGGGGCGTCATCACGGATGTGATGCAGCCCGGCGGCAACGATGTGTATGTGTTCACGGACAAAAAGACCCGCCGCGAAACGCTGGTGCCCGCCCTCAAGAGCGTGGTCCTCAAGACCGATGTGGAGGGCGGCGTCATGCTGCTGTCCGCCGCGCGGATGCGGGAAGTGGCGGTGACCGATGACATTTAAGATCCTGACCCTGTTCCCGCAAATGGTGGACGCGGTGATGAACGAATCCATCATCGGCAGGGCGCGCAAAAGCGGCGTCATCGATATCGAGGTCATCGACATCCGCGCCTACACGAAAAACAAGCACAAGAACACGGACGACACGCCCTTCGGCGGCGGCGCGGGCATGGTGATGCTGTGCCAGCCTGCCATCGACGCGATGAAGGCGGCGATGGGCGCGTCTTTCCGCGGAAAGCGCATTTATCTTTCGCCCAAGGGCGAGACCTTCACCCAGAAGAAGGCGGAAGCCTTCGCCAAAGAAGAGACCCTGATCCTGCTCTGCGGGCACTACGAGGGCATCGACCAGCGCATCATCGACTCGGTCATCGACGAGGAGATCTCCGTGGGCGACTATGTGCTGACGGGCGGCGAACTGGGCGCGATGATCATCGTGGACGCGGTGAGCAGGCTGGTAAGCGGCGTGCTTGGCTGTGACGAGAGCAGCGTGGACGAAAGTTTCTCCAGCGGCCTTCTCGAATACCCCCAGTACACCAAGCCCCGCGAGTACGAAGGCATGGCTGTGCCCGAGGTACTGCTCGGCGGCAATCAGAAAGAAATCGACCGCTGGCGGCGGGACGAGGCGCTGAAGGTGACCTATGAGCGCAGGCCCGAACTCATCAAAAATACGCCCCTTTCCAAAGAGGACAGGGCGTATCTGCGGAGCCTCACTGATCATAAATTCGTGCCGAAGGTGAGCGTCAAGGGCGCCTTTGCCGGTGAGGTGCGCGGGCGGCTCTGGGAGAAACTGGACGGACGGATCTCCTTCGTGCCGGATGCGGACGCGGAAACCGTCATCTATACGGAAAAGCCGGACGAAATGCCCGGAATCACAGGGAAAAAGGTCTTTATGCCCTGCCTGCCCGATGAAAACAGCCCCTTCTGCGGCTATTCGCCCCTTGCCTTTGACGGGCGGCTTAGCCGCGTCATCGGGGATGAGGGCATCGAAAAGGCAGTCATCGGCGGCGTGACGGAGGAGGAATTCGCCATGATCGCCGCACGGATTTTGCCTCTTCGAAAGTCGAAGCCCGGCATCGCGGACTACGGCAAGAGCCGCCGCGCGCTCATGGGGAAGGGCGGAAAAGTGCCGTTCATCGCCGTGACCTTCGCGGACGAACGGGAAGAGAAATACGAGCTGAACGCCCTGTCCGATGGCTATGTGAATGCGCTCGTCCGCTTTATCACGGACGGCACCCTGCCCGTGACGGAAGCCGAACTCACGGATACGCGGCAGATCAAAGCCGCCGCCGAAAATCAGTAAAGATGGTAGTATGATGCTTGCATATATCTGGCCTGTCGCGCTGGTCGTGCCGTCCAATGTTGCGGATCACATCTGTGCCAAATCCGCGCCCGCAGAAATGAATCCGCTTGCCTCCCTCACGGTCACCTATCCGGTCGGCGCGGTTGTGAGCGTCATCCTTTACTCCATCCTGAACCGGGGCGGAAATCTCGCCGCCGAGTACAAAAAAGGTCAACTGGGCTCCGTTCGTGCTGGGCATCGTGATCTGCTTAATGGGCCTCGGATTTATCAACATGAAGTAAGAAATGTTTGACGGATAAACAGGAATTTGATGAAGTGAGTTGTGTAAAACTCGCTGTATCGGGGTATTGATTTATGAATTATCCAATCTGATTTTTGTGCAATACAAGAAACGCTGTTTAGACGCCTGCACATCAGGCGTCCGGTTGTTGTGCAAAAACAGAAAGGACTTTTATGAAAAGAAATATAAATATCATGTATATCATAGCTCTGTTACAGGGCATGGTTTTTTACGGTCCTATCGCAACCTTGTATCGACAGGCTCGGGGAGTTTCGGTTTTTCAAATCACAATTATTGAGGGAATCTCCTTAGCATTGAGCCTGATTTTGGAAGTTCCATGGGGTGTTGTCGCTGACAAAATCGGGTATCGAAAGACGATTGTTTTCTGTTCCTGGCTTTACTTCATATCCAAAGTGGTTTTCTGGCAGGCTACGGATTTCAATGCTTTCCTTGTTGAGCGGGTGATGCTCAGCGTGATATTTGCCGGCCTTTCGGGGGTGGATTCCAGCATTCTTTATCTTTCCAATCAAGGAAAAGATATGCAGAAAGTATACGGGCGTTATAATACGATGGGTATGCTTGGCCTTTTGCTTGCTGCCGGCGTATTCTCTGTATTTGTTCGGGATGATTATTCATTGGCCGGACTGCTCACAGTGATCAGTTATGGAATTGCTGCACTGCTTTCTTTGGGAATCAAAGAAGTGAAGCAACCAAAATCTGAACTCGCAAATCAGGAGCCATTTTTGAGCATATTGCGTGAAACCATTCACAGCAAAACGCTGATTCTATTCTTAATTGCTGTGGCATTCTTATCCGAGGCGCATCAGACGATTACTGTTTTTCTGAACCAGTTGAAGTATGAAAGCTGCGGACTGGATAATTCCGCAATCGGAGTGATTTACAGTATTGCCACAATACTTGGTCTTTTGGGAGTTTGTTCTTCCTTCGTTACCAAGCGAATAGGGTTGCGGTGTTCCCTGGCTTTATTTTGTGTACTGCCTGTAATATCTTGTCTGCTCCTTGGACTTACCAAGTCAGCGTTCCCTTCCATTTTTGGAATTTTGATGCTTCGTGTTTCCAACACATTGTTCCAGCCGTTTCAGGAAGAAATTCAAAACAGGCAAATTAAGACACAAAATCGTGCAACAGCCCTCAGCATTCATTCTATGCTGATAAGCTGTGTCGCAATCGGAACGAATTTGGTATTCGGTATCCTATCCGACCGGAATCTTTCGGCTGCATTCTTCTTTGGCGGCGGTATTTGTATGTTGAGCATTGTTTTCTTTGCTTACTGGTTTGTAAACAGAACGAAGTTGCAACAAACACCGGCTGCCGACTAAGGTGATTGATAAATCCCGGTTTATCGGGCAGTTTGTGCACAATCTACCTGTGAAAGATGGGTCGGAAAGTATATATAATTTTGTGCGCAACCGTAGATAAGAAAATGTCAGGATTTGGAGGAGACTATGAAAAAGGTATTTCTCAGGATTGCTGTCATCGTCAGCAGTATCTGTGTGATTCTTGAGTACACAGGCGGATATCTGCAATCAAAAAAGGATTTGATGATTGATGACTCAGACAAATTTGATGCGATGATGAACGCTGTCCATGCAGGAACCTATATCAAAACAGTTGCGGCGTGGATTGCTATTGCAGCGTTGGCATGCTGGATTGCATACGGAATCGTATGTATCGTTGGCCTGAGAAGAAAGGATCCCCGTCCTGCCTGAGTATAAAATCATAGAGGGAGATCCCTGTTCGCCGGGCATAAAACATCCCGCTGATAATCTTTCAGTGGGATGTTTTTCTTATGCCATGCGGGCGCTTATCAGGATTCCTTCAGGATGCTCCACGCTTCGATCAGCTTCTCCGTCCCCGTTCCCGCGTTGGCGGGGGAGGTGGAGGGGAGACAGATGTACGGAAGCGGAACTGTGCCGGCGAGGTACTTTTTATAGTATTTTTCCGCCGTTTTTCCGTTCAGGAACACGCGGGTGACGCGAGTCTTCGCGATCAGCCCCGCCGCGTCGTTCGGGATCACGCTGCGGATGCTGCTGTCTGCGCTTCCCTCGATCTCGCAGCGGGCGATCACATCCCATATCGCGATGTGATGGTCGAGGAGCAGTGCTTTCTTTTCTTCGACCGTTTCGGGCACGCTTTCGTCAAATACCGCCGCGAGCACCTTCCAGAAGCGGTTCTGCTTGTGACCGTAGAAGAAGGCGGTCTCGCGGGAGGCGACGGACGGGAAGCTGCCGAGGATCAGCACGCGGCAGTTTTCATCACATACGGGCGGGATGGAATGTACTTGTTGCGTCATTGCGTCCTTTCAAAATTGCAGGTCTCCCGTGGAAGACCTGCAATTTTTCACCGTTGTATGATATTCTCCTCCAACCCCTTCAAAAACTGCGCGAAGTTCTTGGCAAGGCGGAGTTCGGTGCCTGTCATGGCGTCCGCGTAGGTGACGCAGGGCTCGCCGCCTTTGCCGCAGACGCGGTAATCGAGGAAGACGAGGGCGCGTCCGGGGAGCGTGGTATTGCAGACGGCGACGCCGATAGACTTGTTGTGGCGGCGGCTGTCGATCAGGAATTCGCTGCCGAAGCGGCCGCACAGGGAGTAGGGCGCGTCCCGTCCGATACCGAGGATGTCAGTGATATAGACCGTGTCGGGCTTGCCCTCTTCGGGCTCGGGCACGGGATAGCGGCAGCGGTTCACGAGCCCGCCGTTATGGGAACGCATGAGCAGCACGAAGGACGCGGGCAGTTTATAGCCCAGTTCATCTTCGATGCTGCGCAGCAGTTCGTCATCAAAGGGGGCGGACAGATGGCGGCGGTCCGATTCCGGGGAATCATGCCAGAAGCCGCCGAGGTTCAGGCTTTCGGTGAGGCTCTCCGCGGACACGATTTCGTCCGCGTCGAGAGCCTCCGCCTGCTTTTTGCGCTTGAACAGCGAGAAGATACCCATTACCTTACTTGACCACCTTGACGGACAGGACGGCGGCGATGCCGTTGATGTTCTGCTCCTTCACATAGGCGTCTTCCGCGGGCTCACCCGCGGTCATGGAGAGGGCCAGCACGGACGACATAACATCCGCTTTGCTCTCGTCCAGAATGGCGGCGAGTTTGTCGTCTGTCTTGTAGGTGAGGGCGATGCGATCGGTCACCTCGAAGCCGGCGTCCTTGCGCATGGTCTGCACCTTGGAGATGACCTCGCGCACGAAGCCTTCGGCAATCAGCTCATCGGTCAGGTTGGTGTCGAGCACCACGGTGTAGTTGTTGTCGCTCTCCGCGACGAAGCCGGGCTTCTGGGAGAGGGAGGACAGCACATCGTCCTTTTCCAGTTCGATGGGCGTTCCGTCGATTTCAAAGTGCAGGTTCTCGCCCTTTTCGAAGGCAGCCATGACGGCATTGCCGTCGGCGGTCTTCAGATACTCGCCGATCTTGCCCAGCAGTTTTCCGTACTTCCTGCCGAGGGTCCTCATCTGGGGCTTGAGCAGGTAGGTGGTGAAGGCGGTGGCGTCATCCACGAACTCCACGCTCTTCACATTCAGTTCGCTCATGATGAGCGCTTCGGGTTCGCCGGTGACTTTTTCGCCCTTCACGAGGCAGCGGCTGAGGGGCTGACGGACCTTCAGGGAAGAGGTGTTGCGGCAGGCGCGGCCGAGCTGCACGATGGCTTCCACCTTGCTCATGTCCTCTTCGAGCTGCTTGTCGACCTTGGAAAGGTCGGCCACGGGGTAGTCGCACAGATGGACGGATTCGGGGGCGTCCTTCACATTGCCGATGACGAGGTTCTGATACATGTTCTCGGTCACGAAGGGCAGGAAGGGAGCCAGCAGTTTGGTCAGCGTGGTCAGCACCGTGTAAAGGGTCTCAAAGGCGGAAAGTTTGGTGCCTTCCATGCCCTTGCCCCAGAAACGCTCGCGGGACAGGCGCACATACCAGTTGGACAGTTCGTCCACGAACGCGGCGATGGCGCGGCTGGTCTCGGTGGCCTTGTACTCCATAAGGCCTTTGTCCACGAAATCCACGAGCGTGTTGAGTTTGGAAAGGACCCACTTGTCCATCATGGTGAAGTCCTCGGGCTTTGCCTTCTCGGTCTCGGGATCGTAGGAATCGATGGAGGCATACAGCGTAAAGAACGCGTAGGTGTTCCACAGGGTGCCGATGAACTTGCCCTGCATTTCGCTGACCAATGAGCCGGAGAAGCGGGTGGGCAGCCACGGCGCGCCGTTGGCATAGAAGTACCAGCGGACGGCGTCCGCGCCCTGCTTGTCAAGGACGGACCACGGATCGACGACATTGCCGATGTGCTTGCTCATCTTGAGACCGTTTTCGTCCTGCACATGGCCCAGCACCAGTACATTTTCGTAGGGGGCGCGGCCGAACAGCAGAGTAGAGATGGCCATGAGGGAGTAGAACCAGCCGCGGGTCTGGTCGATGGCTTCGGAAATGAAGTCGGCGGGATAGTTCTGCTCGAAGATCTCCTTGTTTTCAAAGGGATAGTGCCACTGGGCGAAGGGCATGGAGCCGGAATCGTACCAGCAGTCGATGACTTCGGTCACGCGGTGCATTTCTCCTCCGCACTTGGGGCAGGTGAGGGTGACCTTGTCGATGTAGGGGCGGTGCAATTCGATGTCGTCCGGGCAATTCTTGCTCATGGACTTGAGTTCCGCGATGGAGCCGATGGTGTGCTGATGACCGCAGGAGCAGGTCCATACGGGCAGGGGAGTGCCCCAGTAGCGTTCGCGGGAGAGCGCCCAGTCGATGACGCCGTCCAGGAAGTTGCCCATACGGCCTTCCTTGATGTTCTCGGGCATCCAGTTGACGGCGGCGTTGCTCTTTAAAAGCTGCTCGCGGGCTTCGGTCATGCGGATGAACCAGCCGCTGCGGGCGTAGTAGATGAGAGGCGTGTTGCAGCGCCAGCAATGGGGATAATCGTGCTCGAACAGGGGCGCTTTCACCAGCAGCCCGCGGGTTTCGAGGTCGGTCAGGACCAGCGGATCGGCCTTCTTCACGAAGGTGCCTGCCCACGGGGTGGGTTCGGTGAGCTCGCCCTTGGTGTTGACCAACTGCAGGAAAGGCAGGTCATTGTCGCGGCCGACGCGGGCGTCGTCCTCGCCGAAAGCGGGAGCGATGTGCACGATGCCGGTACCGTCGGTCATGGTGACATAGTTGTCCGCCACCACGAACCAGCCCTTTTTGTCCACGAGACCCTTCTGGAAATCGAACAGCGGCTCGTATTCGGTGCCGACGAGTTCCTTGCCGGGGAAGGTGGTCTTGTTTGCGATTTCGGCGTCCTCGCCCAGTACGGAGGCGATCAGCGCTTCCGCCATGATGATGGTGCGGCCGTCAAAGTCGAACTTGCAGTAGGTGTCCTCGGGGTTCACGCACAGCGCCACATTGCTGGGCAGGGTCCAGGGGGTGGTGGTCCAGGCGTAAAGCCAGGTGTTCCCGGTGCCCTTCACCTTAAAGCGGACGACGGCGGAGCGTTCCTTGACCGTCTTGTAGCCCTGAGAGACTTCGTGAGAGGACAGAGCGGTGCCGCAGCGAGGGCAGTAGGGCACGATCTTGTGGCCCTTGTAGAGCAGGCCCTTGTCGGAGATCTGCTTGAGACTCCACCACACGGACTCGATGTAGTTGTTGTCATAGGTGATGTAGGGATCTTCCATGTCAGCCCAGTAGCCGACGCGGTCGCTCATCTTTTCCCACTCACTCTGATTTTTCCATACGGATTGCTTGCACTTCTTGATGAAGGGCTCCATGCCCTACTGCTCGATCTGCTCTTTGCCGTCCAGACCCAGCAGCTTCTCCACTTCCAGCTCCACGGGCAGACCGTGGGTATCCCAGCCGGCCTTGCGCAG
>JAZLLT010000078.1:0-9102 GCA_045598325.1 Clostridia bacterium | reverse complement strand
TGTCTACCGCATCGGACAGAAAGTGCGCCTGTCCTTCTCCGAGGACAATGTGATGCACTTCAGTAAGAAGAACCAGAAACTGCTGGGCAGAGGAACGCTCCGCTTTTGATCGCACTAAAAAGAGACCCCGTTCGGGGTCTCTTTTTGTATGCTCATATCAAATGCGCTTTCCGGTATTTCCGTTCCATAGGACATCTTTTGAGATGCCGGCGAGATTTTTTGAGCAGGTACGAGCCATCATGGCGCGCAAGCCATTGTTCATGCTCTCCACATATTTTGCGACGCCTTCCGCTCCGCCGGTACGGAACGATTCCAGTATCGCGCGCCCCACACAGACGGCTTTCGCGCCCATTGCGAGGCATTTGAATACATCCGCGCCCGTATCGACGGAGCAGTCCACGAACAGGTCGATATCGTTCCCTACGGCGTTTTTGATATTGGGAAGCGCCATGAGCGGCGGAACGGCATACTGCATGATGCCGTGGTGATGCGAAAGCAGCAGCCCTTTTGCGCCTGCTTTCACGCTCTTTTCCGCGTCTGTCACGGAAAGGATGCCTTTGATGATAAACGGTTTGCCGGACGCCGCGATGAATTCACGAAGTTCTTCGGAAGAAACGGGCTTCATCTCTTCACCCAAAACAACATCGGGATAACCGTTCCCGCCAAAACTGTGATCGATGTCCATGCCCACGGCGAGCGCGCCGCTTTTGCAGGCAAATTCGATCATATCGAAAACACGCTTCCTGTCGGCGTAGGGCTTGATGATCTTGATGGTTTTCGCGCCTGTACCGAGAATGGCGGAAAGTTCCTCCTTGCTACCCATGCCCGCCCAGTTGCAGATGCCGCATTCACAGGCCCCCTTCGCCATTTCGACCATTCCGCCGGGATGAGTGTTGGACAGGTGAGAAAACGCGGCAATCATGATGGGGGAAGAAAATGCCGCGCCGTACAGGTTCATGGAAGGATCGGGCGTGCAACTGTCGAGATAACGGCTTTCCACGAGGATCTGGTCGAAATAAGCCCTTGTGATTTCATTGGAATCATGGGCATTCTTGATATTTGAAAAATCCATATTGACCTCCGGATGCGTTTTCTTTATTATAATACCGCGTAACCATTTTGTAAAGAAGTGATTGAAACGCAAGGCCCTATCTGCTATAATACAGTCAGGAGGCGATACTATGCGATTCGGCGGAAATATCTTTGAGAAGTGGACGACACCCGATGAATGGGCGCAGGCGAATGAGAACGCGGGTTACAGCGGCGTATACTTTCCTTTGGATTCAAACGCAAGGACCGGCGACATCGATGCCTTCGTTCAGGCGGCGAAGGAGCATGACCTTGTCATCTGCGAAATCGGCATCTGGAACAATTTATTGGATCCCGACCGGAAAAAGCGGGAAGCGAACTTCACTCGCGCCGTCAGGCAACTGGAACTGGCCGACTATGTAGGTGCGAATTGCTGCGTGAATATCGCGGGTACCTACAACGCGGACTGCTGGGACGGTTGCCACGGTGACAACTTTACGCAAAAGGCGTTTGATGAAATCGTAGAAGTAAGCAGGAAAATCATCGACACGGCAAAAACAAGGCACACATACTACACCCTTGAGCCCATGCCGAATATGTACCCCGATACGGCGGACAGTTACCTTGATCTCATCAAGGCTGTCGGAAGTAACCGGTTCGGGGCGCATGTGGACATCGTGAACATCATTACTTCGCCCCACGCCTACTATGACAACACGGCGGTCATCAACGAGTGGTTCGATAAACTCGCGCCCTACATCCGCTGCTGCCACGCGAAAGACAGCATCATCCGTGATAAACTCACCGTTCATCTGGACGAATGCCGTCCCGGTACGGGCAATATCGACTATGACACCTATTTGAAACGGGTGGATGCCCTTGAAGACAGGAATGTCTGCCTCATGCTGGAGCACATGACGGAAGCGGAGGACTACCGCCTCGCAGCGGAATTCATCAAGGAGAAAGCAAAGAAACTCGGTATCAAACTCTAAAAGAAAAACTGCGGATTTTCCGCAGTTTATTCTTTTCCTTCCGCCGTACATTCCGTTCCGCATCCGGGACAGGGAAGAGACAGAAAATCCGTCTCCTTGTCCGCTTTCCGCATGCGCTTTCCGCACTTCGGGCAGGGATGCAGATAGCGCTTGATCACATGAAAGTTGCTTTGGAGTTCATTAAATGTCACATACGATTCTTTGTTCCGTCCCGCGATTGTATTCTGTCCGTATCGGCGCTGGATATAGGCTTTCAGGTTGTTGGGCGCGTAGAGACTGAGCCCCGGACCGACTTCCCAGTATCCGCAGCCGGCACACTTGAACAGATAACTTTCCGCGTCCACGGCAAAAAATGGCTGTTCCTGACTGATGCTCTGCAGTTCATCGCCGTAGTCGCCGCGCCGTACTCCGTCCATGATGTTTCCGTATACCGTGGAAAAGGCCACACCCGCACCGGGGAAGACCGAAAAGATCTTCCCGCAATGTGCGCACTCAAACAGATATCCTTTTCCCATAATGTCTCCACAAATATGAATAATAAATGTGTAACCATGCGGATTGCGTTTGTCAAACGGCGGCGGCAGTACCGGCGGATGCCGGCTTACTTTCTCCTCACACGGAATGTCCTGATTTCAAATGGTTTGAAAATCAATTCATTGGACGCAATCTCCATGCGTGTCTCATCCATGGCACATTCGGTGATTTCCGCTTTGAAGGGCAGATTCATGACCGCTCTGTCCGTTCCGCCCATGGATTCATACAGCCGCAGGATGATGCCGTCGCCGTCATCCGCGGGCTTTACGGTTTCCAGAATGACGGAACGGGAGGAAACGGAGAAACCACTCTTTCCCGAAGAACTTCCGCGCAAAACTTCCGGAGGATCGTTAAACGCGTATGCTTCCTTCACAACATCGCTGTGCCCGAAATCCGTGGCAAAAGGATATAGAGCGTAACGGAAAGTATGTACACCGCGGTCACAGGTGTTGTCCGGAACCATGGGAGACCGAAGAAGTGTGAGCGCCAGCTCGCCGCGTCCCGAAGAAATGCCGCGGATACCGTCATTGAGCAAGGCGAAACCGCGGCTCATCTCCGCAAGAACGCTGTATCGGTTTTGACATACCTCGAAGCGGTCACGGGCAAACGGATGGCTTCTGTGCGCGGGGCGGCTCACATAGCCGAACTGGATTTCATGAATGGCATACTCCGAGCGGATGTTGCTTATAAAGTGTGTTTTCAGCATCTTCCTGTCTTCCTGCCAATTCACTTCCGTCACGAAATCAACACGGCGGGAATCGTCGGTAAGGCGGATTTTCTGAACGGAAGAACTGGCGCCGAAAGAACGCCTGACCTCAACCTCGGCGTAATACGGTCCTACGGTCAGATCGCACTCCGTTTTGAACGCGTCTGCAATGAGCCCTTTTTCCCAGTCGGCATCCATTTCCCACGCGTCGTAGACGCACTGAACATTTTCGTACAGACGCCAGTCATTCATTACCTGACCGTTGTCCGTAAGGGGGATTCCGTTTTCCTTGTCGACGATTTCTGTAATGCGACCGGAATAATCGATGAGGAGAGAAAGGTATTCGTTTTCCAGGCGGAATCCGCCGCGGTCTTCCCACGCAGCAGCGGTAACTTTACGGGACTCAATGCGGACATCGGTGACACAGGAAGGCTCCGCCTTTATATACGCCGCTTTTCCGTCCGGCATCGTGACCCATTGTCTTCGCGCGAAGGGAAGTGCGTTGAATACACACAGACCTTCGTTCTTTGCTATGAGAGAAGCGCCAAGCATGCAGTTAATGACGGACTTCAGCGAATCAATGGCGCTTTCGAGTTCCTTCCTCATCTCGCTGTGTACACGTTTGATGCCGACGCCGCCCGCGAGGTCGTGGAAGGTATTGAACAGGACCTTTTCCCACGCCTCTTTGATAGCGGGCAGATAGGGTGTGGGATCTTCTTCCATAGCGGCAAGCAGTTCTGCCTTGTGAAGAAGTCCCTCGCAGACGCGGAGCAGACGCTTCGCTTCGACCTGTACGGAATAGGTACCTCTATGCCAAGCAAGGTACATTTCGCCCACCCAGCGGTTCTTCCTTGCCTCGGGCGCGATTCGGTCCATGTAGGCGTCAAGAGAAGTGTAGAGGCACTTTGGGATGCCTTCCAGATCGGCAACGCGCCGAGCGATTTCAGGCATGTCCCGCACAGGACCGCCGCCGCCATCACCGTAACCGAAGGGAAAGAGCATGCAGTCGATATTGCCCTTCTGAGAACGGTTTTCATACCAGCGCCTGTTCAGTTCCTCAGGCGAAATGGGACTGTTGTTGCGATGGAAATTGAGCGCGATGACTTCGCTTCCGTCGATGCCTTCCCAAACGAAATGAGTATAGGGGAAAGGCTCACACTCCGGATCCTGACGCGTCAGCTTCTGGGAGGCAAAATAAGGGACGCCGCACTTTTTCAGAATCTGCGGAAGCGCGCCGGAGAAGCCGAAAGTATCGGGTTGCCACGCAACGCGGGTGTCATATCCCAGTTCCTCTTTATACCATTTCTTCCCCCAAAGAAGTTGGCGGATGAGGGTCTCTCCGGAGGGGATGTTTGTGTCGCTCTCCACATAGAAGGCGCCTTCGGGAAGGAACTGTCCTTCTCCCACTTTCTGCAGAACGCGGCTGTAGCATTCGGGATCGCGTTCCTTCAGCATCTGCATGAGCGCGGGCTCGCACAGCAGGAATTTGTATTCGGGATATTCCTCCATGAGGGTCAGTTGGTTAGAGAAGGTACGCACGGACTTGCGCCGTGTCTCCTCTTTGCTCCACAGCCACGCGAGGTCGATATGGCTCTGACCTATTAGCAGCATTTCGGGCGCGGAAGAGCTGTTTTTCGCTTCCAGAACGCCGCGCAGTTTCTCACGCGCCAAGCGGCAGGACGCGTCCCGCTTTTCGGGCGGAAGAGACGGGTCCGCGGTGTAAGTCATTTCGTACAGCGCTTCCGCGATCTTTTCCGCGCGGAGACTGTCTTCGGGAAGCACTTTGTAAAGCGAAGTCAGCACACCTGCATCCAGCCACAACCGGTAGACATCCTCATTCCACAGCGCGAGGAAACTTTTCCCGACTTTGCACTGCGTGCCGACGGGCGTGTTCAGCGGATTCATATCGGGTGCGCAGGGCGGCAGGTTTTCAAGCCTCAATCCGTGTCCCGCATAGGATTCAATGAGCAGATAGAAATTTTCATTACCTTGAAGTTCCCTTGACAGGGTCACATAGGTGTGTTTCCTGTCAATGCTGCCGATGGCAAGACCGTTGCTGTAGATGAGCTGCTCTCCGCCGAGCCCCGAAAACAGCACGAGTCTGCGTCCCTTCCATTCGGGCTTTGCCGGGACCGATGCCTCAAAATAGCCGTACTCGCTGTCCTTGCCCCAGCTTGTTCCGGCTGGGTAAGGAATTTTAGGTACCTGCGCGGCTTCTTTTATGGTCAAACCGCCGCAGACAAAACCCGTGAAGGAAACTTCCTCCACGGGCGTGTAAAGTTGCCCGGACAGCGCTTCCGTCCAGGCGGCCAGTCTCTGAGTTGCTTGTCTTCCGAATGCTGACATTGCTTTCTCCTAACGGTTTACAGTCCGGTCTTTTCGGAAATATAAGCGCGTGCCTTCTGCGCGTACTCGAAAGGATTGGCTTTCGCGGGATCCTGCTCGGCTTCCACGACGACCCAGCCTTCATATCCGCTCTCTTCCAGTACCTTGAAGATAGGACCGAAATCCACATCTCCGTCACCGGGAACGGTGAACACGCCGTTTCTGACGGCGGTCAGGAAACTCCAGCCTTCCTTCTTTGCCTGATCACGGATGGGGAGACGGACATCCTTGAGGTGCACATGCTTGATGCGCCCTATGTACTTTCTGAGAATGGGCAGAGGATCGATGCCGGCAAAGGTCAAATGACCGCTGTCAAACAGCAAGAACACTTTATCGGGATCAACGAGGCTCATGAACTTGTCGATTTCTTCCGCGGTCTGAACGCCTGTTCCCATGTGATGGTGGCAGGTGAGGACCATGCCCTTTTCCTGTGCGAGCGTACCCATTTCATTGTAACCTTTTGCGATGAGCGCCCACTGCTCATCCGTGTAGACGGGCTTTTCGGATCCGAAGATGTTGATGTTCTTTCCCTGGATGGAATTGCCCTGCTCGCTGGCGCCGATGACCCTCGCGCCGAGCGCAAAGAGCCTGTCGCGGTGAGCGATAAAGTTCCTGATGGTCACTTCATAAGGCTCGGAGGTAAACAGGGATGAGAACCACGCGTTGCAGATCGTGAGCCCTCGGACATCCAGTTTGTGTTTGAGCACATCTACATCCTGCGGATACTTGTTGCCGATCTCGCTGCCCTTGAAGCCCGCCAGCGCCATTTCGCTCACGCACTGTTCAAAGGTGTTCTCCTTGCCGAGATCCGGCATGTCATCGTTGGTCCAGCCGATGGGAGCGATGGCGAGTTTTACTTTATTCTTATCGAGCATACCTGCCTCCTCAGAATTTTCTCGTTTCGTTGATATGCGCCTGCATGTCGGAGTAAGCATTCATAACGCGCTCCTGCGCGGACACTTCCGCTACGCCCACGCGCCACCAGGAATTGAAGCCGGGTGTCATGGTGCCGGGAAGGACCTTGATGTCATACAGCACGGGCTTTTCCTGCTTGAGGGCGTTTTTGAGCGCGGAAATTAGTTCCTTTTCCGTGCGGATGGTATATGCCTTGAGCCCGTACGCTTCCGCGTTCTTTGCAAAGTCGATGGGCAGGATATCGCCGTCCAGTTCGCCGGTTGCGGGATTCCGTTTACGGAACACCGTGCCGAAGGTATCGTTGCCCTGATTGTTCTGCAGGTTCTCTATGCAGCCCCAGCCGCTGTTGTCAAACAGACAGTAGTGGATGCGCAGACCTTCCTGCACGGCGGTGAACAGTTCGCTGTGCGCCATAAGATAGGTGCCGTCACCGAAGAAGGTGTAGACTTCCTTGTCCGGGCAGGCGAGTTTCACGCCGAGAGCGCCGTTGGTTTCATAGCCCATATTGGAGAAACCGTATTCCATGTGGTAAGTGCCTTCATTGCCCGGACGGAACAGTCTCTGCATGTCGCCGGGAAGGCTTCCCGCGCTGCCGACCGCCACATCGGAGGACTTCATGAAGGTGTTGATGATGCCGAGCGCGCGGGTCTGGGAAAGCCCGCGGGGATCATTCTCCGTACAGTATTTGTCCGCGATGGACAGCCATTCGGCGCGTTCTTTCTCGATTTCGCCGGTATAGGAGGTCCTGTAGTCTTTGAGCAGGGGAAGAAGCGCCTTGAGTCCTTCCTTCGCGTCGCAGACGATGGGTTCCGCGTTCATCTTCACGGTATCGAAGGGGCAGATGTTCAGGGACACGAATTTCGTTTTCTCTTGAAACAGCCACTTGCTGCAGGTGGTGAAATCGGTGAGTCTCGTGCCGACAGCGATGACGCAATCCGCTTCTTTGCCGATGCGGTTCGCCGCCTGTCCGCCGGTCACGCCGATGCCGCCGAGGTTTAGAGGATGTTTCCAGGAAAGCGTTCCTTTGCCTGCCTGCGTTTCGGTAAAGGGGATATTGCACTTTTCGCAGAGTTTGAGCAATTCCTTGCCCGCTTTGGAATAGCGGACGCCTCCGCCCAGAATGACGATGGGCTTTTTGGATGCTTTGATGATCTCCGCGGCGCGCTTTGCCTGTGAAACGGTCATGGAACGCCTGTCGATATGCCATACACGCTTGTCAAAGAAACTGACGGGATAGTCGTAGGCTTCGCCCTCTACATCCTGCGGCATGGCGAGACAGACTGCGCCCGTATCTGCGGGGTCTGTAAGCACGCGCAGCGCGTGCAGACAACCGGTCATCAACTGTTCGGGACGATCGATGCGGTCGAAATAGTGGCACACGCCGCGGAATGCGTCGGTCACCGTGCGCCCGAAGGAATCGAAGAACTCCGCCTGCTGAAGTACGGGGTCGGGCTGGCGGCAGGCAAAGGTATCGCCCGGCAGAAGTAGGAGCGGAATGCGGTTGGCAGTGGCACAGCCCGCCGCGGTCACCATGTTCATGGCGCCGGGGCCGATGGAACTGACGCAGGGGATGATCTCGAGCCGGTCCATCTGCTTGGCAAACGCCGTGGCGGCAAGCGCCATGTTCTGCTCATTCTTGCCCTGCAGGAAACGGATGTTGTGTCCTCCCTGGGAAAGCGCCTGACCGACACCGACCACACATCCGTGGCCGAATACGCCGAAAATGTTATTGATAAACTTATGCTCATTTCCGTCCAACTCCACATACTGGTTGTCGAGGAACTTGACCAGAGCCTGAGCCATGGTAAGGCGGATCGTCTCCATAGAGGCCTCCTATTTGATGTAGTTGTCTCCCCAGTAGGGAGCACCCGCTTCCTGCACCCAGAGATGCTCTTTCAGGAATACAGGATAATCGGGGCTCTTGTATCGGCAGCCGTCCAAATGGCGGGTGCCCCACAGATACCACAGCGCGTACCCCGGAGGGGTGCATTGGGGATGAGTGAGACCGGGCGCGATGAGCACGGTGTCGTTGTTATGAACCTTCACGACATCGTCGCCCAGTTCCGCGTAGGCGAAGCCGCCCGACGGATTGGTTTTGTAGTAGTAGACCTCGGGCTGGGGATGATGGTGCGGGGGATAGGAACTCCATTTTCCGGGGAAACCGATGACCTCGCCCAACACAAGGTTGGCGTAGGGGGCGTTCCTGTCATCGAAGATCGTGCGGACGATGCGGGTGGAACATTCGTGCATGAAGCCCTTGCCGCGGAACTCGTCTGGCGTGTCCTCGGGCAGATAAAGTTTGGCTTCGAATTCGGTTTCGTTGTCTGTGCGGAGGATGTTGATTTCACAGTCATCGGACAGACAGGTGATTTTGACTGCCGTCTTTTTGCTCACATGCAGTGCGGTCGGCGGCACATCGAAGCAGTTTTCGCGGTACTGTTCGTGGGTCTTGCCATCCCACTCGAATTTTACTTCCCCGTATACCAGCAGGTATGCTTTTTCGAGCGACGCTTCATCTGAGAAGGACTCGCCCTTCTTCAG
>JAZLLT010000077.1:0-11340 GCA_045598325.1 Clostridia bacterium | reverse complement strand
CAGGTACTGCTGGGAGGAGAGCCAGTTCACGGGCAGTTCGATGATGCCCAGTTCCAGCAGGATATAGTTGAGATAGCCGCTTTTATCCGCGCTGAACAGCACGGACCAGATCGCCGACATCATGATGCCGCTGGTCATGGACGGAGAATACAGGATGATGGCAAGGACCGTGCGGGGACGCTTGGGGATCTGCGCCAGCGACCACGCCATGAAGAAGGAAAGGATATATCCGCCCGCGCCGACCACCACCGAAAACAAAATCGTATTCGGCAGGACATACTGCATGAACACATCGTCGCGGGTGAACAGGTTCACATAGTTGTCAAGTCCTATGAACTTGGGAAACTCGATGGTATTGAACTGCGTAAAGGACAGCAGGATCGCCACCGCGATGGGGATGATGATGAAGAGGGTAAAGAGAATCACGAAGGGTGCCATGAGAATGAGCACGGAATGCTTCTGCGTAAATTCCGTCACGGTGAGTTTCTGCGTCAGATCTCCCGCGGCCGCCCGCATGGGTTTATTGCGCACCGTCCGTTCCCTCCTTTCCCAACAGTTCCGTCAGATACTCCAGATTGTCCATCGGATAATCCTGAATCAGGTTTCCATTCTCATCCATGTATCCGAATTCATTCAGTTTGCGGGAAATCTCGCGGTTGGAAATGATTGCCGCCTTGTCCAGTTCCGTACGGAGCATCCGTCCCATGACGACCACATTGTTCCATACATTGCTGGCTTCACGCTCCACCATGTAACTGGCGGGATGGCGGGCGACTTCCTTCTGCCACCGCCACTGCTCGAGGATGATGTCCTTGTGTTCCTTGGGATAAGGCAGTTCCTCAAAGGCCTTCACATTCGCCGTGTTCCAGCGAAACTCCGGCCCGAACCTGCTCTGGAGGGAATACGCGAATTCCACCTGCGTATCCTTGCTCATCCACCACTTGAGGAACTCATAGGCCTCCTGCGGATGTTCGGTATTATTGAAGATCATGCCCGCCGTGCCGTCCGCCATCTGATAGCGGCGGACCACGCCGTCCTCGCCCATCGTTCCGGGCGCCGGAGCGATGTCCCACTTTCCCGCAAGTTCGGGGGCCGCCATCTCGATCTGGATATAGGTGGAGAAGCCGGAAACGCCGATGGGGACCTGTCCGTAGCGGAAGGAATTGAAGAAACTGGCGATATACTGTTGCAGGCTGGTGATCTGATAAAGTTCCGTCATCTCCTGCATGCCGTTATAGGAGGATGCGGTATTGATGGCCGTCCGGTCGCCCGAAACGGAATAGAACGCTCCGCCCGCCTGATAGATGAAGGGCGATGTGCCCTGGAAATTCTTGAAGGTAACCATGTTGGAGGCGGGGATATTGAAGTTCATGCCGTAGCGGAGCAGCGTGGGCATCATGTCCGCCGCATCTTCCCAGGTGTCCGGTACGGAAAGGCCCAATTTCTCCAGAATATCCTTGCGGTAAATCAGCACAAGGAAATCCTGCGTTTCCGAAACACCGTAAACGCCGTGGTTATAGCACATGGGAACGACGGATTCCAGATTGAATTCTTCGTTGTACCACTCGAGGAAGCCGTCATATTCCAGCAGGTTCTTGGCGCCTCCGCGGATGGCGAAGTCATACGGCGTCGTATAGGCAATGCCCAGCGCCACATCCGGATTGGTCTTGGACGCGTTGGACAGAATCAGTTTCTGTTCATTGGGCATCACGGAGAAATTGACCTTGATGCCGGTCTGCGCGGTAAAGCGGGTGTCGACCATCTGCTGCATGATTTCGAGGTACTGTACGGGACGGTTGACCCACACCTGCAGTTCATCGCCGGCGGTCTTTCCGCTGACGCTGTAATTGCTGCTGCTCATGTCGGAACTGAAGGAATAGAAGAAGGATTTGACGCCTTCCCACAGATTTACGAAAAATCCCGCGTCCGCTTCGGGCAGAGCACCGATATCTCCCGCGAGATAAAGTTCGTCAAAGCCGACCGGCTGGCTTTCCAGCACCGGCAGCAGATCGCCGAAGGACTGGGCCGTCGATCCGGTGCCTTCGCTGAGCAGATTCAGACGGTTGGGCAGGGTGCTCGGCTTTTCCCGCAGTTTGCGCAGATTGGTCTGCGCGTAGTGCAGGTTATTGGCGAAAGTCGGCTCTTTCCCCGCGATTTCTCCCAGTTCCTCATAGATGCCGCCTGCGCGCTTTTCCATGTCCTCGAGTTGGGCGCACACATCGGGAAGATAATCCTCCACATCCCAGGTGCGGTTGGCGTCCGTATTGTTGCCGATCAGTTTTTTGATCGACATGGCAAGGTCGTTGATGTCCTCCATGATGTCCTTGATTTCGTTGTAGACCGCATCATAGGCTTCACCGTTGACCTCGACGGAAATGGTATGCACGCCTTTTTCCAGATATACTTTCAGCGCATTCCCCTGCGCGTCCACGGGGACCAGGTTATGGTATCCCGTTCCAAAGCGGTAGGGAAACGCCACCGATTCCAGTTCTTTATAAGGCACGGAACCGTCGATTTCGATTTTTCGGAAACAGGGCATATTGCCGTTGGCGCCCTGCACATACTTGAAAGCGAGCGTATAAAGCCCGCTCTCGGGCACTTCAAACTCCCACAGCGCCTTCTGCCCGGACTTGTAAACCGAGTTTTCGTCCAGAACATTGAGCACCTTCTGATAAGTGCTGTAAGGCGTCAGGGAGGCGTTTTTCGTATTCTTCGCGCGGATGAAACTGTCGGACTTCACGCGCATCTGCTCGCCCTCAACGGTCACGAGAGAGGAGGCATCCCGTTTGTCCTCATGGGAAGCCATGTATTCATAATAGGCAGGCAGTTCCTCATCCGGAATCAGCGCGATGCGCTCAAAGGCCGTGGCCTGCGCCTGCATGGTGAGCGAAAAGGTAAGCTCGCCGCCGTCATGATGGATGGTGACCGCGCTGCTGCTCAGCGCCGCCTTGTCCGTAAGATACGCGTCGAAGGTTTCCGTCACCCGTTCCTGCGAGGGGCTGATCTCATTGCCGTAGCGGTCGTGCGGGATCCCGCCCTGCTCATCCTTCCAGAGCGCCGGCAGGATGGTGGTGAATTCCGTTTCGTCACAGATGACCGTGATCAGATTATCGAGCAGTTTATCGTCTTCCACACGGTACGACACGGCGACGCGATAGTCGCCCGCAGGCGCCCGGAAGCGCACTTTCAGGCTTTCTCCCGCAGGGACGGCTTCGCCGTATGCATAGGGCTCCTCCCGCCCGCCGGACGCGACAAGCACGATCCCGTCATCATCCAGCATGACCGCCCGGGTGAAATCGATATTCTGCCAGTAGGAGCGGAGCATCTCATCCGGTATCATTCCCTCCGCCACATTGCGGGTCACGGGTTCCGGCACAGACAAACTGCATAACCCGATGACGGCAGCAGCGATGAGCACCGCCAGGGCGATGAGTAAGATCCGAATAGACTTCTTCATTTCTGCTCCTTTTCCGGTTGCCTTACGGCTGCCGGCAAAACTTTTCAAACCGTATCATGCGTACTGCATGACCGCCATCGTCCAGTATTCCAGATGTGGGATCACAAACTCGACATATAGGCCTTTCGCATCTTTTCCGGATGTGAAGGCGGTTTCGCGCATGATCCCCTGCTCATAATCGGGGGAAGCAACGAGCACGGAAGATACTTCCTTCTGCACATACTGCCTGACAACGGCGTTTTCAATCACCTGCGGCGCGCACTGCGTTCCGTTCCGGTCGACCCATTCGAGGCTGTCAACATCCCTGAAGTTGATCAGATGCAGCACCTCGAGGTTTTCCTCCTTCTTCACTTTCGTGAGGGACCAGATCTCTCCCATACTCCCCGAAGCGGAACAGAATTTCCCGTTCACATAGGAGCGGGTAACCGTTTCCTCCAGTCCGCCGCCGCGCAGAAGGTTCTCGTAGGCGGTCATGAAACTGTAGTAGTTTCTGAGCGCTTTCGTCAGTTTCCTGGACATGGAGAGCGTTGCCGCCGGATAGTATTCCGAGGACAGCATGCCCGTGTCGCCCAGTTCCAGATGGTCTCCGCCCGACGCCATGATCACCGCGTCGGTATACAGGATACCGGGCAGGTTGAATTCACCGCCGCTCGTGCGGATATCATAATCCATGTAGGCGGGAATGACGACGCCGCGGTCGCTGCCCAGCAGACGGTTCGCGTTGTCCACGGTGTTTTTCAGGCTGAAATAGGTGTTATGGCTCCAGGGCCACACCTCGGCAAACATGATGTCCAGATCGACCTGCGAAGCCACTTCCCGCTGACCGTATTCGGATACGGCATTGAAGATGACTTTGGTGTCCAGTTCCTTCGTCATGCGGTCCAGAAGTTCCGCGTAGCGCAGGTTCAGTTGCAGTTCATTGCCGTCATAATCGTAGATCGGATAGGGACGGGAACCCAGCGAATCCACCTGAATACCGTCGAAATCGTATACCTTCAGGAAATCCCTGTATGCCTGAATGTAGAAGTCCTGCCATTCCCTGTTTGCGGGGTCCATCAGGCAGATTTTGGAAGCCTTCCAACTCGAAGGCAGCGGATGGAAATCGAATTCCGCATGGTCCTTGTCCTTGAAGATGCCCCATTCCGTCTTCACGCCGATATCCTCATAGTCCGGATACGCGCCGAAAATCAGGTTGTAGGAAAACGACTTCATGCCCAGCAGATGTCCCGCCTTGATCAGATCGTCGATAGTGGATTTATATATCACCTGATTGGCAAGGTTTTTCCAGCTCTCATCGGGATGCCTGACCGTGCCCGCCAGCGGGCGGTCGTGGCGGTCGATGTGGTCGTAATAGAACAGACCGTTGATATGGTATTTACTGAGCCCCGCCAGCAGTTCCTGCGTTTCAATATAGGAACGGCGTCCGTATTTGGTCAGGTACGCGTAGCGCGGAAAGACATTCCAGTCGCTGGACACATCCACCGCGGTCATGTCGTAATCCAGCAGCGTGTCCCCTTCATAGACGCGGACCTCGACGGAATATCCGGTGTAGTCCTTTTCGGGCGCCGTCCAGATCGCGCGCACTTCCTGCGTGTCCGCCACATCGACGGAAACGGAGCGCTCCAGTATATTGATGATCTGTCCGCAGTGCTTCACGGTATAGGTGACTTTTGCGTTCAACACCTCCGTGCCCGGGTTATACACCTGCGATATCAGCGTGACTTTCTTCTTCGGCTTATAGCAGGATTTATCCGTATACACATCATGAAGATAGCGGCCGGATATCAGGCCCGAAAATTCGGACGCGGACGGCTGCATAAGCGCAGCGCCCTCAGCCATTCCGTGCCCTGCCATGGTCATCAGCAGCAGGCCCGCGACCGCGCATACAAATAACTTCTTCACCTATACCGGTTCCTTTCATTCGATGATCAGTGCCTCGAAGGGCTTGAGTTCGATGCAATCGGGATCACACGCCGTCCGCCCGGAATTCGAAAGGAGCACGCGGCTCATGCCGTTCAGGGCATCGTCACGGAAAGCGGAAGGACGGTCCGAGAAATTCAGCAGCACCGCGCATTTCTTCCCCTCAAACTCCCTGACATAGGCAAACACCGTCTCATGTTCCGGAGCCAGCAGTTTGAACTCTCCGTAAACGAGGACCTCATGGCTCTTGCGGAAGCGGATCAGGCGCCTGTAATAGTTCAGGATGGAATCTTCATCTTTCTCCTGGGCTGCCACATTGATGGACTCGAAATTGGGGTTCACGGAGAGCCACGGCTTTCCCGTTGTAAATCCCGCGTTTTTGCTGCCGTCCCACTGCATGGGCGTGCGCGCGTTGTCGCGGCTGCGGTCGTGGTAGTAGGCAAGTGCGTCCTCCGGACGCCAGCCCGCCGCTACCATATCGCGGTAGTGGTTGCGGGTGTCGATATCATTATAGTCCTCAATGGACGCGAAGTGGACATTGGTCATGCCGATTTCTTCGCCCTGGAACACATAGGGCGTGCCGGAGAGGGTATGCACCAGCGTGGCCAGCATCTTCGCGCTTTCCTTCCGGAACGGTCCGTCGTTTCCGAAACGGGAGACCATGCGCGGCTGATCGTGGTTATTGAGGTAATTGCTGTTCCAGCCCTGTTCCCCGAGTCCCGTCTGCCACTTTTCGACGATGGCCTTGAATTTCGGCAGACTCCAGTTGGCATTCCTTCCGCCCCAGTAACTTTCGCAGTCCATCAGGTCGAACTGGAAAACCATGTTGAGTTCGTGTTCGTGTTCGCCGGTATAGCGTCTGGCCTCTTCGACGGTGGCGCCGGGCATTTCGCCCACGGTCATGATGTCCCTGCCTGCCAGTGCCTCGCGGTTCATCTCCTTCAAAAATCCGTGGATGCGGGGCCCGTTCATGAAGTTTTCGCCGCCCCAGGACAGCACCTTGGGATCGCCCACGGACGGCAGACCGGGCACCTTGGAAATCAGATTGATGACATCCATGCGGAAGCCGTCGATCCCCTTGTCCAGCCACCAGTTCATCATGTCGTACACTTCGTGACGGACTGCGGGATTTTCCCAGTTGAGGTCCGGCTGCTTTTTGCTGAACAGATGCAGGAAATATTCGCCGGTGGTCTCGTCATACTTCCAGGTGCTTCCCGCAAAGAAGGAAGACCAGTTGTTGGGCGGGTAATCCCCCTCGCCTTTGCGCCATACATAGTAGTCGCGGTAAGGATTATCCTTGCTGCTTCTGGACTCGATGAACCACTGATGCTCATCGGAGGTATGGTTGACCACAAGGTCCATGATGAGCCGCATCCCGCGCTTGTGTATGCCGTCCAGCAGATTTTCCCAGTCCTCCATGGTGCCGAATTCCGGCATGATGGAACGGTAGTCGCTGATATCGTAGCCGTTGTCATCGTTCGGTGAACGGTAGACAGGGCACAGCCAGATCACATCGACGCCCAGATCGCGGATATAATCCAGTTTTTCGATGATGCCCGGGATATCACCCATGCCGTCCCCGTTGCTGTCCTTATAACTGCGGGGATAAATCTGGTATACGGTTGCTTCTTTCCACCAATGCTTCGTCATAACATTCACCTTCACAAAATCGGATTTACAGCAGTACAACCATGTTCCAGTATTCGAGGGACTCCATGGTGAATTCCACATAGCGGCCGTTCTTGTCTTCGCCCAATGTGAAAGGTACATCCTGCAGAATGCCTTCATGGCTATCGGGGCTTCCGACCAGCACCTGCGTGACTTCCTTGTCCGTATAGTATCTGGTCACGGCGTTTTCAATCACCTCGGGCGCGACCTGCTTTCCCTTGGGATCTTTCCATTCCGTGGTCGTAATGGTCTCAAAATTCAGAAAGTGGATGATTTCCGCTCCGAGCATCTGATTTTCCTTGGCGAAGGTCCAGATGGCTCCCGCGCTGCCCATACGCGTGGTAAAGTGACCGTCGATCATGGTCTTCTTGAGCACTTCTTCCAGACCCGGTCCGCGGAGCAGTTCCTCATATGCCACACTGAAGTCGTACTGGCGGCGGGTCGCTTCTTCCAGTTCAACCTTCATGCTCATTTTGTTTGCCGGATAGTACACCACATGCAGCATCCCGCGGTCGCCCAGTTCCAGATGGTTGCCGCCCGTCGCGTTGATCACACTGTTGGTGAAGATGACACCGGGGGTGTTGAATTTGTAGTTGGCGGGTTCGCTTTCAAAATGCATGTACGCCGGATAGGAAACGCCCCTGTAGCCCTTGGTATAACTGTAGGCGTTATCGGACGCGTCTTTCAGAGATATGTAGGTCGGATAGTGATTTTCGTAGATCTCGCCGAACAGGATGTCATAATCCGTCTCTTCGGCGACCTGATTCATTCCGTATCCGTCCGAGGCGTTGAACATGACACGGGTGCCGATTTCCGTGCGGAATTTCTGAATGAGCCCGGCATAGCGTTCATCCAGCGGGATCACATTTCCGTAGTAATCATAAATCGTATACGGGCGGCCGCTCAGCGAGTCGATGATCATGCCGTCCCAACTCTGCGCCTCGAAAAGGGCCCTGTGATTGTTGACATAGTATTCCTGATATTCGGGGTTGCCGGGATCGAACAGCCACAGTTTCTCGGTTTTCCAGTATATGCTCATCGGATGGTAATCCTGATCTTTGTGCTGCCTGTCCTTATAGGTTCCCCACTCCGCTTTCAGGCCTTTTTCCAGATAATCATCGAATCCGCCGTTATTCAGGTTATAGGCAAAGTTCAGCATGTTCTTGCTGTTCGCGTACTCCTGAATGTGCTTGAAAGTGCTTCCGTCGACATCGACATTCGCCACATTTTTCCAGTTTTCATCGGGATCATCCGCGGTGCCCGCGAGCGGCTCGTCATGGGCGTTCATGTGGTCATAGTAGAACAGACCCGTGATATAGAACTTGGAAAGCCAGTCGAGATTCGCTTCGACTTTTTCATCGCTCTGCTTAAAGAATTTGGTCAGATAGCCCATGCGCGGATAGCGGTTCCAATCGGAAGAAACATCCACGGCGTGCATGGCATAATCGACCGTTTTGCTTCCGTCAGACAGATATGCTTCCAGCGAATAGCCGCGGAAGTCATCCTCGGGCGGTACAAACGCAAAGGTCTTTATGGTTGTCTCTCCGGAATTCAGTTTCAGTTCCATATCGGGATAAGTATCCGCCAACTGACCGAAGCGCTTGAGCCGGAATTCCAAAGTGCCCGAAAAGGCCGCTTCTCCGAAATTTCGGCATTCGATAATCACCGTGACCGTATCGCCGGGACAGTACCGGGATTTGTCCGTGTACATGTCGGTAATATACTTTCCGGCTGAGATCCCATCCGTTTCCGAGGCGGCGCAGGCGATATTCGCGGGCATCGCAAAGAAAACCATCCCGAGCAGAATGACAAAAGACAACATGAACGCACAAGACCGCTTAATCATAAGTCCCTCCACGATAATCAAAATCCCGGTTGATGGATTTGACGGCGACAGGCATCCGCGCCCGCCGCCATCCGCAGTTTTTTTCCGCGCTGGCGGATTTTATCAATAACTCCACTCTCTGTCCGCCTTGATGAGCAGACCTTCCGCCATTTCCCTGGTCATGTACGGGAATTGGAAGTACAGGCCCGCCGGACCGAACTTTTTCACAAGTTTATCCGCCATGGCAATGGCTTCCTCGGGGGAATAATCGGAAAGGCCCACCCAGATACCCTTGTCCGCGTCGCGCACCTTGGTATACAGTTCATACCAGCGCTCGTCTCCCGCCTTGGGGTTGCGGGCGCCGGGCGTCCACTGCAGCGCGCCCAGTTTTTCGATGGACATCAGAGAATCGATATGGCACAGTTCTTCCGGTCCGTCGCAGTGATACATGGTATTTGGGATATCGTCGCACTGGCGCTTGAGGGAGGGCAGGATGTACTCGTCGAAGAGCTTGGGAGAAAGCAGGGCGGCGAAGTCGCACTGGATCTTCGCGGTCTTGCCGGTTCCCAGAATGTTGAACGCGGTATAGGCGCTGACATTGCCGGGGGTCTTGACCATGTTGTAGATGGTATCGTAATAGGTCATGTAAACATCGCTGATGTTCTGCAGAGCCTCGTGGACCTCGTCGGGATAGTCATAAAGGTCGAAGCAGCAGGTCTGCGGATCGCGCATGGCGGAGAGGATGTCGATGTTTTCGATGAGGTCGGGGATGCATACCAGAATGTCCGTATCCTTGACCAGTTCCAACTGGCGTCTGATGATCTCCAGATGCTTCTTCCACCACACATTATCCGGGTTATACTTAAGGGGCAGAGACTCATCGTAATCCTTGATGAAATGGGTGAACCACAGGGTATCCGGCGAAAAGATTGGTTCGCTGCCCAGATACAGCGCGAGCGATCCGGCGCCCATGTTCATGGAGAACTGCGGGAATGCTTCCGCCATGGGCTCCACCCAGGTATACCAGTTCATCAGGCGGGCAAACTGCTTGTCCGTGTTCAGGAACATGTCCCGCGCGTCTTCAAAGGGCTCTTCGTGCAGCTTCGAATAGGGCGACCGGGCGGGATCACGGTAGGCATAGAGATTCATCAGCGGCCTTCCCGTGTTCTTATGTTGGAACCACGCATCAAAACGCTGTATGGTTTCTTCCCAGTTGTTCTTCAGTTGAATACGGCTCATACGATCAATCCCTTTCCATTTCTTTTTTCTATATCATATACACAAAACACTCAATACGGTTTGCGCATTTTTCCTGCATATTCATTATCCCTGCCGCGACGGACAAGAGTAAGTCCGCGTGGCATTGAAACCCGGGTTCCCATATTCCGGGCGCCCTGCGGCGGCCCGCATCAAATTCGGAAGGCCTGCTGCCTGTTTTGCAGGCAACAGGCCTTTGAGCATCTGACCGGCTGACCGGTCCGGATCATCTACGGGACCCTGTCATCAATCCGCGTAGACAAGTTTTGCATAGTCGATGCCGGCGTACGCAGTTGCATCGTAGTCGCAGAATTCCAGAGAGTCGCTTCCGTCACCCTTCAGAGTGACATTGATGGAAACGGTATTGGGCACGAAGTTCCAGTAGGGATCGGTGGGCGTGTAGGCGCAGGGTACTCTGACACCGTTTACCTTGACGCCGATGTTGCCGCTCATAGCGGACATGTAGCAGATATCAAGCTGATAGGTGCCGCCCTTCTCGGTCTGAATGTTATTGAAGACGATCCTGTTCGGTTCACCCTCCGCGTAGTCAAGACCGATGACATACAAGCCGCCGGAAGCAGCGCCGCTGGTCGCGGTCCTCGTTCCGCCGTAGAGCACACCGTTCTCCGCCTCGAGAAGGATATCACCGGGTTTGTTGGACGCGCCTGCAATGAACGCGCTAGCCAGTTTTCCACTCCAGAATGCCTCGTGTCCGCCTTCAATGAGCGGGTCATACTCGTCGTTCACGAATGCCAGTTCCACATAGTCGATGCCGGCATAGGCGGACTCATCAAAATCGCAGAATTCCAGCGTGTCGGTGCCGTCGCCCTTGAGCGGGACATTGATGGACACGACATTCGGTACGAAATTCCAGTTGGCATCGGTGGGCGTGTAGGCGCAGGGGACCCTGACGCCGTTGACCTTGACGCCGATATTGCCGCTCATGGCGGACATATAGCAGATCATCATCTTGTAGGTGCCGCACTTGTCGACGGGAACATTCTCGAAAACGATCTTGTTCGGTTCGCCCTTTGCGTAATCGAGACCGATGACATACTTGCCCGCGGAAGCATCGACGCTCTTCGCGGCTCTTACACCGCCGAAGAACGCGGCATCCTCGGCCTCAAGGACCAGGTTTTCGTTGATGTACTCGAGGTTGAAATAGTCGAGCATCAGGTAGGTGTAGGGATTCTTGATGGCAAATTCGAGGGTA
>JAZLLT010000076.1:0-24578 GCA_045598325.1 Clostridia bacterium | reverse complement strand
GTCACCGCGAAAAAGAGCATCGGCAACAAGGAACTGGACGCCATCATCGCTTCCGCCGCCATGCAGGTGCCGCCGACTTTCACGCTTTCCAGTTTTGTGGTCAATTCCGGCAATGTCATCGCCGCTACCGCCCATGTGGTGCTTGATAAAAACGGCGAGACCGTGCAGGGTCTCTCCACAGGCGACGGTCCCATCGATGCGGCGCTCATGGCCATCGAAAAGTGCATCGGACACCATTATGAATTGGACGATTTCTCCATCCAGTCCGTGACCAGCGGTCAGGACTCCATGGGAGAAGCCCTCGTCCGTCTGCGCGACGAAGGAAAACTTTACAGCGGACGCGGCATCTCCACGGACATCGTGGGCGCCTCCATCCGCGCATATCTGAACGCCCTGAACAAAATCATCTACAAAGGCTGACGGGAGCATCTTAAATGAGACTTTCTGTATCGACTTACGGCTGGGCGGATCTTTCCTGGTCCGTGTTTGAGACGCTTGCCAAAGACATGCGCTACGAAGGCATCGAGATCCACGATGCAGGCGAAGCGCGCATCAGCGGCAATACTGCTCCTTTCTGTCTTGATAACATCGCGCCGACCATGCGCAGACTGTCCGCCGAAAACATCATGATTTCCTGCGTTGACGCTCTGTGCAACGCGGGAGACGGAAAAACCGAAGAGAACGCCGCCGAAATCGAGCGGCTCATCGGCTTTGCCTCCTCCGTAAAATGCGACTATATCCGTGTGCGCGTGAAAGGCGAAGGCATCGCCGCGGACGAAGCGGAAGCGAATATGCGTCTGCTGCTTCAAAAGGTCATTCCCGCCGCGCAGGAGAAAAATGTCACCCTGCTCATCGAGACTGTGGGCATTTACGCCGACACCAAGCGTCTTGCCGACTTGCTCGACGAATACGCGCTTGACTGCCTGTCCGCGCTGTGGGATGCTCATCACACCTGCCGCTTTGCGGGCGAAAACCCCGAGACCACCATCAAAAACCTCGGTGCTTATGTCAAGCATGTCCATATCAAGGACTCCCTTCCCGACGGGGACAAAGCCGCTTTCTGCCTGCCCGGCGAAGGCGACCTGCCCATGAAGGAGATTTTCAACGCCCTTCGTTCCGTCAATTATGACGGCTTCTGCGCGCTGGAATGGGATCCCAAGTGGATGCCAGCCATCGATGACCCCACCGTCATCTATGCCCACTTCGCGCAGTTCGTCAAAAACAACGAGCCCCGCACCGACTGGCAGAGCCATCTGTACCGTTCCGTCAGGGGTGACGGACGCTATGTGTGGAAGCACGACGAACTCATCGACTGCACATTCCCGCAGGTGCTTGACAGGATGGTGAAGGAATTCCCCGACCAGCTCTGCTTCAAGTACACGACCCTCGATTATACCCGCACCTACGCCCAGTTCCGCGATGATGTGGACGAGTGCGCCCGCGCCCTCATCGCCATCGGCGTGAAGCCCGGAGCGAAAGTCGCGGTATGGGCGACCAATGTGCCCGCGTGGTACATCACCTTTTGGGCAGCCACGAAGATCCGCGCCACGCTGGTCACGATGAACACCGCCTACAAATACGCGGAAGCCGAGTATCTGCTCCGCCAGAGCGACACCCATACGCTCGTGCTCATCGACGGTTACCGCGACAGCAACTATGTGGACACCCTCGACCGTCTGTGTCCCGAACTCAAAGGCACGGATCCCGAGAAGGGACTTCACTGCAAGAAACTGCCTTTCCTGCGCAACATCATCACCATCGGCTTCAGGCACGAAGGCTGCATGACATGGAACGAGTTCCTGATGAAAGCCTCCGGCGTGCCCGTGCAGGAAGTCTATCGCCGCGCCGCCTCCATGAAGGGCGACGATGTGGCAAACATGCAGTACACTTCCGGCACGACAGGATTCCCCAAAGGCGTCATGCTGACCCACAGGGGTGTCGTCAATAACGGCAAAACCATCGGAGACCGCATGGATCTTTCCACCGCAGACCGCATGATGATCCAGGTGCCCATGTTCCACTGTTTCGGCATGGTCCTGTCTATGACCGCCTGCATGACCCACGGCGCCACCATGTATCCGCTGCCGTACTTCAGCCCGAAGCCCGCGCTCGACTGTATCGGCAGAGAGAAAATCACCTGCTTTAACGGCGTCCCCACCATGTTCATCGCGCTGCTCGGTCATACGGACTTCGCAAAGACCGATTTTTCCCATATGCGCACGGGCATCATGGCAGGCTCCAACTGCCCCGCCTCCGTCATGCGGGAGGCCGCCGAGAAGATGGGTATGACCGGCATCGTGTCCGTTTACGGACAGACGGAATCCAGTCCCGGCTGCACCATGAGCAGATGCTATGAGGACAGCATCGAGGTCCGCACAGAGACCGTCGGATGCGCCCTTCCCGAAGTAGAATGCCGCATCGTCGATCCCATGACGGGCAAGGAACTGCCGGTAGGCCAGCAGGGTGAATTCGTTGCCCGCGGCTACAATGTGATGAAGGGTTACTACAAGATGCCCAAAGCCACCGCCGAAACCATCGACAAGGACGGTTGGCTCCACACCGGAGACCTTTGCATCAAGGATGAAAACGGAAATTACAGGGTAACGGGACGACTGAAGGACATGATCATCCGCGGCGGCGAAAATATCTACCCGCGCGAAATCGAGGAGTTCCTCATCACCAATCCCAATGTTTCCGATGTGCAGGTCATCGGCGTACCGGACAAGCAGTACGGCGAGGAAATCATGGCGTGCGTCATTCCCGCCGAAGGCTGCATGATCACCGAAGATGAAGTCAAACAGTATGTGGCGGCAAACATGGCGCGCCACAAAGTGCCCAAATATGTGTGGATCACGGACAAGTTCATCATGAACGATGCCGGTAAAATCCAGAAGTTCAAAATGCGCGAAAAGGCAATCGAACTTTTCGGCTTAAGTGATAAATAACCAGCAAGGGGGATATACTTATGGAAATCAAGATCACCAGAACGACCAATCCCAAGCCCATTCCCGCTGACGCTTCCAAACTCGGTTTCGGCAAGGTCTTTTCCGACCACATGTTCCTGATGGACTATAACCGCACCGAAGGCTGGAACAATGCCCGCATCGTTCCCTTCGGTCCCATCGAACTTTCTCCCGCTTCCACCGTGCTTCACTACGGCGAAGAGATCTTCGAAGGCATGAAGGCATACCGCCGTCCCGACGGACAGATCCAACTGTTCCGCCCCTGGGACAACTGGAAGCGCATGAACGACTCTGCCGAGCGTCTGTGCCTGCCCGAGATCGATGAAGCATTCGCTCTTGAAGCCCTGAAGACCCTCATCAACATCGACCGCGACTGGGTTCCGTCCGCGGAAGGCGCGTCCCTCTACATCCGTCCGTTTATGTTCGGAAACGACCCCTTCCTCGGCGTGCACACCGTGAATAACTGTGTGTTCTGCATCATCCTTTCTCCTTCCGGCTCTTACTACAAGGAAGGCGTCAATCCCGTCAAGATCATGATCGAGACCGAGGATGTCCGCGCGGTCCGCGGCGGCACCGGCTATGCCAAGTGCGGCGGCAACTACGCCGCTTCCATGCGTGCAGGCTGCAAGGCGGAAGAAAAGGGCTACACTCAGGTTCTGTGGCTGGACGGCGTTGAGCGCAAGTACATCGAAGAAGTCGGCGCCATGAATGTCATGTTCAAAATCAACGGCACCGTCGTGACCCCGAAACTCACCGGCTCCGTGCTGCCCGGTGTCACCCGCCGCTCTTGCATCGCTCTTCTCAAAGACTGGGGCATCCCCGTTGAAGAGCGCCTGCTCTCCGCCGAGGAACTCAAAAAGGCCGTCCGCGAAGGCACCCTTGAAGAGGCGTTCGGCTGCGGCACCGCCGCCGTCGTTTCTCCCATCGGCGAACTGTGCATGGACGATGAGCACTTTGAGATCAACAACTTCAAGATCGGCCCCGTCACCCAGAAACTGTATGACGAACTGACCGGCATCCAGTGGGGCAAAAAGGAAGACAAGTTCGGATGGACCGAAATCATCAAGTAAAACGCGTCACTCTGTTTGCGGGCCATTACGGAAGCGGAAAGACGAACCTGGCGGTCAACTACGCGCTGTACCTACGGAAACTCGGATACAAAACGCTGATTGCTGACCTTGACATCGTCAATCCGTACTTCCGCACCCGCGACAGCGAGGGAGAACTGGACGCGGCGGGCGTGCGCATCATCGTATCGCCCTACGCCAACAGCAATGTGGATGTGCCCGCGCTGCCCGATGAAATGTATGCCGTGGTGGACGATCTGTCCTCCCACTGCGTCATCGATGTGGGGGGAGACGACAGAGGCGCGCTGGCGCTCGGACGGCTCGCTCCCCGGCTCAATGAGGAAAACGACTGCGAGATGTTCTTTGTGGTCAATTTCTTCCGCCCGCTCACCCAAAACGCTGTTGACGCGTACAAGGTGATGGGGGAGATCGAACTGGCGTCCCACATGCGTTTTACGGGCATCGTCAACAATTCCAATCTGGGTCCCGAAACGACGCTTGAAGATGTTCTCGGAACCGGGAAGAAACTGGAAGAGTTATCCGCGATATCGCGTCTTCCCGTCATCGCGACCACCGCGGTCGAGAGCATCGCCGCGCGGGATGACTCCCTTGTTCCCGTAAAACTTCATTTCAGAAACGATTGGGTCATATTCTGACAAACGGAGGTGGACTATTTGGCAAAGGTTACTTTCAGAGAGGAACGCTGCAAAGGCTGCGGCCTGTGCGTGAACGCGTGCCCCAAGAAGATCGTCAAACTTGACGAAACGAAACTCAACTCCCAGGGCCATCATCCCGCCATGTGCGCGGAGCCCGATAAGTGCATCGGCTGCGCGTTCTGCGCGACCATGTGCCCCGATTGCGTCATTACGGTAGAAAGGTAGTGTGATCATGGCTGACAAAGTTCTTATGAAAGGCAACGAAGCACTGGCCGAAGCCGCGATCATGGCTGGCTGCCGCCACTACTTCGGTTATCCCATCACGCCCCAGACGGAAGTCGCGGCGTATCTGGCAAAGCGCATGCCGCAGGTCGGCGGCACTTTCCTGCAGGCGGAATCCGAAATCGCCGCCATCAACATGGTCATCGGCGTTGCGAGCGCAGGCCACCGCGTCATGACCTCTTCGAGCAGCCCCGGAATCTCTTTGAAGAGTGAGGGTCTTTCCTACCTCGCAGGCTGTGACCTGCCCGCGCTCGTGGTCAATGTCCAGCGCGGCGGTCCCGGCCTCGGCGGCATCCAGCCCTCCCAGAGCGACTACTTCCACGCCACCCGCGGTGCAGGCCACGGCGACTTCCACATGCTGGTGCTGGCCCCCGCGTCCGTACAGGAAATGGCCAGTCTCGTGTTCAAGGGATTCGATCTCGCAGACAAGTACCGCATGACCACGATGATCCTTGCCGACGGTACCATGGGCCAGATGATGGAGCCGGTGTCCCTCGATATGGGCGAGGTCACCCAATACGAGAAACCCTGGGCCGTCACCGGCACACAGGGCAAGCGTACCCACAACATCGTGAACTCCCTGTCTCTGCTGCCCGAGGAACTGGAACAGTGGAACATCGCACGCTACGAGAAGTACAAGACCATCGAAGACAACGAGTGCATGTACGAGACCTTCATGGCCGATGACGCCGATGTGGTCGTCGTGGCTTTCGGCGTGGCAGCACGCGTTGCCCGCAACGCCATCGTCGCCGCCCGCGCCAAGGGCATCAAGGCGGGTCTCATCCGTCCCATCACCCTGTGGCCGTTCCCCAAGCAGGTGCTCAAGGATGCCGCGAAGCATGCCAAGGCCTTTGTATCCGTGGAACTTTCCATGGGCCAGATGATCGAGGATGTGGAACTGGCCATCCGCTGCTCCCGTCCCGTGCTGCTCTGCTCCCGTGTCGGCGGCATGATCCCCACGCCGCAGGAAGTCCTTGCCAAGATCGAAGAGGCAAATCTGACGGGAGGTAATGAATAATGGCAATCGTATTTGAAAAGCCCCATGCCCTTGCCGATGTCAAACTGCATTATTGCCCCGGCTGCACCCACGGTATCATCCACCGTCTGGTCGCGGAAGCCATCGACGAACTGGGCATCGAAGGAACCACTATCGGCATCGCGCCCGTTGGCTGCTCCGTTTTCGCCTATAACTATTTCAATGTGGATATGGTAGAGGCCGCTCACGGAAGAGCCCCTGCCGTTGCGACCGGCGTCAAGCGCGCCGATCCCAGCAAGATCGTCTTCACCTATCAGGGCGACGGTGACCTCGCGTCCATCGGTACCGCCGAAACCGTGCACAGCGCGGCGCGCGGTGAGAACATCACCATCATCTTCGTCAACAACGCCATTTACGGCATGACCGGCGGTCAGATGGCTCCCACCTCTCTGCCCGGACAGATCACCCAGACTTCTCCCTACGGACGCGATGTTGAGAAGGTCGGCTATCCCATCCGTGTGTGTGAGATGCTCTCTCAGGTGACCGGCGCCACATATCTGGAGCGTGTTGCAGTCAACAATGTGAAGAATGTCAAGGCTGCCGGCGCCGCCATCAAGAAAGCGTTCCGCTATCAGATGGAAGGCAAAGGCTTCAGTCTCATCGAAGTCCTTTCCAGCTGCCCCACCAACTGGGGTCTCACGCCCGACAAGGCGCTTACCTGGCTTGAGGAGAACATGATCCCGTATTATCCCCTGGGCGTATACAAGGACAAGTACGCAGAGGAGGGCAAATAAATGACGACCAATATTCTGATTTCCGGTTTCGGCGGTCAGGGCGTGCTGTTCACCGGCAAGTTCCTCGCTTATGAGGGTCTGCTCGAAAACAAGGAAGTCACCTGGCTTCCCTCCTACGGCCCCGAAATGCGCGGCGGCACCGCGTCCTGCTCCGTAATCATCTCCGATGATCCCATCGGCAGCCCCCTGGTTCCGAATCCCGATGTGCTCATCGCCATGAACCTGCCGTCTCTGGACAAGTTCGAGGACGCGGTCGTTTCCGGCGGAATGATCTTCTACGATTCTTCCCTCATCGGACGCGAAGTGAAGCGCACGGATGTGAAGGCGTTCCCGATTCCCGCCACCAAGATGGCGAGCGATGAAGGCGTCACCACTCTCGCCAACATGATCGTCATGGGCAAGATGCTCAAGGAGACAGATATGTTCCCCGCGGAAACCATCGACAAGACCCTCGGAAAGGTTGTTTCCGCCCGCAAGCAGAGCCTGCTTGAAATGAACAAGAAAGCCATCCAGATGGGCTTCGAGCTGTAAGACAGATGAAAACAGACTGCGGAGATTTCCGCAGTCTGTTTTTGCGTACCGTTTATTTTGTTTTGATGTGCTCCAGCGTTTTTTCGATGAGAGTGTCAATGCTGACTTTACCCACATTGATGATCTGGGTTTCGAGCGTATTGTGGATGGGGGAGGTCCACTCCTTACCGATACAGGAGGAACCGTTCCGCATGCCGAGGATGCTGCCAACGGTGGCACCGTTGCAGTCGGTGTCAAAGCCCTGCTGAACCGCCATGCAGATGGAACAGGAGAAGTCGCCTTTTCCGTAAAGCAGACAGGCACACACGATGAGCGCGTTGCTGATGGTGTGGCACCAGTGATGCCCGCAGAATTCGTCATACACGGTGTGAAGTTTGTCCATGTATTCCTGCGCGCTCATGCCGCCCAGGTAGTCGGAAATGAGTTCCCGCACGCTCTCGGCAAGACGGCAGTTCTCCGGGATTTCATCAAGACCCGCCTTGATGATTTTCAGAAGATCGGTTTCCACGGCGGCTTCCGCGATCATCGCCGCGACGAACATCTCACCGTAGATTCCGTTCTTCACATGGGAGATGCAGGCATCGCGGAATGCCATGTTTGCTGCCGTCTCGGTGTCGCCGGGATTGATGTAGCCGAAATAGTCCGCGCGGATCTGCGCGCCGATCCATTCGCGGTAGGGATTTTGATAGGACGCGGTCTCCGGCGGACGGATGCCCTTGAGCATGTTCATGTAAGCGACGCGTTCCGCCGTGCAGTAGGCGGTCTTCGGCTGATACATCTGCCAGACGGCCGCTACATTGTGACAGGTGAAATCTCTTCCATAGCGGCAGATGAGCTGCTGATAGAGGCTCGTGTAGTTGGTGTCGTCGTCCGCGGGCATGCAGGAAATGCAGTCCGCATAGGCGCGGTACTTGAAGCCGAATTTGTAGTGGGTTTCATAGTCCGCGGGCAGGTCGCTTTTCAGGATATAGCGGTGCATGGGGAAGTTGCCGCTTTGTTTGAGCAGATCCCACAGTTCGGGCGTACGGATGCCTTCCACGGTCTTGCCCAGCATGCAGCCGACGATGCGTCCGAGCCACGCGCCCCGGACCTGATCGGCGATGCGGCTTTCATCGTAGGGGACGACTTTCTTTTCGTGAGCGGGACGCGCGGCGCAGATGCCTTCGATATCGCTGGGCTCGTCATACTTGTAGCCTTCCACGCGGGGCGCGGCGCAGATCATCTGATACAGATCATCCGCCGCTTTTTCCTTGAGCGCGCCGTCGGGCATGGCAATGACTGCGTCAAACATGGCGTTGAGTCCGCTCATGTCGATGCCTTCATCCTCACACTGCCGCTTTTCATCGCGCAGTTGTTTGAAATAGGTTTCCCAGACTTCCTTTTTCTCATAATTGATGAGTCCGGAAAGGTCTGATTTGTATTCGTTCATTGCTATCACCTCATATCTATTATAGCAGAAATATACTTTCTGTCAATCGAAAAGATTAACAATTCCGTTGCATATCGGTGCCGATTTTGGCGTATAATATAAGCAATTCTGTATTGTATATCGGAGCAACTATGAGCGAATATTTCGATATGGTCGTTGTGGGCGCGGGTCACGCGGGCTGCGAGGCTGCTCTGGCGGGCGCACGCATGGGACACAAGACGCTGCTGCTGACCCTGAATCTGGATTCCGTCGCCATGATGCCCTGCAATCCCGCCATCGGCGGCACGGGCAAAGGTCATCTCGTGCGGGAACTGGACGCGCTCGGCGGTGAAATGGGTCTTGCAATTGACGACACCTTCATTCAGAGCCGCATGCTGAATACCGGCAAAGGTCCCGCGGTCTATTCTCTGCGTGCGCAGGCGGACAAACAAAATTACAAGCGCCGTATGCGCAGGGCTGTGGAAGATCAGGAAAACCTGACACTCCGTCAGGGTGAAGCCAGTGAAATCATCGTCCGGAACGGCGTCCTCAAAGGCATCAAAACCACGACGGGCTCCGTCATTGAATGCAAGGCGGCGGTACTCTGCACGGGCGTGTACCTCAAAAGCCGTATCATCATCGGACAGTATTCCTGGGAAGGCGGCCCGCAGGGTCTGGTCGCGGCAACGCGGCTTACCTCATCCCTCATCGAAAACGGCTTCTCCGTGCGCCGCTTCAAAACCGGTACACCCGCTCGCGTGGATGTGCGCACGGTGGACTTTACCAAAATGATACCGCAGGAAGGCGACGATCCCATTGTGCCTTTCTCCTTCCTGACCGACGGTACGAATCTAAAAAATCAGTCTCTTTGCTACCTGACCTATACGACGCAGCAGACTCACGACATCATCCGCGCCAATCTCCACCTTTCGCCCATGTATTCCGGCACCATCAAAGGCACCGGCGCCCGTTACTGCCCGTCCATCGAGGACAAAGTAGTAAAGTTCGCGGACAAGGAACGCCATCCCATCTTCCTGGAACCCGAAGGACTGGACACCGTGGAATGGTATGTGCAGGGTATGAGTTCCTCGCTCCCCGAAAGCGTGCAGAGGGAAATGTACCACTCCGTGCCGGGACTTGAAAATGCGGAACTCATGCGCCTTGCCTACGCCATCGAATATGACTGCATCGACCCGCTGGGACTCGACAACCGTTTTGAAGCGCGTCATATCAAGGGGCTGTTTTGCGCGGGACAGATCAACGGCACCTCGGGCTACGAGGAAGCAGCCGCGCAAGGACTGTACGCGGGCATGAACGCGGCGCTGGAAATCAGCGGGAAAGATCCGCTCATTCTGGACCGCACGAACAGTTATATCGGCGTTCTCGTGGACGACCTGACCACCAAGGGAACGGACGAACCCTACCGAATGATGACGAGCCGCGCGGAATACCGTCTGCTGCTCCGTCAGGACAATGCGGATGTGCGGCTGACCGAACTCGGTTACAGAGCGGGACTGGCGAGCGAAAAGCGCCTGCATCTGCTCTACGACAAACTGGAGCAGACGGAAAAGGCGAAAACCTATCTCGAAAACCACTTTACCGCGCCCACGGAAAAACTGAACGGCATCCTTACGAGCCGCGGCGATACGGCGATGAACGGCTCCGACCGCCTCTCCAACCTCATCAAGCGCCCGTCGCTTTCCTATGACGACCTCGCTTTCTGCGTGGAAGGACTGCCCGAAGTGAGCCCGGCGGCAAAGGAACTGACCGAGATCGAACTCAAGTACGAAGGCTATCTGTCCCGTCAGCAGGCGGATATCCGACGCTTTGCGCGGGACGAGGAGATGCTGCTGCCTCAGGACATTGACTACATGCAGGTGGATTCCCTCCGCATCGAGGCACGGCAGAAACTCAACAAGGTGAAGCCGAAATCTCTGGGACAGGCGTCTCGCATTCCCGGCGTTTCTCCGGGAGACATCAATGTCCTCATCATCATGATGGAAAAGCGCAGACGCGCGGGAGAAAACAATGGTTAAGTACCTCATGACCCATGCATCCCAAATGGGCATCCCCATGACGGAAGAACAGGCAAAACAATTCGTCATCTATCATGAGATGCTGGTGAAAGCCAACAGCGAGTTCAATCTTACGCGGATCTCGCCCGATATGAGCGAATCCTGTGACAGGAACTATCTCGACTGCATCACGGTCCTGCCTTATCTGAAAGATGCCCGGTCCTTCATCGATGTGGGCAGCGGCGCGGGTTTTCCCGGCATCCCCGTTGCTATCATGCGTCCGGACATGAAAGTGACGCTCATCGATGCGCTGGGGAAGCGCGTGACTTTCCTGCAAAGCGTCATCGATGCGCTCGGGCTGGGCGCCCGGACAATCCACATCCGCAGCGAGGAAGCAGCAAAGAAAGCGGAATTCCGGGAAGCCTACGATGTCGCCTCCGCCCGCGCCGTCGCCGAAATGAACATCCTCACCGAATGGCTCATGCCGTTTGTGAAAGTGGGCGGAAAGATGCTGGTGCTGAAAGGCGAGAAAGCGGATGAAGAGACCGCCGCCGCGAAGACCGCCATCGAAACGCTGGGCGGGGAAGATGCGGTCATCTATGACGCGCCCGTTCCCGGCAGAGAATGGAATCATAAAATCGTGGAAATCGGGAAAATCAATCCGACTCCGGATCGGTTCCCGCGCAAACCGGGCATCGCCGAAAAACGCCCCATCATCAATCCATAAGAATAACCCGCGCGGAATGCGCGGGTTTTGTGTCAGAAATTGTTTTTTACCGTCTTTTTGCTCTTCGGCTCAATATCAAAGAATATGTAGGAACTGGCGTTGAGCACGCGGGTTTCGCCGTAGGATTGCTCCGGCTTGAAATCATGCACATAACTTTTGTGCATGTGTCCGTGCACCATGAAAGCAGGAACATACTTCTCAAGGAACGGTTTGAAACATTCAAAGCCGCGGTGACAGATATCTTCGCCGTCTCCGAGCCCCCTGACGGGAGCGTGGGTCAGCAGGATGTCGATCCCGCCGGTGCGGTGCAGACGGAAGCGTAGGCGGCGGATACGCCGCTGCATTTCAAATTCGCTGTACATGCAGGTGCCGTCCTTGTAGCGCATGGAGCCGCCGAGCCCCATGATGCGGATGCCGTTATAGATCAGGATCTTATCCTCGCAGTCAAAGCATCCGTCAGGCGGCGTCTGCTCATAGCGCGTGTCGTGATTTCCGTGCACATAGAGGATAGGGGCGTGCGTAAAGCAGGTGAGGAAGGACAGGTAGGAGGAGGGCAGATCTCCCGCGGACAAAATGAGGTCGACGCCTTCCAGAAGCGATTTGTCCAGATGTTCCCAAAGCCGCTTGGCAGGCTCGTCCGCAATTGCCATGACCCGCATGTTCCTTCCTCCTTTCTAATTCCATTTGATCGAATTCACATCCGGCTTGAGTTCGCCGTTTAGTCCCTGCAGGCGCACAATGGGCACGGCAGAATCTACGAGCGTATCAATCATCGGGAACTCGCCGATCACATTGTCCGTCAGATAATCCATGCAGAGCACTTCCGCGGGCGTCAGAGCGGATTCATCATCACAGCGGATTATGCCGCTGTTATCTATGATGCGTCCCGCGAAAGGCGTAAACTCACCGTTTTTGATTTCATATTTGAAATGCTCGATCATCCGTCGGGTCTCCACGGGGAAATCATCCTCGAAATAGATGTCGAGCGCTCCGGAGGACAGACCCCACCAGTAGTCGAGCGCCGTGTTTTCGGGTGTAGAGCCGAGGTCTGTCTCCAGCATGGAACCCGCGGCGTAGATGTAGAATTTGCTCCAGTCGATATGAGGACGGGCGAGCGGGATCTTCTCTCTGCCGCGGACGGCGTAAACGCCGCACGCTCTGTCCGAGGCTGCCGGAGCGGTGATGTCACGGTTGGAAATGACGGTGACATTCTTTCCTTCAAATACGCTGTCGATATCGAAATCCTTTGCGGTAGACCATGCGAGATATACCTTCGCGTGAGGATTCACCATCTTGACGCCCATGGCAAAGGCATTGATGGAGGATGCCGCGCCGTAAATGGGATAATCTGCGATGTAGCCTACATTCCCGCCCTTGCAGCAGGCGCCCGCAGCCATGCCGAGCAGAAGTTTTGCTTCGAAAAAGCGGATGTAGTAGGAGCGCACATTGAGGTAGGAAGTGAGAAGACTGCAGCAGAGCAGTTTCACATCCTTGTGCTCCAGCGACGGTTTGATGCAGGAGTTGAGCATCACGGGGGAGGTGGCGAAGATCAGGCGGTTGCCGTCCCTGATCAGTTCCTCGATATCTTCCTCGAATTGATCGCGGGAAGAAATGATGTGCGCGCTTGTCTCGATTTTGTCACCCATGTATTCGGTCAGGGCGATGCGTCCTAGCTCGTGGCGGTAGTTCCACGCGCTTTCATTCGGGTCGCGGGTATAGAGGAACGCCGCTTTGATGGAGGAGGGACGGAACAGCGCGGAAACGATATTCGCCTTGCGGACGGGCTCTTTCTCCAGAACCAGACTGGTTTGTTCACCGGAACCTTTGCGGATGAACTCATCCTTGAGTTTGGCGATATCCCGGTCGATTTCGGGCAGGGACTTTTCGCTGATCTGTTTATAACCGTAGGCAACGATGTAGGCGAGGAACGCGTCACCGACCCGCATTTTTCTGTCTGAAGACAGTTCTTTGTACTGCTCGGCGAAATAGCGGTAATCTGCCCGCAGATTCTTTGTGCTCTCCTCGCTCCACTTTTCTTCTCCGGTATGTCCGGTCAACTGCGCAAGCCGCCCATAGGAGTCGGGCTCGGTAAACAGGATATCATAGATACCGCTTTTCTTGCCGAAATCCAGATACTCCATATAGACGCGGTATTCATCCGTGTCGGCTTTCTCGGGGAGATATCTGGTGACGACCGCCTCGATGGAATCGCTTTCCAGATAGCGCATGACGCTCACGCGCTTGTTGCCTTCCATCAGGTAGTACATCCCCATGTATTCCACAACGGAAACGGGATTATTGAGTCCTTCTTCCTCGATGGATTCCTGCACGGCGATCCATTTCTGGGCAAACTCCGTCGAAGACTCAAGCAGCGGCATGAAGTCTTTGGCAAAGGCATTGCTGCGGCCCTTTGTGACGGTGCCCACGATGCGGTCAAGCGGGATGGTCATCAACCCGCAGGAAACACGATTGAGTGCCTCGTATTTCGGTACGAGGTCGGACAGGCACACGAGATAGGGGTCTTCATGATTTGCAAGAGCGAGGCTGTATGTCTTCAGCCCCGCTTTGCGCGCAAGATTATATGCTTCCGGATTCATTTATGCTCTTTTTACCTTGGCTCCCTTGGGAGTATCTTCGATGACGAAACCCATTGACAGCACCTGCGCGCGGATCTCGTCGGCCTTTGCAAAGTCTTTGTTTTTCTTGGCGGCGGTACGGGCTTCCACCAGTTCTTTGACTTCGGCGGGAACATCGTCCGCTTCCTTGCGGAGCAGACCCAGCACGCCGGTCATGGTGCCGAGGGTATTAAGCGCGAGATCATAGGCGGCGAGGGAAGCGCCCTTGCTGTCCATGAGTACGGTGTTCATGTCGCGGATGAAGTCAAAGATGACGCCGATGGCATCCGCGGTGTTGAGGTCGTCGCCCATGGCATCATCGAATGCCTTGATGGCGGCGGCGCAGCGGTCCTTGAACGCGGTTTCTTCGTCGCTCATGGGTTTGTCTTCCGCGTGGGCTCTGGCGAAGATGGCGTTGTTGCGGGCGGTATACATGCGCTCCAGACTGCTCTGCGCCTGCACGAGCAGGTCGTGAGAGTAGTTGATGGGGCTGCGATAGTGGGCGGACAGCATGAACATGCGCACGACTTCCAAATCGAATTCTTTGGAAATGTCACGCACCAGCAGGAAGTTGCCCAGGGACTTGCTCATCTTGCGGTTATCCACATTGATGTGTCCGTTGTGCATCCAGTATTTGGCGAAGGGTTTGCCGGTGGCGCACTCGCTCTGGGCGATCTCATTTTCGTGATGGGGGAAGATGAGGTCCACGCCGCCGCAATGGATATCGAAAGTATCGCCCAGATACTTGGTGCTCATGGCAGAGCATTCGATATGCCAGCCGGGACGGCCCATGCCCCAGGGGCTCTTCCACGCGGGCTCGCCGGGCTTCTGTGCCTTCCAGAGGGCAAAGTCCATGTAGTTCTTCTTGACTTCGTCTACATCAATGCGGGCACCCGCCTCACGGTCTTCCAGATTCTGACCGGAGAGTTTGCCGTAACCGCTGAACGCCTGTGTATCGAAGTACACATCGCCGTTATCCACGCGATAGGCATAACCCTTGTCTTCCAGTTTCTTGATCATGGCGATGATCTCGCCGATGTGCTTGGTGGCGCGGGGATGGACATCCGCCTTTTCCACGCCGAGACCTTCGGCGTCGATGAAGTATTCCTTGATGTACTTTTCGGCGATTTCGGCGACGGTGGTGCCTTCTTCGTTGGCCTTGCGAATGAGTTTATCGTCGATGTCGGTGAAGTTCTGCACGAAAGTCACTTCATATCCCAGGTGTTTCATGTAGCGGCGAAGCACATCGAACACGATGAAGGGGCGGGCATTGCCGATGTGGAAGAAGTTATACACGGTGGGACCGCATGCATAGATGCCCACTTTACCGGGCGTGATGGGTACGAATTCTTCCTTCTGACGGGTCATGGTATTGTAGATTTTCATATTACTGCTCCTTGTTTGAGAAAGTCTCCTTGATTTCCTCGGCCTTCTTTTCCGCTTTGCTGCCGAGATTGTTGATGACGCGGGCGGATGCGCCTTCGCCCGAGAGGCGGAATTTGTAGTTACAGATCCAGCCCAGGATCAGCAGACCCACGGGCAACCACCACTTGAGCAGGAGCAGCAGAATGATCGCGGTGATGGAGACGCTTTCGATCTCCTCATCGCGCTTGCTGATGACAACCCGCACATTTTCTCCTTTCCGGATCAGTCCGAATATCCAGCGAATGACGGAATTGATTTTTTCACTGGTCTCGCTGCTCATGACTTTGTGCTTGACGCGGCTGCCGGTCTCAACGGTGACTTCAAGCGGCTTTTCGGCGGCTTTCCGTCCGGAGGAAGGATTTGCGTCCTCCAGTTCGATCAGCGCGTCCAGCAGATCCCAGTCATTATCTTCCAGAGCCTCGCGGGCGGTATCATAGGTCACGCCCGTCTTTTCTCGGATCTTTTCAACCATTTCAAGTTTTGTCATATCATACCTCCGATATACTTTTCCATTATAACATAACAAAAGTTAAATGCGCAATAGCAGAGGAATAACTTATAGTTTATTTACGAAATACAATTTATGTGTTATAATGGGAAAAAACTAACGGATGGTACGGTTATGACGGAGCAGGACAACGGAGTCAGAATCAACAAATACCTGTCGGACGCGGGAAAATGCAGCCGCCGCGAAGCGGACCGCTGGATCGAAGACGGGAAGGTTTTCATCGACGGCAGAGTCGCGACCCTCGGAGATAAGGTCTATCCCGGCACGAAAGTGACCGTGGACGGCGATCAGGTTAAGGCGACGGGACATCATAAATATATCATGCTCAACAAGCCTGTTGGTGTCGTCTGCACGGCGGATCAAAACGAGCCCAACAATGTGGTCTCTTTCATCGACCATGACAGGCGCATTTATCCCATCGGTCGACTGGATAAAGACAGTGAAGGTCTTCTCCTCATGACCAGCGACGGTGATATCGTCAACAAGATCCTGCGCGCGTCCGGTCATCACGAGAAAGAATACGAAGTGACGGTCGACAAATCCATCACCAAAGATTTCCTCGCCCAGATGGCGGCGGGTGTCCGCATCCTCGGTACGACCACTTTGCCCTGCAAAATCACGAAGACCGCGGATAAAGCCTTCACCATCATCCTGACACAGGGACTCAACCGTCAGATCCGCCGTATGTGCGAAGCACTCGGCTACCGCGTGCGTACCCTGCGCCGCGTGAGGATCATGCATCTGCGCCTCGGCAATCTGAAACTGGGCCAGTGGAGAAACCTGACGGCTTCCGAAATGACGGAACTCATGAGACAACTGAACAGTGAACGGTAACGAAAAGCCTCCCGGAAATCCGGGAGGTTTTTCTTTGCGGAAAATCAGATTTTTGTGGCAGCGGTCTTTTCGAGATCGGCAAAGGCTTTTTTACCGAACAGCAGAAGCAGGAGACCCGCGAGAAACAGGGCGGCGAGTCCCAGCACGCCGATGCTGCTCCTGCCGGTGATCGCAGCGCAGGTGGAGTAGATGACGGGCCCCAGGAAGGAAGCGAATTTTCCGAAAATATCAAAGAATCCGTAGAATTCGTTGCTGCGCTCCTTGGGAATGAGTTTTCCGAAGTAGGAGCGGCTGACCGCCTGGATGCCGCCCTGTACGGTGCCGACCATGGTCGCCATGATCCAGAACAGGATGGAGGAGAAGGAAATGGCGTCGCGGAACGCGGTCACTTTGTCCGCGTTCGCTTCGGCGGCTGCGAAGAGGGCGTCTTTCACGGGAATGAGTGCCTCGTCTGTTTCGCCGAGTTCGGCGGCGGGATCATCCGTTTTCCATGCGCTCTTGATGTCGGCAAGAAGTCCGTCAGCGGAATCCTTGAGTTCGGGTGCGACTTCCACAGTTGCGTACGCCTCATCGAACACTTTCTCGTAAGCATCCTGTGAGGGCTCCATGGAGAAGCCCATGTAGAAGCCCAGCAGGCAGATGATGAGGTAAATGGTGACCGCACCGATGAGCGCCTTGCGGGCGGAGAACTTGTCCGCAATCTTGGCAAAGTAGATGGAGCAGGGGACCGCGACGATCTGGGTGACCAGAAGGGCAAGGATCATGCCGGTGGTGCCGAGACCAAGCGTCGCGCCGTATGCGGTGGAAATGTTGATGATGGTATCGACGCCGTCAATATAGAAGAAGTAAGCAAGGACAAAGATGAGCAGGCCCGCGCAGCCGCAGATATCCTTGAAGGTCTTGCCGACGCCCTTGATGATTGCACTTGCGTTGAACTTTTCGGGCTTCTCGATGTAATGCTCATGGTGCACATTCTTGAGCATCGGAATGGAGAAAATAAGCCACCATACCGAGGTGATGACCACGGAGAACGCCTGCGCAAAGGGACTGTAATCGAAGATGAGCAGTATGGCGATGGAAATGACGAAGGGAATGGTGCTGCCGCCGATGTAGCCCATGGCGTAGCCCCAGGAGGAGACTTTGTCCATGCGTTCATCCGTCGTGACATCCGTCAGGAAGGAGTCGTAGAACAGACAACTGCCCGCGAACCCGATGCGGGAGAACACATAACCCACAAGGCAGAGTTTCCAATGCGCCGTGAACGCCATGATGGGAGTCATGAGCGAACCGATGAGGGTAAAGACGGTGAAGAGCTTTTTCTTCATGCCTTTATAGTCAGCCAGCGCGCCCAGAAAGGGAGCGAGGATTGCGACGATCAGTGTGGCTGCTGAGGTCGCATAACCCCACTTGATGTCGCCGCCGCTGACGATGGTCGCGAAGATGGAGGGATAGATGGCTGCGCAGATGTTGGTGGCGTAGATCGAGTTTGCCCAGTCATACATGATCCAGCTCCACTCTTTCTTGGTGAAGCGCTTCTGTCTTGCCATAGAGATGACCTCCTGTTATTTGCTTTGGAAGTTGATCTTATTGGGGTCGATGGGCGGGAGATTGATGGGCGAAAGACCGCCCATAAGCATCGTGCCGGCAATGTAGGCACGCGTGGCTTCGAAGAGGATGGGGAAAGCGGCTTTGTTGAATTCCATGGGTTCGACAAGCGCCTGGGAAGGATCCTGCGCTACGGACACGAAGATGCCGCGCATGCGCACTTTGATGTAGAGCGGGCTGTCATCGTCCATGGAACCGATTTCAACGGAAAGGTCGCAGAGGGTCGTGGGCTGCTCGGGTGCTTTTTTGAGCACCGCGAACTGGATCTGCGGATTGATCTGCAGGCGCGTGTTTTTGCCCGGCACCAGTTCGTTGCGGATGGTGCTTTCCTGAATGATATGTTTCTGCATGACAACCATATCGGTCACATCCTTTTCTATAATTCTACGACCATGTAGCCCGACAGGGCAAACAGAAGTGCAATCAGCAGCACGATCAGGATCAGCGCGGTCACGATACCGCAGTAGGTCTTTTTCTTCTTGCTAGTCATAGTTGCGTTCTTGCAGATATTTCTGAAGAAGGGTCGTCCACTGACGGACGGTAGAATCGTTTTCGGCAAGTCCCATGCCGTGACCTCCGAAGGGGAAGATGTGCATCTCAAAGGGCACACCCTTTGCCGACATGGCGGAGGCAAGATTCAACGCGTTTTCCACGGGCACGAGATTGTCCTTCATTGTGTGCCAGATGAAAGCGGAAGGCGTATCGGGTGTGATGTTTTCCTCCGCGCTGAAATATCTCTGCCAAATCAGACTTTCGCATTCGCTGCCGAGCAGATTTCTGACGGAACCGATGTGCGTATGGGAAATGCAGCTGACGACTGCGTAGCAGGGAACAAAATCATCGGGTCTGGAGGAATACTTTTCGATGGGGTCGCTACTATCAGGATTGCCCTTGTCATAATGCGTGGCGGCATTACAGGCGAGGTTTCCGCCTGCGGAGAATCCGAGCACGGCTACCTTTTCATAACCCATGGAGCGCAGGACCTTGACGGCGCGGTTCGCGTCGGAAAGCGGCGCAAACTTATTGCAGGGCGCCACGCGGTAATCAAGGGTATAGGCGGAGATGCCGGCTTCATTCAGCATCATGCAGATCGGGTCGCCTTCGTGCGGCGCCTTGAAATGATATCCGCCTCCGGGAATGACTACGACCGCACCCTTGCTTCCCTTGACGGGGAAAGGTTTGAGGGACGGCTGTTCCTGACCGGGACAGTCCCCGGTATAGGGAGCGTCGCCCTTCCAGAGATAAATCAATTCGTTCATGCGGTACCTCTTACAGAAGTTCATTCATTGAGGACAGACGGTCAAAAGTGAGCGTGGGGCGGATATCGCTTTCATCCAGCATCTTCCGGGTGGTTTCGCCGCTCATCACAAGGATGCTCACCATGCCGTTTTTGTTGCCGGTGGCGATGTCCGTATACAGTCGGTCGCCTACCATCGCCATTTCACCCAGTGCGTATCCCGTGCGTTCAAGCGCCGCTTCCACGATGCCTGAATAGGGCTTGCCGACGATGAGTTCGGGCCGCCTGCCCGCGGAGGCTTCGATAAACGCCATGATGGCGCCGATATCGGGTGCGAAGCCCGTCTCGGTGGGACAGTTGAAATCGGGATGGGTGGCGATGTAGGGAAGACCCGCGCGCACGAAATCGCACACGGCGGTCATTTTTCGATAGTCGAGGGTGGTATCATAGCCGATGACCACGATATCGGGATTTTGGTTGTCAACGGTGATGCCCGCTTCCTCCATGTCGGAAATCAGAAACTCATTTCCTAGCACGAACGCGCGCTTGCCGGGATAATCGCGCTTGAGTATCCGTGCGGTGGCTTCGCCGGAGGTAAGGATCTTGTCGCGGGTGACATCCAGCCCCATGCCGGCCAGCCGCTTTACATAGAACTGGGCGTTGTGAGACGAGTTGTTGGTCAGAAACAGAAAATCCCGGCCGGTTGCCTTCACCTTGTCGATAAAGGAAAGAGAACCTTCGATGATGTTGTTTCCGAGGTAGAAGGTCCCGTCCATGTCGAGGAGGAAACACTTGATATCTTTCAGGGCGTTCATTTATTCACCTACGAATTTGATATAGCCTTCGCCCATTTCCGCGACCTGCGCGAGAGAGGCGACATTGTAGCCCTTGTCTTTGATTTTCTGTATGCCGGGCTGGAAATTCTTGGAAATCACGATGCCGATGCCGGTTACCTTCGCACCGGTCATCTCGATCAGTTTCGCCGCGCCCAGAGCCGCTTCGCCGTTTGCCATAAAGTCGTCGATGAGGAGAACACGGTCATTTTCGCCGATAAAGCCCTTTTTCAAGGTGAGTTGATAGGATTTCTGCTTGGTGAAGGAATAAACTTCGGTCTGCAGCATGTCGCCGTTCATTAGAACGGATGCCTGCTTTTTGAGGATGACCATGGGAACACCGAATTCCAGCGCGGCCATGGCGGAAGGAGCGATGCCGCTTGCTTCGATGGTGACGACCTTGGTGATGCCTTCATCCTTGAAAATGCGGTAGAATTCGTCACCGATGGCTTTCATCAGTTCGCAGTCTACCTGATGGTTCAAAAACATATCGACGAGCAGAACATCTTCGTTGAGCGCCCGTCCGCAGGAACGGATCTTGTCTTCCAAAAGTTTCATATCCATGCCTCCGCATATAATTTTGCACATTTTAACATATTATGAGAGCGGATTCAATAACGAAGGTGTTACAATTGACTTATGTTTTGTTTTGTGATAAAATAAGATATCTATTTCCGGAGGAACCAGAATGAACGCGATACTGATCCCGGCATACAAGCCGGATGAAAAACTGATTGCTCTGTGCGGGCAATTGGTTACATATGAAGGCATTAAAGTGGTCGTCGTGGACGATGGCAGCGGCGAGGAATGCAGGCATATTTTCGAAGCGCTTCCCGAAAGCGTACATGTGATCTCCTATCCCGTCAATAAAGGCAAGGGCGGAGCACTCAAAACCGGCATCAAGTACATCTACGAGTCCATGCCGGACTGCGAGCGTCTCGTAACCGCGGATGCGGACGGTCAGCACCGCTATGAGGACATCTGCAGGGTGTTTGAAAAGTGCGTGGAATGTCCCGGCAGCCTCGTGCTCGGCGGACGCAGATTCGATGAGAGCAATGTGCCCTTCCGCTCCCGCGCAGGCAACGCCGTCACACGCAAAGTTTTCAAACTGGTTTCGGGCGCCGAAGTCTACGATACCCAGACCGGTCTGCGCGGATTTGACCGCAAGGGCATGGAAGCGTTCATGGATGTACCCGGAGACCGGTATGAGTACGAAATCAATGTGCTCCTTAAAGCAGTCGAGCAGAACATGCCCATCCACGAAATCACCATCGCGACGGTGTACATCGAGGAGAACGCATCCAGCCACTTCAATCCCCTCAAGGATTCCGCCCGCATCTACAAGTGTCTGTTCAAGCACGCAGGACTGACGCTCCTCAAATTCACGGCCAGTTCCTTTATCGCTTTCCTCATCGACTATTTCGGATTCCTGCTTCTTCATAATCCCATCGGCGAGGTAGCCGCGAACATCGTTTCCCGCATCATCTCCGCGACGGTAAACTTCGTCATTAACAAAGAAGTCGTTTTCAAGAGCAAGGAAAAGGCATGGAAAGCAGCGCTCAAATACACGATCCTCGCGGTCGCGGTGCTTGCTGTCGACACCATCATCCTTAAGGTCATCATGCTCGATTGGCTGAACATCCCCGAATGGATCGCCAAGCCCATCACGGAGATCGTCATGTTTTTCATCAACTACCCGATGCAGAGAAAGTTCGTTTACAAAAAACAGGAAATCAAAAGAGCGTAAATGAAACCGGGACGGAATCATCCGTCCCGGCTTTCTGTTATTCTGCGGCTTTGTTGGTGAGCACCCGGATCCATTTGTAACTGTTGACTTCCACGACTGCCACCGCGCATTTGAGCAGCTGGTCGCTTTTGAGGATGAAGAACACCCACACGGGAGCCAGATGCCACACATAGGCGGCAAGGAGTGAGAAGAGAATCACAATGCCCCACTGGAAGATGAGGTCGTTGTAGAACACGAAATTCGTCCGTCCGCCGCCGCGCACGATGCCGGTAAGGCACGGAGCCTGATAGGCGGAACCAATGGAAGTGACGGACAGGACCGCGATGAACTGCTTTGCATATCCGCGGGAGCCTTCGGTCTCCAGACGGAACAGATCGATGATGGGGAAGCGGAGCAGGAAGATGACCGCACCGGTCACGAGACCCGTCAGCAGGAACAAAATCTGCATCGTGCGGACATATTCTTTGAGTTTCTCCGTTTTGCCCGCACCCACGATTTTGCCTGTAATGACGCCGGCAGAGTTGCCGCCGCCGTAGGCGAATACGGAGATGACGGAGAAGAGATTGCCCGCGAGCGTATTTGCCGCGATGACATCGCTGTTCATGTGGCCGATGATGGAGGTCTGAATGAACATGGCAAGTCCCCACGAGGCGCCGCCCAGGATGACGGGTGTGGCATACTTCGCGTAATCCTTCCAGAGCGTTTTGTTGCAGGAGAGGAAATGATGCGGGCGGATGCGCAGTTTCTGATCGAAGCGGTAGGCGTAGACATAGGCAATGGCCAGTTCCACACAGCGGGAGATGAGGGTCGCGTATGCTGCGCCGCGGATGCCCATTTCGCTGAAACCGAGTTTTCCGAAGATCATACCGTAGTTGAAGAAAGTGTTGACCACCATCGAAGCGAACATGGCGAAAAAGCCGACTTTCGCGTTCTCAACGGCACGCTGGGTCGCCAGCATGACGGTGGATAGACAGTACACGGGATAGGTGTATTTGATGATGGAAAGATACGCCGCACCTTCCGAAATGATGTCGCCGTCACCGACCAGCAGGGAAAGGAGGCCCTGCGGGATCACGGCGATCAGGACGAAGAAGAGCATGCCGAAGCCGAGCGCCACGATGTTTCCGATAGAGAACGCGTCATATATGGGTTTGTTCTTCCCGGCGCCCCAGTACTGCGCCGCCAGTACGACTACTCCTTCGCCTGCGGATGTGACGATCATCTGCAGCAGGAACTGGATCTGGTTGGCGACCGCCGCGCCGTTGAGCGCCGTAATGGAATAGCGGCTCAGCATCATGTTGTCCAGAAGCGATACGCCGAAAGAAAGCAGATTCTGAAAGGCAATGTAGAACAGCAGTGAAAAATAGTCTTTATAGAAATGTCGGTCGCGGGTAAGAATCATGTATGCCACCTCTTATTTGATAAATATATTTTATCATGTGATTGTAAAATCGGAAACGATGGAAAAAGAAAATATTAAGTATGCTTTTGCCATCATAAAATTACTTTATGTTGGCAGATTTCCTGCATTTCCGCTTGAAATACGAATGGGATTGTGTTAAAATAACGATAAGGGGTTAACCCAAATACAAGGAAAGAGGTAGTACCATGAAGAAACTTTTCTCCGTCGTGCTCGCCATCGCACTGATGTTCACCATGTTCTCCTTCGCCTTCGCGGACGAGACCGTCGCTGACATCATCGCACAGGCTCAGACCATGACCAACGAAGAACTGTACAAGAAGGCCATTGAGGAATCCAACGGCCAGGTCATGTACGGTATCGGAAACTCCAGCCGCGGCAAGACCGCCGGCGCGTCCTTCATCGAAATGCTGAAGACCATCGATCCTTCCTACACCGGAACCATCGACTGGAGCCAGCCCAAGAACAACTCCATCTTCACCACTCTGAACGCTGATATCAAGTCCTCCAAGCATGTCTATTCCATGACTCTGATCCAGGATGGCAATCAGATCCAGAGCAAGATGCTGGAAACCGGCAACCTGCTGAACTTTGTTCCCAAGGCTTGGAAAGAGGCTGAAGGCGTAGCCGCCGAAGGCAACGAATATCCTCTGGCTCTTCAGACCCTGAACAAGGTCTTTGAGTTCAACAACCTGGGCGAAGCCACCTTCATGAATATGTGGGACTTCGTAGCCGAAGGCGTTGCTCCCCTTTACATGGGCGTCAACTCCGAGCTCGTCGGCAAGAACTTCCTCTATATGCTCACTTCCGAAAAGTACGCCAACTGGATCCGTGAAGCTTACGAAGCGCTGCCCGCCGAGAAGCAGGTCCAGTTCGCCGACCTCATTGAGGAAATGAAGCTTGACGCCGAAGGCCTTGGCCTCGAAGCCGAGAAC
>JAZLLT010000075.1:0-16119 GCA_045598325.1 Clostridia bacterium | reverse complement strand
TTAGCAAAACCTGCAAACCCCGCCCGGTTGAAATGAATCCGAGGGATTCATTTCTGCCGCTGGTTCAGGGCTTCTTCCAGCAGATGCCGGAAGATCCCGGTGAAGTTCCTCCGGGCTTCCCGCTCCTCCTCGGGCGTCAGTTCCCCGCGTCTTTTCTTCTCGCGGAGCCTCTCGGCTTGTCTTGCCTTTTGGCGAAATTCCCGATCGATTGCCCCGATGGCGGCGTTGGCGGTGGGATCGTTTCTGTAGTTGACCATGATTTACCTCCCTTATAGGTATAGCGCGCCTACCGGGGAGCGCAAAAACGAGCGGCACTCATTCCCCGGGACATAGGTATAGAATCAATCATCTATACCGTTGTCCATTGGAATGAGCGCCGCTCATTCGCCTCGCTTTGCGAAGCGTGGTGAATTGTATCACGGCACGCTCCGTTTGTCAAGGGGATTTCGGAAATTATTTCCGCCTTTCAGGAGCGCGTAGACATAGGTGTCCTTCCGGACGGGATTGCCCTCCGCGTCGCCGATGAAGAAAATGTTCTGCCTGAGATGCGCTTTCCTGCGCATGCCCGCCTTTTCGAGAAGCCGCCGCGAACATTCGTTGCGCGGGTCGCACCGGGCGAAAACGCGGTGAACACCCTCACGGAACAGTTCCCCGATGACCGCGGTCAGCACTTCCAGCGCGATGCCCGTGCGGCGGTAGTCCTTGTTGACGATATAGCCGACCTCGCGGGTATCGAAGTCCCGTCTGCCGCATTAGATGTTGCCGATGACCTTGCTTCTCTCCTTGAGTTCGATGGCAGAAAACTCGTCGTTTCCCAGACGGCAGGCAAGGTGCTGCCGTCCGTTTTCATAGGTAACGCCGGGACAACCTTCGAATTCATCGTTTTCCTGCTGTTTCAGAAATCCATACAGGTCACCGCAATCATCCTCCATGAACGGACGCAGGATGAGGCGCGGCGTTTCAATGTTCATCACAGCACCTGAAAAAACTCCACCTGCTCACCCACGGGACCATAGCAGAAGGCGATGATGGCGTGGCAGGGCACCTGAATTTCCTTGGGTTCCATGAACACTTCCCAGCCCGCTTCCTTCACGGTCTTCGCGCACAGGGCGGCGTCTTCAACGGCAAACGCGATGTGGCGGATGGCGCCCATTTCCGTGGTGCTCTCGCCCACGAACGCCTCCACAAAGCCGCTGCCGCTGTCGATCATGCAGCCGTTCGGCAGATCCGTGGTCACGGGCATACCCAGCGTGCCGCAGTAGAATTTCTTGACCTTCTCCAGTTCCTCCATGGTCGCGCACTTGATGGAATAATGATGGATTCCTTTGGTCAGCATGGTGTTTCCTCCTTAAAACCGCTTGTCTTTGCGGTGCAATGATTCTTTTGAGCAGATGCCGACATACGCTTTCGCGCCCGAAAAGAAGCCCGGCGCCATGGCATAGGCGGTGAGCCGCTGATGTCCCTCAATGGCGAGGAAGCCTTCCCCCGCCGTCAAAAGCACGATGGGCGGAAAGGTGACGCCCTGCAGGAGCGCGTCACCGGCGGCAAGGAAGCCGTCGTTCGGCACACCGTAGATCGTGACGCCCCGTGCGATGTTTTCCGCCGCGGCGGCGGGCCTTCCCGTACCCGAAGACAGTTCGTTCCAATAATCATCATCGAGATAGAGGACGCGTTCAAGGTCCGCTTCCTCCATCTCCGCGTAAACCCATCGGATTTGCGCGGGGAAGTTTTCGAAAATTTCCTTGTCCGGATAGCCGCGGAACACGGCCATCACCTGCCTGCGGAGGGCGTTCTCATGCTCGTCCGCCGGGTCGCCCCGCGTGATGACCGCTTCATCGATGCCAAGCGAGCGGAGCGCACTCTCGATATCGCCGCCGAAACGGGCGGAGCGGTATTCGCTTTGCAGGAAGGAGAGCAGCATCTCCTTTTCGGACGCGTTTCTCATTCGTTTCATATGTCCATGAGCCACGCGCGGCAGGGAGCGCCCTCCGCGCCATTCAGGTTGACAGGTGCGCAGGAGAGCAGGTAAACGCCGTCCGGCACGCTTTGCAGCCGCACGCCCTCCAGCAGCACCATGCCCGCGCCAAGCAGCACCCGGTGAGTCGCCATGGGCGCGTCCTCGGGGCCTACGGTCTGGGATTCGTTGCCGAACAGTTCCACGCCTGATTTTGCAAACACTTTCGCGGCGTCCATGGAAAGGGTGGCCCTGCCGCGGATGAGGATCTTCTTTTCGGCGCCTTCACGGGCTTTCTTCGCCCGTGCAAGGATCGCTTCGGCATCGCCGCCCGTCACATCGCCCTCCACGGTCGCCACGAAGCAGAGCCCGACGAAGCGGTCCAGCGGCAGTTCGTCGACGGTCTTTCCGTCCGCGATGAAATGCCGCGGAGCGTCCACATGGGTGCCGTTATGGGCGCACATAGACAGAAAAGTGAGATTACACACATCTCCCTTCTCCATGTCCATCAGGATCTTTCTTTCGGGCGCGGGGTCCCCGGGGAACACGACACAACCGAACAGGGGCTGGGTGATATCGTAAAGCATGGAAGTCGCTCCTTCCGTCATAATCCGCGGATATTATATCATATCCCCCGCGGTTCCCGCAACAGAAAGATGCGGTATATGTGATCCGGTATTAAAAACACACCGTACCGCAAAAACGCGGCACGGTGCATTTTTCAGTTTTTCTTTTCCTGTGGCAGGAACACATTCATTTTTGTGCCGAAGTCTTCTCTGGACAATACCTCGAAGTAGCCGCCGTGCTTTTTGACGATCCAGTTGGCGATGGATAGCCCGAGGCCCGTTCCGCCCTTTTCTCTGGCGGGATCGGAGCGGAAGAAGCGGTCGAAGATGTGGGGCAGATCCTCTTTTTTCATGCCGATGCCGTTGTCCTGCACGGAGAAGCAGGGGATGCCGTTTTCCATGCCGGCGGAAAGGGTGACGCGCGAACCCTCGCCCGTATATTTCACGGCGTTTTCGATGAGGATGCGTGCCGTCTGTTTGAGCAGGTCCCTGTCGCCCGTCACGGGCACGGGCGTCTCCCCTTTCAATTTCCATTCCCGCCCGGGGTAGATCATCCTGCTCTCCTCGCAGACCTCTTTCATCATGTCGGCGAGGTCCATGGGCGCGGGATTCATTTGGTTTTTGCCCTTGTCGCCCCGCGCGAGGAACAGCAGCTGCTCGATGAGTTTTTTCATGTGCCCGGACTCGCTCTTGATGGCGGCGATGCTTTCATCCAGCACTTTTTCGTCCTGTTTGCCCCAGCGGTCGAGCAGATCCGCGTAGCCCTGAATGACGGCGATGGGCGTGCGCAGTTCATGGGACGCGTCGGACACGAACCGCGTCTGCTCCTGATAGGTCTCGTTCATGCGCTGCAAAAGGTCGTTGATCGCCTTTTCCAGCCCCACGAGTTCCGCGTCTCCCGTTTTCAGGCGGGCATCGGGCGAATCCACCGTGGCGATGGCGTCCTCCAGATGGTGCAGCCGCTCCGAATCAAAGGACGCTTTGGTCAATTGTTGGGTCGTGATAGCCATCTGTTCCAGAGGGATGAGCAGGCGGCGCGCCTTTTTACGCCCGTCCAGCACGCCCGCGAGGACCCGCAGAACCTCCAGCGGAATGAGGATACAAAAGCCGTTCCGCACCGCCGCAAGGAACACGGGATCCGTGATCCGGTACGGCTCTCCGAAGGCATCCGCAAGGGATACCCATACCGTTGTCATCCTGTTCCAAAGGCTCGGAATGCTCTTGTCCCAGCCTGCGCGCAGGTCCTGAATGGTGCGCAGAGTCAGTCCTTCCCCTTTGAGCCACACGGATCCGTATCCCATGAGTAAAAGCAGCAGGACCAGGATATCCGCGGAGATCATGAGACTGATGGCTTTGCGGACCCACACGCGGTTGATGCGGCGGGCGATGGAGGAGACCCGTTTATCGTCCCTCATGCGCCCTCCCGCAGTACATAGCCCACGCCGCGCACGGTCTGCAAAAGCGATGTCGCAAAGCCTTCATCGATCTTATTGCGCAGATAGCGCACATAGACATCCACCACATTGGTTTCCCCGGCGTAGGAATAGCCCCACACCCGCTCCAGAAGTTGCTCGCGGGTCAGCACGATGGTCTTGTTTTCCAGAAAATACTGCAGCAGCGAAAACTCTCTGCTGGTGAGTTCGATGTTTTTTCCGCCCCGCGTCACGGTGTGGCGGGACACATCCATTTCAAGATCCGCGTATTTGTGCAGCGAGGCGTCCTCTTTGCGCGCCGTGTTTTTACGGAGGCACACGCGGATACGCGCCAGCAGTTCCTCGATGGAGAAAGGTTTGGTCACATAATCGTCTGCGCCGGTATCCAGCCCCGCCACCTTGTCCATGACGGCGTCTCTTGCGGTCAGCAGGATGACCGGCGTGTCCGATGTCCTGCGCACGCGGCGCAGAATCTCAAGGCCGTTCATGCCGGGCAGCATGATATCCAGAAGCAGAAGATCGAAGGGCTTGCTTTCCGCCATGTCGAGTCCCATGCGGCCGTCAAAGGCCTTTTCGACCTCGTAGCCCTCGTGGGTCAGTTCCAGTTCGATGAAGCGCGCCAGTTTTTCTTCATCTTCCACCAGTAAAATGCTTGCCACGGTATCGACCGCCTTTCCTTTACTCTTCCTTGCTGTTCTTCTGGACGGCGTCCGCCGCCTTGTCCATCGCGCTGTTCAGTTTGTCACCGATATCGGGCCCCGAAAATCTGTAGCGGCAGCCCAGGAACAGGCCGATGACCAGCGCGATGACGGAGTAGGGCCACGCGAGGATGAGCAGCAGCACCAGCACCGTGACGGGTAGCCGGAACAGTTCCTCCTGCTTTCTCGTGACGGTGAACCGGTTGGCATTCCCCTTTTTGATCAGGTTGGTGACGAAGTCGCAGAACTTCCTGCCGCGGCTTTTGAATTCAGACACAGTCTGCTTGCTGTCCTCTTCGGGTTTCGTGGTGTAGTCCTCCTGGGGCTTCTCGCGGGTCTTGCCTTCGTTTTCCAGCAGCACCAGCGCGTCCAGCAGATCCCAGTCGCAGGCCTCCAGAGCATTCTTCGCTTCCTCATAGGATACATTGGCGCGCTCGCGGAGTTTTTCAACCATTTCGATGTGTTCCATATTCAAATCTCCTTTTTCTTCTCTTTCCCGGGAACAACTGTATTGTAGCAGGGAAAGATGAGGAGAACAGACGGTATTTCATTAGAAGATGATGAGAAAACGGGTGAAGTTTCTCATTCGTATCCGTCCGCACGCATCATCGGTAAGTCACATATTCATCCGTATCCCGTCTGCTCGCATGGGCGGGCGCGGGTCCCATGTCCGCGTATCCCGCGAGCAGGATCGCCGCGGGCACGAGATTGTCACCAAGGGCAAATTCCGTCTTCACCGCTTCGGGGATGAAGTACATGACCCAGGTAGTGCCGAGACCGAGCGACTGCGCCTCCAGCATCATGTGCGCGGTCACGATGGCGGCATCCGTTTCGCCGCTGCAGGCGCCGTCATAACTCCGCTTCCACGCCCTGTTTTTGTCATAGCAGACAATGAACGCAAGCGGCGCGTCATAGTGGCACTCCGTGCATTTCCGAAGCAGCGCGCGTCCCTCTTCCCTCCGGACCACAATGATCTCCTGAGGCTGGTTGTTGTGCGCAGTGGGCGCGAGCCGCGCAGAAAAGAGGATCTTATCGACACATTCCTGCGGCACGGAGTCGCTCTTGTATTTTCGTACGGAATATCTGTCCTCCATGAGTTTCAATAGATCCATCTTTCCATCCTCCTTCATTCTGGTCCCGCCGTGGTAATCTTCGTCATGCCATTTCATCAAAATTTCTACCGTCAGGCATGTTTCGGAACAATATCTTCCGCCCCGATGCCCGGATTTTTCCGTTTTCGTAAAACGCGTGCTTCGGCAGTTCCCATTCGCCGCTGTCACCGCAGTCGGTACGGCATTCCGTTTCCTTGATCTCCAAGCGTCGGAACATGTCCACGATTTTGCCGCTGGGATACTCCGCGCAGTCTTTGCAGGCAGACACGCCCTTTTCTTTCATGCATGGCAATATCATAAAGGCGCAGGAGCGGCGGCTTCCGCAGCCTCCGCAGCGGATCTCACCGTTTGATACGACTCTGTCCCGCCATCCCGCGCGGTACCGGAATTCCGCGGTCTCGCGCGGTTCCTTCTCCGTGGACGCCAAAAAACACGGACAGACCGCGCAGTCGTCTCCGCAGCAGGAAAATACGGGAGCAGCCTCCCTTATCTCGTTCAGTTTCTCCTAATACCGGTTCATAAGCCCACAAAAACCATCAAGTACACTATACTTTATTATACCCGCACAAAAGAAACTGTCAAGAAAAAACGGGCACCGTTGTCAACCCCGCTTCAGATAAAAACAGCGGACCCGAACCGGGTCCGCCAAATCATGTTCACTTGTTTATGTTTCCGCTCAGGCGCATGAGGCTGTCCGCCGTCTCGCCGCGCGTCACCGTACCTTCCGGATCGAAGGTATCGTCCGAAGCGCCGGAGAGGATGCCGTTTTCCCGGCACCAGCAGATCGCGTCCGCGGTCTCACTATCCGCTTCGGCAAGGTCGCCGAAAGGCAATTCCGCCGCGCCCGCCTCCGTGAAGTCATTGTCCGTCAACTTCGCGAAGCGGTACAGAGCCAGCGCCAGTTCATTGCGGGTGATATCCTCATCGGGACCGAAAGTGCCGTCTTCATTTCCCGTCAGGATGCCCGCGCCGGCAATCCAGGCAATCGCGCCGTAGTCAGCCGTCTTCTCGTCCACATCGGAGAAATGCACATCCCCTCCCGCTTCGGGTTCGCCCGCCAGCTTCCAGAGGGCGGCAACCAGTACGGCGCGGGTGGTGTTGCCGTCGATGCCGAAAGCGGTATCGGAAGCAACCTTCATAAGTCCGTTTGTCACGCAAAAACGGATGCCGTCATACCACTCGGAGCCGAATACGACATCGGCAAACTGCGCAAGCGGATTATGAGGCGTGGTGACGGTTTTGTTTTTCTTCGTCTGATCCTTCAGATCGGTCCGCAGTTTGTTGAGGATCGCGCGCAGAGCAGACACATTCGCGTCATACGACTTCGCTTTATCGTACCGGTATGCCATGATACTTTGTTTGGCGTTCTCCACCATCCGCACCGACGCATCGGAAGCGTCATCCGGCAGCATCATGTCCGCCTCGAGGAGCATCGAGAGCTTTGTATTTTCAAAGTCATTGTCCACGCTCGCCACCTCTATGACGATGGGGTCGAGGTTTGCCACGGCAAAATCGATTGCGACCGCCATCAAATCCACTTCGGACTGTCTGTCGATCTTGAGCCCGCGCACGACAGCGTTCTTCGCCGTATTCACGGCAGCAACGGATTCATCGGTATAATCGTCGAGGTCGGAGGGGATGCGTGCAAGCGCCGCGTCCACGGTGGAATAATCGGCGTCTTTCATCACAAGGGCTTTGACGGCGTTTTCGATGTTCGTCGCCATCGTGTCGACCTGCGACTGCTTGTCTGCCTTATAGCCGCGCACAACCGCGTTCTTCGCATTGGTCACGGCGGAGGCGGTGGATGTCGTATAAAGGTTGAGATTGGAAGGAATCTTCGCGATCGCCGCGTCTACCTTCGAGTAGTCGGCGTCCTTCATCACGAGCGCCTTGACGGCGTTTTCGATGTTCGTCGCCATCGTGTCGACCTGAGACTGCTTGTCTGCCTTGTAGCCGCGCACAACCGCGTTCTTCGCATTGGTCACGGCGGAAGCGGTGGATGTCGTATAAAGTGAGAGGTTCGAGGGAATCTTCGCGATCGCCGCGTCTACCTTCGAGTAGTCGGCGCCCTTCATCACAAGCGCCTTGACGGCGAGCCGGATATTCGCCGCCATGGTGTCGACTTCTGCCTGGCGGTCAACGGTATAGTTGCGAACGACAGCGTTTTTCGCCGCGGTTACGGCAGCAGCGGTCGCGTCGGTATACAGGGACAGATTCGCGGGGATCTTCGCAAGTTCCGCGTCCACGCCGGAATAATCCGCGTAAACGGTCTTCAACACCAGTCCCGCCACGGCGAGGCGGATATTCGCCGCCATGGTGTCGACTTCTGCCTGACGGTCAATGGTATAGTTGCGAACGACAGCGTTTTTCGCCGCGGTTACGACAGCAGCGGTCGCGTCGGTATATAGGGACAGATTCGCGGGGATCTTCGCAAGTTCCGCGTCCACACCGGAATAGTCGGCGTATTCCACGCTCTTGCGCACGAGATTGGAAATGGCGGTGCGGATGTTTGCCGCCATCGCGTTCACCCGGGACTGCTCGGTATCCGAAAGCCCTCTGACGACGGCGTTCACCGCCGAATTGAGCGCGGAAACGGAAGCATCGGTGTAGACGGAAAGATCGGAAGGAATGGATGCAAGCGCCGCGTCCACGGCGGAGTAGTCGGCGGGCGCGTTCGTGCTCACGGGTACCAGCGCGGCGATGGCGGCGCGGATCGCCTGTGCCCAGCCGTCCACTTTCGATTGCTGGTAGCGTTTATAGCCCCGCTTGACGGCTCCGATGGCCTGGAGAACCGCCGTGTAGGACTCCGCCGTAAATTCACCCGAAGGCAAGGATGCGATTGCCGCGTCGACGCCTGAATAATCGGCGGGTTCGTTGAGCGCCGCTACCTGTCTGCTGACACTGTTGACGATGGAATTGATGATCGCCTCGTTCTCTTCCAGCGTCTTGGATTCATCGAAGAATATATCTGTAATCGTGTTGATTGCCGAACTGTAAAGGGCATCCGCCTCGTCCGACATGGACGCGGCATAAGCGCTTCTCAAATTTGCAAGAATGCCTGATTTGAACGCATAGAAGGCGTCTCTGTCAGCCCATGTGTCACTCTCTTCTTCCCCATCCGCAAACGCGGCAGAAAACATTCCGACGGTAAGAATCAGAGTCAAGAGCATGCACAGGATTTTCTTCATTTTGACACGACCTTTTCATATGGTTACATTATTTTATCACACATTACCCGAAATTGCAAGTGCGGATATATCGGATTATACATGAATATCCGCATAAACCGCACAAAATATGCACTTCATTTGACATTATCGTTCGCATTTTTCCTTACATAATGTCGCATCCGCTTTGTTAAAAAGTAACCTCTCATCTCCCGGGAAACGGTATCTCTGTCCGCCGGTCAGCGGCATAGAGCAGCGGAACACCCTCGTTCCGTCCGTGCGTGAAATACAGTCACGCCCCGTTACATTTAACAGTAATATGTAAGAAGCGTATAATACCATCAGAAGGGTGTGAAGGTCTACGGCATGAGCCGCAAGCCGGGAGAAGACGCCGCTTACACTTGGCTCTTCTGCGATGTGACGGACGAAAACGCCTGCAAAACTGCCGTTTCCGAAATCATCGGGCGCGAGGGGCATATCGACATCCTCGTGAACAACGCGGGCTTCGGCATCTCCGGCGCGACCGAGTTCACCACCTCCCGCGAGGCGCGGGGGCTCATGGAGGTAAACCTCTTCGGCGCGGACAACATGACTCGCGCGGTGCTGCCTCACATGCGCGAAAGAAAACGCGGCAGCATCGTGTTTTTGAGTTCCGTCGCAGGTCCGCTCGCCATCCTCTATCAGAACCGGTACTCCGTCTCCAAAGCGGCGGTCCTCGCCTACGCGAAAGCCCTGCGCAATGAGGTGCGCCCCTTCGGCACAGGCGTCACGGCGGTGCTGCCCGGCGACACCAAAACAGGCTTCACGGCAGCGCGGCAAAAGAGCATCGAAGGCGACGGCCTTTACGGCGGCAGGATCTCCCGCAGCGTCGCCCGCATGGAAAAGGACGCGCAGACCGGCGCGGATCCGTCCGCCGTCGGCACTCTCATCGCCAAAGCCGCCCTCAAAAAGCGCCCCGCCCCATGTACACCTGCGGCATCCTCTGCAAAGCCTTCCTCCTCATTGCCCGCCTCACCCCGGAGCGGTTCGTGAGTTAGGTCATCGGGAAGATGTATGGGGAATAAAGGCAAAAACATAAATGCACAATGAAAACAATGCCTCACCGCAAAAAATGCAGGGGCATTGTTTCTCATGTTAAGGATGTATGCCGGTAAACTAGTGACCGATATTCTATTTGATACTCCAAAGATAGAAATTTATCTTCTTGGTATCGGTCAACCATTTATAATCAGGCAATCAATCGGTAATAGCCATAATTGCCATAAGTGCCAAAAAAGCCACAATAATTATAACCACTCCAATAGGTATAGAATTAGTCCTTTGCTTAGTCTTCTCCCGCTCAATCTCGACTTTCGAGTTCTGCCTGGCTTCCTCGATTTTTACTTTCGCTTTCTGATTGATACTCTCACGGGCAACCTTTGCGTATTGTTCGGATATGTCGACATCGGTTTGATTATCTGCGTTGTGCATCTCCATTGTCGCTTCAACTCTCCGCTTATCCGCGCGGTCAGCCTGTTTTCTATCCAGATGACGGTCAAGCATTTCAAGCAATTCCTCAACCGGAAGAATATCTTCCGATTGATTCGGGGTTTCAACCATAACCTCACTCTCGGCTACTTCAACCATCATCGACTTTAGCTCAGTTGCGGAATACTCCACTCCGCAGCCTTTACAGGTGAAGATGCCGCCGAATTTCTTAAAATCATGACCGTTGCAAATTTCACAGGTAATCTGGTACATCATACTACCTCCATTATTCATCTGAATTTATTATATTATATCGTTGAGAATAATGCAATAATTAAAAAACAACACATACTGCGATATATATTAAAAGTTCTTCTCCAAACCAGGTTCAAACGAAACCAAAAAGACACAGCACCTTCCGGCAACCGTGTCATTAACCGCGCCCGGCGCGATTCGAACGCGCGGCCTTTCGCTTAGGAGTTGAGAGCGTCATTTACAAGCCATGTCAAATAAAGCTGATTTCTACTCATTTGGCCTAGCGAAACACCGAAAAAATTGTGCTTCCGAGTTAAGTAAAGTACGTTGAAATACAGCGAATTTGGTTAGCAAAAAACGAGAAAAGTTAGCAAATATCTGGATTTGCTAATCAGCGGCGTACGGTACGTTTACCATTTCTCGGTGATAAGCTTCGCCTCATTGCATCCAGAGATAAAAGGTGCGCCTATAGAACATAAGCTCATCGACATCTATGCAGAAGTGAACAAAAAGCTGGCCGTCCGGGTTGGCTATATGCAGTGAGCAAATATGAAACATTTAGGAAAAGCATATGGAAGCTGGAATAAAGGACTAAATGCGTACGCCGTTGAACTTGCGATGCTCAATCTCACACGGTATACTTACAAAAAACGAGGAGGTCAACATATTTGTATCCACTTATGCTGATAACATGAATAATAAATGCACAGGTTTCTCTTTGTTGCCTGCTTTAGCATTCCTGTTCATTTTGTTCTATCACAGCAACTAATCTTGACAGCGCTGAAAATGATAGCCCTATACTATATGCAGACACGTACTGAGGAAGAAGGCACAGAATGGTTATCAAAACGATGTAAAGGAATGATGTGATTATCCGTGATTTGATAATAAGCGTATCCCTCTTCACACCAAGGAATTCTTTGTTCGGGTGCAAAATCAATGGCCTGTATAGGAGATATACAATAGCTATTGATGAAAATAGCATATATGCAGTAATGGGAGTATTTGAACGGCATATGAATAGACCTACACAAATAAAAACAGTCATTGTAAACACACATGCAATCCGAGTTTTTGCGTGTTTTCCACCACCAACAGTTTGAATTACGTAAAAGACACCTGTTATAATGCAGGCAAAGACAGTCTCATGAAACAGAAATCCCAAACAAATCAGCCATACGGTACTGGCAATCGAATATATCAATGTTTGAACGCCATATGCGCAGACTTCTTTATCTGAGTTGTCCATTTCTTGACCGTTTATCAGCTTATCAACTAAAAAAGAGGATATTTTTTCAAGCATTTTACACCTCAGCATCGGGAATTACTATGGAAACCGAAAAAACGCCGTCTGCCAGCGAGAAATCGCAGCTACCATTGTGATCGGAAACCGTTTGATATATACTTTCCGTACCCAACCCATGCAGTCCGGTGTTCTGTTTGAAGGAAATAAACCGTTCCCCGCTTTTGCGAATTGTTGCCGGATCCGCCGAATTCCTGCAAACAATATTGAACATATTCCAGGCTCTTCTGAAATGCAGATGGATGTGTTTCTCACCGTTTGAAGGATTCGAATGTATAGCGCTGTCTATGGCGTTATCCAGAATGTTTGTCAGGAGTATACAGAATTCTACCTCGTTGATGGGAAGCGGAATTAATGGGAATGGTTCGAGATCAAAAAGTATCCCGTTTTTGGTTGCGGTGTCCTTTTTGGCGGTCAATACGGCATCTGCGCTGAGACATCCGGTTGTTATAATAGATGATGTCAGCACCGCGTTTTTCAGTTCTTCGGAATCCTCTTTCATACCTGCACGTTCCAAAATATCCTGCGCAAGTTCAATTTGATGTTTCAAATCATGTTGTGCTATCAACATACGATTATAAACAGCACCAATATCCTCTTGATATTTTCGGCTTATAATCATTGTTTGTTGCTTCATTTCTTGTTTGTGGCGCTTCTCAGCAGTTTTATTTATGGTTTCATACAATACAAAAGTGATTATTGAACTGGCAAAAGCACAGACAAGTGACATAATTGAGTAAGTTTCGTGATGTTCGTTTGTAATTTGTGATATATAGAATAATTCGGCTGATACATATTGACTAACAAGCAAAAATACCAGAATCACTGACATGGTTGATGGAATTATGGTGTCAACTTGACTGCCGCAGATTTTACTGATGGTGAAAAGGACAATTGCCATTGCAATATTAGATGTAATTGTAAATCCTATACGAGTGATGCCTGGCTCCATAAGATGAGAGAAATTTACATTAAACATGAGATCGTATAGATCTATCATAATCGTTGAAATGTAGACCATAACAACTCCAAGTATAAACGTCCACATAATTCGTTGTAACCAAGAACCACGTTGAGTAACAATAGCATATGATAAAGGAAAAACAAAAATTACATTATCCGAAATTGGAATCTGAATGAATGTGAACATAGATAATACTCCGAAAATCAAGAAACAAAATGTGAAATCTATCCAGAAGCTATAGTTTTGTTTGGATTTGGTTACTTTTCGCATAAAAGAAACCATCATCACGGCTTGGAAGGCATTCAATAATAATTCAAATAATATATTCATTATAGGTATCCTTTTTACTATTTGGGAAAGTAGTAACGCGTGAACAGCTTGTTGAACTCGTTTGCAAATTTTCTTCCGAGTGGTAAATGGGCACCATCGGCCATAGTTACGCAATTTGCACCTAATTTGTGTACGAACATAATGTTGGCGACAAAACTTTTGTGACACTTACCAAATGTTGATGACGGCAATGATTTTTCATAATCGCTAAGTCGACCGTTGATTTTGATGCAGCCAAAGTCAGAAGTATAAAAACGAACTTCACGTCCTTGAACCTCGATGTACATAATCTTCGAGATGGACAAAACATAGCGATGTTGTTTTGTCATAATCTGCAAGCGGTTGCCCTGTGATAATGTCCATCTGGACCATGCGATGTTCAAACAATCATATATGGGACGCTCATCAAATGGTTTCATGATATAGCGGATTGCATTAACCAAATATCCATCAAATGCATAATTGGGATACCCTGTAATAAAGGCAATCGGAACGTTTTGATCGGACTTACGGATAGCCGCTGCAAGGTCTAAGCCACTCAATTCCTTTGGAATCTGGATATCTATGAACAACATATCCATTGGTAATCCATTTTCCCAAGCGTCTAGGAGATCCTCGCTTGAAGAAAAGCTCCGTACACAAACAGAATGCTGGTGTCCATTTTCCTGCGCCCAGGATGATACTTTGGATGCAATAGAATTTATGTACAATTGTTCATCATCACATATAACAACATTCATGCATCATACCTCCTTATGTATTATATCTCAAATACGTTAGAAAATCAAGAAATGGTCTTGCGTTATCATAATATAACTACACTAATAGAGGCAGCATACTTCTGATTATTGTACGTTATTAGAATTATGTTACACTCTATGCGCTTTTCATGTATCATTTTTATTTTGTACTTGATATATGGTACACTACAAGTAGGGGGTGATAGAAATGATGCGAATCCGAAAGTTGATGGTAGCTATGTTGTTCCGATATGGATTAACTATCGGTATTCAGCCCAGTTTTCACGGAACGTATGAAGCAACAGTTCCTATGAAACTGAAACTCGAAAAAGGCAGGAGGTAACAATAAACAAAATGGGAAATGCTGTCAATACTGTAGCACTTCCCATTCTATTTCTGCTATCGAAAAAGACGAGTCGTATTTCCTTTCCGAACTTTCATTTGTAGTTTGTTTACAAATGTTGAGACATTAATGAGCGTAAACAAATCTTTAAGATGAGTATCCCCATTTGACTATTGCAAGCAGACTATAACGGTTACATTCATTACTCAAGTAATTCTTTTCGTTGTACAGCATCCATATATGCCTGAGCAAGTGCTCGGAACACAGACCTATCTTCATCATTCAATGATCCTAATGATACAACATCATCGCTGATGCCAAGCAGTTCATCTGAAGTGATATGGAAAATCCTGCACAGAGCAACAATATTCTGTGCATTCGGATCGGAAATATCGCTTTCCCAGTTCTTAATTGCCTTGTCACAAAGTTTCAAACTACGGGCTAAATCATGCTGTGACATGCCATGTATTTTCCGTAGTTGTGTCAGCTATACTCCTATCATAAGCTACACCTCCGTACGGAAATAATCTTACCTGTTAAGGGCAGAACATTCATTATCCATAAAAGGAATAACAATACACTTTTTAGGGCGATGATAATGTTCTTTCATTATGACAATATGCCGTTCATAGCATACAAGGCGTCGTTCATGACAAGAGACAGTACGATTTATGAGAATTGAGTATAATTTGTTATGGGAAAAATGGAGATTTCCATTCGAACCAAATAGCAAAATGAACAGAGGACACCATGAAGAGAATATGGATTTTCACGATGCTTATTTGCCTTGCTGCGGTTTTTTGCGGCAGGGCGGAATGCAAGGAATATGTCGTTTTCGGACACTATGAGCAGGATGCCTGCATGGAAAACGGAAAAGAACCTGTGGAATGGATCGTGTTGGAGGAGAAGGATGACAGTGTGCTGCTTATTAGCCGCTATGCACTGGAAACGAAGCCCTTCCATGAGGAGTGGACGGATGTTTCGTGGGAAGAGTGTTCCCTGCGGGCATGGCTCAATGATACATTTTTGCGTGACGCGTTTTCCGCGGAGGAACAAGCACGCATTCTGACCGTAAATGGGGATAATGTGTTTCTGCTGAGTGTGGATGAAGCGGAGCAATACTTCTCTGCAGACAGAGAGCGCATCGTGATTGCAACAGAAGCCGCTATCCGAAACGGTGCTTTTGTTGTTGATGAAATCAACACATATGTCTTTGGCACAGAAGAACAACCGCTTCCCTTAAATGCCTGTTGGTGGTGGCTGCGTAGCAATTGAGAAACGCCCGACAGCGCTGCCCGGGTGGACGCGGACGGCTATGTGTTCACGTTTGGGCAGCGTGTGTCGGAGGAGGAATGCTGTGTGCGGCCCTGCATTTGCGTCAAGCTTATGGAAGGTGTAAGGTAGTCTTGCGGGAATAACATATTATGGGGGAAATAACGACCTGACGAATCGGATAACGGAAAGGGAGAAATAACATGGAAAAGAAACTGACATTATCTGCCAACAGCATCGACTTTGCGGTTCTGGAAGGCAAGGAGATCGTATCCCTGCGCGGAAATGCAGCCAAGCATTTTGATCTCGGAGCAGGCCGGGTACAGGCAATCACCTACAGTGAGCGTGTACATTATCCGGAAAACGGAGTTTATCTTGACATCGACAACCGGCTTGTCATGGATGAAAAGACCGGGAAATACCATACGACGAAAGACATTTATACAACAGAACTGGCCGGTAAGGACGAGGGTGGAGAAATCGTATCTCTGGTTCGTGACGGTGTGCGTTTCGGA
>JAZLLT010000074.1:0-27660 GCA_045598325.1 Clostridia bacterium | reverse complement strand
TGGTTGGGTAAAAAATAATGCTTTCTGTTTGGGATAGACCACCCCCCCGCCATGGTCCTTCCCTGGGCGGGCGGTTGTTTCTATCTTTTAGTATCTTGCGGGGATGTTGATGGTCCAGCCGGTCACGATCAGGCGGCTGTTCTTGATCTTGCCCACATTCGCCTTCATGATGGCGTCTACGGTGGTGTGATACTTGCGGGCCAGGTTCCACAGGCAATCGCCTCTCTTGACCTTGTACTTGATCATGTGGGTGGTGGTTTTTCCGCCGACGGCTTCCAACAGTTCTTCCTCGTTGATAATCATCATGGTTTCGTTCATCATTTTATGTACCCTCCGTTTTTGTCTGCGCTCTGTGGCGCTCGTTTTTGATTTACACCTGTATATACGAAGGGCTAACGGAGATGGCTACGAAAAATGAGGATTTTTCCATAAAAAAATCCCTCCGCCGAAACGGAGGAATTTTTGAAGTGTAATTACTTCTTGCTCAATTCCATGGAGGTCAGGATGTCGATGGCGACCTGCATATCGGCATCGGTGATCTCGACATTGGAGAAGAGGTGGACCTGTACGAAGAAGCCGTGGTAGATGGTCAGGATGCTGCCGTAGCAGGATTCGGAACCGGTCTCGATCACGGTGATCAGTTTGGTGCCCATGCCGGTTTCGGCAGTGCCCACGATGGGAGCCTCATAGTCGGCGGTCAGGGCTTCGGCGGCGACCGCGAACTCTTCATCGGTGTAGTCGTTCAGGGTGTAATCGCCGAACTCTTCGGAGTAGGAGATGATCAGCATGTAGGAAACGGCGTTCTCATCATCGGGGATGAAGTTGCCTACATACACGGTGCCGAGGTCTTCGTCAAAATCGAAAGTGTAGCCGGCGGGCGTCTCGAACTCGATGTTGTAGTAACTTTCGAACCGCATCTCGTCTTCATTTTCCGCGCAGGCGGTCAGAACGAGCATAAGAGCCAGAACGATGGCAAGAATCTTCTTCATTGTTTATTCCTCCTTAGAAACCGCTCTTGACAATGAACTTACTGGCCATGAATCCGACATAGCCGGTCTTTTCCACGCGGACCTGATACCAGCCGTTGCCTTCGGCCAGAACAGTCAGCTCAGTGCCCTGCACGCAGATGCCCATGGAGGCATAAGCGGTGCCGGGAGCCCAGCGGAGATGCACGGTGCCGGTGGGAGTGGAGGTGTACACAACGGCGGCGTAGGGCGTCACATGCTTAAAGGTGGAGAAGGAAACGGTGGTGCCGGGGTCGGGCTTGGCAGTGGGTTTGGCAGTAGGCTTGGCGGTGGGCTTGGGAGTGGGCTTATAGGGGTCGGGCTTGGAGAACACCAGATAGCGGGTGCTCACATAGCCGGCGTTGCCGCCCTGATAGCGGATGGAGGCCCAGGCCTTGTTGTTGCTGTAGCCGGTGATGGTGACCTCGGAGCCGTAGGGAATGGTGATGATGATCTTGGCGTCGGTGGAGGGTGCTTCACGGGCATTCAGGCCGATGCCGCTGTTGGTTTTGACCCATGCGGTCTTCCACTCGTCCGCGGAAGCGATGGGGGCTGCGACTGCCATCATGAGAATGAGGGCACATACGAGCGCGATGATTCTTTTCATGGTAACTTACCTCCTTTTTAAGGTAATATTTATTATAATACCCGGTCGGACCGGCTGTCAACGGATGTAACCGTGTTTTTGGACGCGGAGCGGAATATTTCACCCAGCATGAACACGGACAGAACAGCCAGCACTGCTTCCGCGATGAGTTGGGAGTAGCTCAAACCGTACAGAGGGAAGAAATGATCGAGGAGGAAAAGCGCCGGGATCTCGAGTACCACCTTTCGGAGGATGGCGAACAGCAGGCTCTTGCCGCCCATGCCAACCGCCTGGAACACGCCGACAGCGAGGAAATCCAGCGACAGGAAGGGGATGGCGAGGCAGAAGCCTTTGAGGAAACGACCGCCGAACGACACGATTTCCGCGTCTTTCATGAACAAAGCGATGATATTTTCCGCGAAAACGAAGTAAGCGGCGGCAGCGGCAAAGGCGAAGGCGAGCATGAACTTCATGGTGAAGGTGATGCTCTTCTTCATGCGCTCCGCGTTGCCGGAGGCGAAGTTGTAGCCCACCAGCGGCATGATACCCTGCCCCATGCCCATGGAGATGTACATGGGGATCATGTCCACCTTGTGGGTGATGCCCATGGCGGCGACGGCGGGGGAGACGGACGCTTCTCCGAACACGAGCGCCGCGGAGGCGGTCAGGTTGTTGAGGATGGTCATTCCGGTTACATTCAGCAGGTTCTGTATGGCGGCGGGGATGCCCACGACAAAACTGCCGCCCACGATCTCGCGGGTGAAGCGGAGATGTTTCGGGTTCACCGACAGGCAGGTGTTTCTGCCCTTCACGGCAATCAGCACGAGGAAATACAGACACGCCGCGCAGTTGGAAATAAAGGTCGCGCAGCCCGCGCCCGCGGCGCCCATGTTGAGGCCCCACGGCATGATGAAGACGGGATCGAGGATGACATTGAGAAGACACCCCGACATGGAGCCGATACCGGCGTGCATGGAGGCGCCTTCCGCGCGGACCTGAAAGGACAATACCACATTGAGGATGGAGGGCGCGGCGCCCAGCGTCACCGTCCAGAAAAGGTAGCGGATGGTGGCTTCTTCCGCGTCGGCGCCCGTTCCGAGGAGGCGGAGCAGCGCGGGGCGGAAGACGGTGCAGATAATGGAAAACAAAACGGCGCAGACGAGAGCGCCGTAGAAGCCGAAAGCTGACGCGCCTGCGGCGGTCTCATAGTCCTTTTTGCCGATGGCACGGCTCATGAGGCTTGATGTGCCCGTGCCGAAAAGGTTATTGACGGCGTTGAACGCCAGCAGCACTGGGGCGGCGAAACTGACCGCGGCGGTCTCGGCTGCGCTTCCGATCCTGCCCACAAAGTAGGTGTCGGCGAGGTTGTACAGCACCATCACCAGCGTCGCCATGACGGTTGGCACGGCCAGTTTCATGACGGCCTGCGGGATGGGTGTGGTTTCGAATAATTCGGTCTTTTTGGTATCGAGCATGACGGATCAGTCCTTGGATTTGTAATACAGCATGCAGTGGCAGAAGCCCTCGAATTCGGGGTCCGCGATCTGCTCGCGGAATTCTTTGCACATACATTTGATGTCTTCGCTTTTTCCGACTCTGCAGGGGCAGTAGCCGCCCTTCTGTTTGAGTCCTTCTTTGACGGTGGCGACGACTTCGGCGTCGGGATTCAATGTGATTTTCATTTGTATGCTTCTTCCATTTCTTTGAGTATCATCATCAGCACATGCTTGCTGCCTTCGCTGGTGGCTCCCGTGCAGGAGGGGCAGCCGTCTGTGCATGGGCAGGCGGAGAGGATGCGGTAGGCTTCCTTGAACAGAAGGTCGTTCATGTCATAGACCTTGTCGCTAAGGCCGATTCCGCCCGGGATGTGGTCGTAGAGGTAGATGGTGGGTTTCCCGGAGAAGGTGTCCTTCACATGGTAGACCACCGAGATGTCCGTGACGGCGCACATGAGGTACATGGGCGCGATGTGGCGCAGCAGGTACGAAAGCCCTACCATGGCGTTTTTGACCTCATCCTTGCCGTAGCGTTCCTCAAGTCCGTCGGGCAGGGTCCACCAGCAGGCGGTGGTCTGCATTTCCAGTTCGGGCAGGGTCACGGGTCCCCAGCCCAGATTTTCGTGGGTGTCGAACTTGATTTTCTTGAACACGGTCACGATGGAGGAGACCAACACTTCGCCCCTGTGGCGGGTGAGGCAGCCGGCGTCCTCGGAATCGAATTCGTCCAGCACCTTCAGGCTTGTGGTCAGGTCGGCGTCGGTGTAGTAGCCCACATCCACCTCGCGGATATAGGCTTTCTTGTCGTCAAAGTCCAGATCCTCCACCTGATACTGCCTGCCCTCGTGCATGTAGATGGCATACTTGTGCAGCAGCATGGGCACGGTGAAGCGGTCCATTTCGCCGATGACGCGGTGCTTTTTGGGGTCGGAAATGTCAACGATCAGGAAATTCTGGTCGGACGCGGAGCGGAGCGAGATGCCCGCCTGCGGGAATTCCTCCGCCATCCAGTACCATTTCCCGCCGACTTCCCGCAGGATGTTCTGATCCGAGAGGTAGTCCAGAAGTTCTCCGGTCTCGCCGACGCCGCCGAATTTCTCTTCCTTCTCGAAGGGCAGTTCGTAGGCGGCGCATTTCAGGTGATTGAGCAGGATAAACAGGTTGTCGGGGTTGATGTGGGCGGTTTCGGGGTTCTGGTCGAAATAGTAGTCTGGGTGGTTCATCACATACTGGTCAAGGGGATTGCTGGATGCGACCAGAATGGTGAGGCTTTCTTCTCTGCGGCGTCCCGCGCGGCCCGCCTGCTGACGGGAAGACGCGATGGTGCCCGGGTAGCCGCACATGACGCAGCAGTCCAGTTGTCCGATGTCGATGCCCAGTTCCAGAGCGTTGGTGGAAATGACCATGTCCACATTGCCCGCGCGCAGTTCCGTTTCGATCTCGCGGCGGAGCGTGGGCAGATATCCGCCTCTGTAGCCGCGCACGCGTCCCGCGTTGCCGATGGGATCGCGCACCCGGTCCTTGCAGTAGCGGGTGAGCACCTCGACGACGAGGCGGCTCCTGCCGAACACGATGGACCTGACGCCGCGCTCGAGCAGCCGCTCGCAGATGCGGCGCGTGGACGGGATGCTGCCCGCGCGGATGCCCAACTGCTGATTGACCACGGGGGGATTATAGAAGATGACCGTCTTCTTGCCGGCGGGCGCGCCGTTTTCATCGATGACGGAGATCTGTCTGCCGGTCATGGTGGAGGCCAGTTCACCCGGATTGTGGATGGTGGCGGAGCAGCAGATGTAGGTGGGGTGGGCGCCGTAGAAGGCGCAGATGCGGTCGAGGCGCCGCAGGACATTGGCAAGGTTGCTGCCGAACACGCCGCGGTAGGCGTGGATCTCGTCTATGACCACATACTTGAGGTTTTCGAACAGTTTCACCCACTTGGTGTGGTGGGGAAGGATGCCCTGATGGAGCATGTCGGGGTTTGTCACCACCACATGACCCGCCTGACGGATGGCCGTGCGTGCGGAAGCGGGCGTGTCGCCGTCATAGGTGAAGGCTTTGATGTCCGCGCCCAGCGCCTGGATCATGGAGTACAGTTCCGCCACCTGATCGGAAGACAGCGCTTTGGTGGGAAACAGGTACAGCGCGCGGGAGGAGTCGTCCTTCAAAATCGAGGACAGCACGGGCAGGTTGTAGCACAGGGTCTTGCCCGACGCGGTGGGGGTGACCACCACAAAGTCTTTGCCTTGAAAGGCGTAAGAGAGCGCCTTTGCCTGATGGGAGTACAGCCGCTCGATGCCGCGGTCCTTGAGGACCTGTATGATGCGCCCGTCCAGTTCTTCGGGGAAATCTCCAAAAGATGCCGCCCGCTCCGGTATTTCACGGATGCAGGCGACATTCTGCATGAATGACGGGTCGTTTTTGAGTTCGGTAATGAATTGTGCTGTGGTCATGGTTTCCTCACACAAGTACGGTCTCGATGCCATCGAGGGCGGCTTTCATGAGGCCTTCGATGTCCAGTTTGGCTTCCTCCCGTTCCACATCCTCGATCTTGGGCTTCGTCACGGGGTGCTTGGGTGTGAACACCGTGCAGCAGTCCTCGTAGGGCAGGATGGAGGTTTCATAGGTATCGATCTTCTCCGCGATGCGGATGATTTCCAGTTTGTCAAGGCCGATCAGGGGACGGAACACGGGCATTTCGGCCAGCCTGTCGGTGCAGCCCAGCGCTTCCATGGTCTGGGAAGCCACCTGCCCCAAAGACTCGCCCGTGATGATGGCCTGCAGGCCCTCTTTCTTGGCGACCTCGTTGGCAAGGCGCATCATGAAACGGCGCATGATGAGCGTCGTCATGTCGCCCTGGCATTTTTCGTGAATGGTCATCTGGATGTCCGTGAAGGGGATGATGTGCACGGGCATGCCGAACTCGTATTTGCCGATGATGTGGGCAAGGGAGAGCACCTTTTCCTTGGCGCGCTCACTGGTGTAGGGCGGGGAAGCGAAGTGGATGGCCTGACAGTTGACGCCGCGGCGCATGATTTGATAGCCCGCGACGGGGGAGTCGATTCCGCCGGAGAGCAGCAGCAGGGCTTTGCCCGCGGTGCCCATAGGCAGTCCGCCCGCGCCCATGATCTCGGTGGTGCACACATAGGCGTTGTCGCGGATCTCGATCCACACTTCAGTGTCGGGCTTATGGACATCCACATGCAGATCGGGGTTCGCGTCCAGGATCTTCTCACCCGCGTAGCAGGCCAGTTCCTGACTGTTCATGGGGAAGCGCTTGTCGCTTCTTCTGCAGAACACCTTGAAAGATCCCTTGACGCCCTGCATCATTTCGGCAGCCTTGGCGACGACGGCTTCCAGATCCTTTTCCATTTCAACAGCGGGGCTCACGGAATACACGCCGAACACCTTGCGTACGCACTCGGCGCACTCGTCCATGTCGGTGAAGTCGGACACATACATGCGCTCCTCGCTCATCCATACATGACCGCCGATGCCGTCCTGCGCCAGCGCTTTTTTGATGTCGCGGACCAGCATTTTGAGAAAATAGGGTCTGTTCAGACCTTTGAGGTGCACCTCGCCGAAGCGCACCAGAAGTAAATCGCGCATGGGAATTATCTCCTCGTATATTTTTTGAGTTGGTTGTAGCAGTCGGTGACCGCGTTAATCACATAGTCGATCTCGTCTTCCGTGGTGTAGGGGCACAGGCTCATGCGGATGACGCTTTCGGTCAGCGCCGCGGGGATGTGCATGTTGGTCAGCACACGGGAGGCGTTTTTCTTTTTTGCCGAGCAGGCGGAGCCGGTGCTCACATACACGCCCTTTTCCTCAAGGGCATGCAGCATCGTTTCGCCGCGGACGGGCGGGAAGGAAACGGATAGGATGTGCCGCGCGCCTTCCTCCGGGGAGGGGCCGTTCACAATGGCTTCGGGGATATTCGCCCTGATGCCGTCTACAAGGCGGAGTTTCAGGTTCATGAGTTTTTCTCTGCGGTCCGTCATGGCGAGCATCTCGGAAATGGCTTCGGAAAGTCCGACGATGCCGGGGGTGTTCTCCGTACCGCTGCGCAGGGCGTCTTCCTGCCCGCCGCCCGTGTGGGAGGGAGTGAGGCGCAGACCCTTCCTCACCACCAGCGCGCCCACACCCTTGGGGCCATGGATCTTGTGGGAGGAAAGGGAATAGAGGTCCGCGTACTTCATGCTCATGTCTTCCCGCAGAAAGCCCTGTACGCCGTCCACATGCATGCGGCAGGTGGGGCAGAGTTTTTCTTTCATCGCCCGGATGGCGGGAAGATCGTTTTTCGCGCCGGTCTCGTTGTTGACCTGCATGACGGAAAGGAGGGTAAGTCCCTTTTTGAGTTCCTCTTCGACGGCGTTCAGATTTACCCGTCCGTCGGGGTCGAGGGGCAGAGAGATAACTTCCACGCCGTTCTTTTCCGTGAGGAAGGCGGTGTCGTAGACGCTCGGATGCTCGGCTCCGCTGACCGCAACGCGGTAGGGGGGACGGGACACGCCCAGCGTGCCCGTGATGGCGAGGTTGTTTGCCTCGGTGCCGCCGGAGGTGAAGATGACCCGCGCGTCGGGCGCGGAAAGGGCGGAGCGGATCTTGTCCCTGCACGCGGTCAACTGTTTTTCCACCGTGAGGGCGGGCGCGTACATGGACGAGGGGTTAAAGTAGCCCTCCGAAAGAGAAGCGGTGATGGCCGCTATCACGCCCTCGGAGGGTCTGGTCGTGGCGCTGTTATCGAGATATACGGTCATATCGGTTTATTTCGTCTCCTGCCATACGCCGAAATTCATGTATCCGCGGCTGTGCATCATATCCTGCATCTCGGAGGAAGGCTCGAGGATGGCGAGGCGCTTCACGCCGTTCTTGGTGAAGTACAGGTAGATGAGATCCGCGTCGCGGTTCAGGAACCAGTTGTGCTTTTTGAGGTTTTTGTCGTTGATGTAGCGGTTGAAGGAAGGATGCAGCACGCTTCCCGCGCTCTCCACGAGTTTCATGGGGATCTCGGCAAGATACTTGCGCTTGTTGTTGTTCATGACCATGCTCACATCCAGGGTGCCGTTGGTGAAGGTGTATTCATACTCCACGCGCAGACCGTCTTTTTTGATCCAGATGAGCACCGCGATGCCGATGAGCGCAAGGCAGAGGATGAGGCTCACCCAGTCAAAGCCGGTCTGGATGGAATACAGAACACTCTGCAGAAGGATAAAGCCGAAAATGGCGTTGAAGATCATGATGATCCAAAACAGATAATATACGGCGTTGTTGAAACCGTTATGACGCTTTACGATGACTTCTTCCTTGAAATTGTCCATTGCCATAAATAAACCCTCCGGATAGATTTTCTCAAAAACATTATAACATAAAACGGGGCAAAAAAAACAGTCCCCCGGACAGTTCTTTGTGATAAATTTTAGACGAAAAACGCATATTTATGAAAACTCAACACGGATTTACGGTCCGTATGTTGACAGAGACGCCCTTCCCGTTTATAATTTCTGTTTTGTGATGAAACCCTGTTTTTTCCAAGCCGTCTATATGGAAAGGAATTTGAGCATGGATACGAAAGAACGCAGAGTAGGTACTGTTTCCCGCGGCATCCGCTGCCCCATCATCCGCGAGGGTGACGATCTGGGCACCATCGTCGTCGACAGCGTGCTGGAAGCCGCCGAGAGCGAAGGATTCTCCCTCCGCAACCGCGATGTCATCTCCATCACCGAGTCCGTCGTGGCAAGAGCGCAGGGCAATTATTGCACCGTTTCCGACATCGCGGCCGATGTGAAAAAGAAGACCGGCGGCGAGACCGTGGGCGTCATGTTCCCCATCCTGTCCCGCAACCGCTTCGCCATCTGTCTGCGCGGCATCGCCAGCGGCGTCAAGAAGGTCGTCCTGATGCTGTCCTACCCCTCCGATGAGGTGGGCAACAATCTGGTGTCTTTGGACAAACTGGACGAGGCGGGCGTCGATCCCTACACCGATGTTCTGTCCCTTGAAAAATACCGCACGCTCTTCGGCGAAAACAAGCACGAGTTCACCGGCGTGGACTATGTGGCATACTACGGCGACCTCATCCGTTCCTGCGGCGCCGAAGCCGAAATCATCTTCGCCAACAACCCCAAGGCGATCCTCGCCTACACCGACACCGTCATCACCTGCGACATCCACACCCGCGCGCGCACCAAGCGCATCCTGAAGAACGCGGGCGCCCGCGTGGTCATGGGTCTTGATGACATCATGACCGCTCCCGTGAGCGGCTCCGGCTGCAACGAGAAGTACGGTCTGCTCGGCTCCAACAAGTCCACCGAGGACAAAGTGAAACTCTTCCCCCGCGAGTGCAAGAATCTGGTGCTGGACATTCAGCAGAAGATCCTCGAAAAGACCGGCAAACTCGTGGAAGTCATGGTTTACGGCGACGGCGCCTTCAAGGATCCCCAGGGCAAGATCTGGGAACTGGCGGACCCCGTGGTCTCTCCCGCTTTCACCGACGGCCTCATCGGCACGCCCAACGAACTGAAACTCAAGTATCTGGCAGACAACGACTTCGCGAACCTCTCCGGCGAAGCGCTGAAGCAGGCGATCTCCGAGTCCATCAAGCACAAGGACGCGGACCTCAAGGGCAGCATGGCGTCCGAAGGCACCACCCCCAGACAACTGACCGACCTCATCGGCTCCCTCTGCGACCTGACCAGCGGCAGTGGCGACAAGGGCACGCCCGTGGTGCTCGTGCAGGGATACTTCGACAACTACACCAACGCGTAAATTTTGATGGAAAAGACCGTCTCATCCGAGGCGGTCTTTTTTTGCCGGCATACGCATGGGCGGATTTTCCCGACTTGGCGACCTTTTCCGGTATTGCTTTTCTTCTTGCATTCCGTCTGTTCTCATCGTATAATATCCCCATCAAACGAAACGAGGTGCTGTTATGTCTCTTGTCATCGATCTGTTCCGCAAATATATCCATGTTCCCTCCGCGTCCAAAGAGGACACGGGCCTTTATCCCTCCACGCCCGAGCAGTTGGAAATGGCGAAGGTCATTGAAAAGGACATGATCGCCATGGGCATTTCCGAAGTGAAGAATACCGGACGCGGGTATCTGTACGGCAAGATCCCCGGAAACACGGGAGGTCAGCCGGCCATCGGTCTCATCGCCCATCTGGATGTGGTGGATAACGAACCCTGTTCGCCCATGAACGAGAAGATCATCGAAAATTATGACGGCTCCGTGCTGGACATCGGTAACGGTGTCATCCTTTCCACCGAACTCTATCCCGCCCTCAAACGGTGCATCGGCAAGGACCTCATCGTCACCGACGGCAAAACCATTCTGGGCGCGGACGACAAGGCGGGCGTCGCCGAAATCATGGCGCTGGCGGACAAACTGATCAAAGACCCTACGATTCCTCACGGCGATGTCATGATCGCCTTCACGCCCGATGAGGAGATCGGCGGCGGTGCGGAAGAACTGGATATCCCCGAGTTCGGCGCGGCTTTCGCCTATACCGTGGACGGCGGCGTCATGGGCGAAATGGAGTATGAAAACTTCCACGCCGCCTCCGCCAAAGTGACCTTCAAGGGCCTTGCCATCCATCCCGGATCCGCGAAAAACAAGATGAAGAACGCTGCCCTCATGGCGGTGGAGTACGCCTCCATGCTGCCCGAAAGCGAGACTCCCGCCCACACAGAGGGACACGAAGGCTTCTACCATCTGGGCTATATGAACGGAACCGGCGAAGAGGCGGCTCTTGCCTACATCATCCGCGACCACGACTACGGAAAACTCCGGTCCCGCAAGGAATTCATGGTGAAATGCGCCGAATTCATCAACATGAAATACGGCGAGGGCACCTGCGAGATCGCCCTCAGGGACGGCTACCGCAACATGCTGGATGTGATGCGCGATCACATGGATGTGGTCGAGCGTGCGGCGGACGCCTACCGCAAGTGCGGCATGGATCCCACCTTCCCGCCCGTGCGCGGCGGCACCGACGGTGCCAATCTCTCCTGGCGCGGACTGCCCTGCCCGAACCTCTCCACAGGCGGCATGAACGGACATGGCGTGCGCGAGTGCGCCTGCGTGCAGGACATGGAGACCATGGTGGATGTGCTCACCGAAATCGTGCGGGCAAGATAAGGAAAACACGCAAAAAAGAGGGGCTGCGGCTCCTCTTTTTGTGTTGTATGGAAAATGAGTATTGACAATTCAACCCGCATGCGTAATTTTACGGTTGTAAATTCCGATAATATGTAAATATACATGTAACTGACAGACACAGAAAGAGAAATAACACATGAAGATGAGAAAGTTGATCGTCTGCCTTGCGGTGACGATGCTCTGCCTGTTCTGCGTGAACGCGGGTGTTCGGTTATCTGCGCGCCCTGCGTGAAGCGGACGGCGTCCTCACTGCCGAAGAGATGATCTTCACCCTCCAAGCGGAAGCGGGGCTTACATTCTGCCTGATGAACGGGAACGGCGAGATCACCGGGGTCAATGCGGAATACGATGTGGCGGACGGTGTCTACCGCATTCCGTACACGGAAAAGGGCTGCCTGTTTGCGGAATAAGCGAAAACAAAAAAGCGGAAAGAACGCAGGTTCTTTCCGCTTTTTCTTACTTCTTTTTCAAAATCCGTTTTTCGATGAGCAGCAGCGCGTACGCGCCAATCACCGCGATCAAAAAGCCTGTGAGATCGATGAGCTCGTTTCCCATGCCCGGCAGGAATTTCGGCAGGATTTCCAGCGTTTTTTCGTGGAGCAGGTAGATTTCAAGGGAGACGGGAGCGAAAAACGCGGAAATCTTGGTGACGGGCTTCCATTCGCCTGCCAGGGAAAACAGCATCGTATAGCCGATGGCGAGGGGCAGGAACAGATAGCGCAGATGCCCGATGTCCCTGAATGGAATAAGGAAACTGATTCCCGTCAGGAGGACCGTCGCGGCAAGAATGACCCACCCGTTCACGGGCAGGGTCTTTTTTTCATAGACCGCTTTGCCCATGAAGCAGCCCGTCACGAATACGGGGAGCCGCCGCCACAAAATCTCGCTGTTTTCGTAGATCTCGCGGAAGGTGAGCTTCAAAGCAAGGTTGACGGAAAATGCCGCGGCGAGCAGCAGGAGAAAGGACGGAAGCGACCACTTCATCTTCTCAAAGAAGCGGTAGATGAAGGGGTAAAGCAGGTAGTCGATGACGATGGCGACCACGAACCAGACCGCCTTTTTTCCGCGGGTAAAGAGGGTGACGCCCGTCATGTCGCTTACGAACAGCAGGATGTTTTTTCCCGCGATCAGGTCCTTATACCCGAACCACAGGATGGAAACGATGAGGGAGGGCAGCAGCACGCGGAGCATCCGCCGCCGGTAAAAGCCCGATATGTCCGCGCCGTTTTTCTGCATGGAGAAATACAGCGAGATGCCCGAAACCAACAGAAACACATCCACACCGCAGGAACCCCAGTTTTTGAGGTTCATGACGAAAGTGCTGTCGAAAGCCAGCGTGGAGTGGAAAAACGCAATCCAGAGCACGGAAAGCGTGAAGACGGCAGGGCGGTTTTTGCTGATGAGAGTAAGATCGTATCGCTTCATGTTTCCGCCTCCTTATACCCGTTTATTATAACATTTGCGCTGAAAAACCGCAATACCGCCCGCGATTTTCAACTCTTTACCCAATCTTCCCTGTCCCGTGATGATACGGCCGCCATTTTGTGCTATCCTTATGTTAGATTATTATCGATTGGAGCAAAAATACATTGGAAACCTTTGATTTTCCCATTTCAGAAGAAACTCTTCGCGCTATTACCGACATGGGCTATGAGAAGCCCACGCCCATTCAGGAACTGACCATTACTCCTATGCTGGAGGGCAGGGACCTCATCGGTCAGGCTCAGACCGGCACGGGCAAAACCGCCGCGTTCGGCATCCCGCTGGTCGAAAAAATCGACGCCTCCGACAAAAATGTGCAGGCGATCATCCTTTCCCCCACCCGTGAGCTGGCGGTGCAGACCGCGGGCGAGATCCAGAAGCTGGGCAAATACCGCCCCGGCCTGCGCGTTCTCGCCGTGTACGGCGGACAGCCCATTGAAAGGCAACTGCGCGAACTGCAGTTCGGCGTGCAGATCATCGTCGGTACCCCCGGTCGCGTGATGGATCACATGAACCGCGGCTCCCTTTCTCTTTCCCGCGTAAAGGTCGCCATCCTCGACGAGGCGGACGAAATGCTGGACATGGGCTTCCGCGATGACATCGAGAGCATCCTTTCCCAGACCAACGAGGACAGGCAGACGGCGCTTTTCTCCGCCACCATGCCCCTGCCCATCCTGACCCTCGCGCAGAAATACCTGAAGGAGCCGCAGTTCCTGAAGGTGGAAAACAAGCAGATGACCGTGGAGGCCATCAAGCAGACCTACATCCAGATCCGCTCCTTCCATAAAATCGAGCTGCTCGCGCGCCTGCTGGTCCGCGACAACATCAGCCGCGCCCTCGTGTTCATGAACACGAAAATGGGTGTGGAAGAAGTGGTGACCGCCCTTCAGAACCGCGGATTCGCCGCGGCGGGACTGCACGGCGACATGCGCCAGATCGAGCGCGATGCCATCATGGCCCGCTTTAAGCAGGGCACCGTGGGCATCCTGATCGCCACAGATGTGGCGGCGAGAGGTCTCGATATCGACAATGTGGAAGCCGTGTTCAACTACGACATTCCCCTGGATGTGGAATACTATGTGCACCGCGTGGGCCGCACGGGCCGCGCCGGCAAAGAAGGCCGCGCCTACACTTTCGTGGTGGGGCGCGAGACCGCCCGCATGTGGGATTACCGCAAGATCACCAAGACCGCTATCCTCACCGAACTGCCTCCCTCGGGCGAAGACATCCACCGGGCGGAAGAGCAACGGCTCATGGAAAAGACCATCGAACTGGCAAACGGCGAGCAGGATGAGAAACTGATTGAGAGCGCGAAAAAACTCCTTGAGCGCGCGCCCGCGGAGCAGGTCATCGCCTCCCTCATGAAGCAGTTGGAAGAAGCCTGCGGCAGCAAGATCCATCCCGAAATCGACATCAAGGTGCCCGAACCGCCCCGCGCGCCCAAGCCCGCTTCTCCCGCTCCCGCCAAGGGCGGAAGACCTTACGGCAAGCCCTATGACAACAAGGGCGGCCGCTTCGGCGGCAAACCGGACTTCAACAACCGCCGCGACCGCAGAGACGGCGAGCACGGCAGATTTAACGATAGAAAATTCGACCGCCGTGACGGCGACCGCAGGAATTTCGATAAGAGCGAGAACGGAAAGAAATTTTTCGATCCGCGTCAGAGCGCGAAGCATACGGGTGAGGTAAGACCCGCAAACGGCAAGCGCATCCCGAGAGAAAAGACCAATAAAGGCGGAAACGAGAGCGCGGAATAAGGCAGAGAAGACGACCTCATCTGCGCCTGCGGGCGCACCTTCCCCATGGGGGGAAAAGCAAGAGGTTGGCTGCCCCCTTGGCTTCCCCTCTCCGGGGGAAGCTCCGCAAAGCGGTGATGAAGAGCGCATCCCCAAAAGCCTCTTCTGTAAACCCGCAGGGGCGGATATCATCCGCCCGCGTTTCCAAAAACAAAAGAGCCGCGGAGGGATTTCTCCGCAACTCTTACCTTTATCTTATTTTCCCCACGGGAGCACTTTTTCCCCTTTGACCAGGAACGCCTCTTTGGCGATGCCTGCCAGGGGCTGGTCACTTTTGGAATCGGAGTAGAAGCGGTCTATGACTGCGCCGCGCGCGTAGATGCGGTAGCGGTTCAGTTTCTCCTCGCCATGGCAGTTGCGTCCGCCGTACAGACCCGTGTAGATATCCACGGGGGAGGCGAGCACATTGCTTACCCCAAGCCGCTTCATGATGGGGCGGATGAGAAATTCGGGCGATGCCGATATGATGAGGTCATCGCTTTGCTTCTGCGCAAGGTACCACTGCTTCACATGCTTTTGGTTCGCGTCCCAGAACTCCGTGACCATCTTCTCGGGGTCATCAAGGTCCTTGAGGAAGGCGAACATGTGCTGCTTGAACAGTTGCTTGCGCTTCGGAAGAACGGTCGCCGCTTCGAAAATAAGCCGCGGCACGCGCTTCCGGATTTTCGGACAGCGCTTTAAGCAGTACACATAGAACCGCGCGGTGGAATCGCCGCGGAAAATGGTCTTGTCAAAATCATATACATTCATACTATCACCCGCCGATATATTCGACTCGTTTGCCCCGTTTCCTGCAAGGAGGAAAAAATGCTGTTTGGTTTAATGAATGATCCCGCCTCGTTCCTGCGCTCGCTGCTGATTTTGCTGCCCGGAGCGCTGTTTTCCATCAGTCTTCACGAGGCGGCGCACGGCTACATCGCGGAGAAGTGCGGCGACCCCACGGCGCGCTATGCGGGGCGCATCACGCTGAACCCCGCAAAGCACTTCGATCCGCTCGGCTTTCTGTGCATGTTCCTCATCGGTTTCGGCTGGGCAAAGCCCGTGCCGGTCAATCCGCTGCTGTACAAAAAGTGGCGCCGCGACGACATCAAGGTGTCTCTGGCGGGCATCACGGCGAACCTCATCGTCTGCCTTGCCTGCGCGGTCATCACCACCGTCGTGCTGAATCTCGCCATCCACAGACTGCCCGTCGCCGGTGATTCCCTGCAGGATATGGCTTCGTCTTCCGCGTTCATCTATGAGATCGCCGGAGAGACCCGCATCGTCGTACCGGAAGAAGTCTATTATTTTCTGCCGGACAAGGTTTTCTACTTCGCGTTCATGGGGGCGAATTCGGTCGTGACCCCGGTCATCACCGCCGCGTTCGGAAGCATCGGAGCGATCCTGTTTGAAATGCTCACCCGCTGCATGACGCTGAACATCGCCCTTGCCGTATTCAACCTGATTCCCATACCGCCGCTGGACGGCTACCATGTGCTCAACGATCTCGTGCTCAAGCAGGACGCCATCGGCACCATGAGATTCCGCCGCATCGCGGGCTATGTGTTCATCGCGCTGCTGTTGCTAGGCAATTTCATCCCGCAGCTGGACATCATCTCATCTCTCATCGGCAGAGTCGAAATGTTTATCCTCGGAAATCTGGCGAATTTCTTCCACTGGATCAGTACAGTCATCGGAGTGATATAAATGGCCATCGTCGTCGACCTCAAAAAATACGAATATACGGGCCCGCTGGACATGCTGCTGGACATGATCCACGAGGCGAAGATAGACATCAAGGACATCTTCATCTCGGAGATCACCGAGCAGTTCATCGCATCTGTCGCCAACATCGGCGAACTCAACATGGATAACGCCAGCGAGTTCATCCAGATGGCGGCGCTGCTTGTCGAAATCAAATCCCGCTCGCTCCTGCCCAAACCGCCCGAGCCGGAGGATGAAGACGCGGAGACGCCCGAGCAGGCCCTCATCCGCCAACTGGAGGAATACAAGAAATTCAAGGAGATTTCCCAGGAAATGCGGTCTCTCGAGGAAGCCGCCAAGGCGCTCTACACGAAACTTCCCGAGGAATATCCCCTTCCGCCCCAGACCTTCGAACTGACCGGTCTCACTCTGCCCGCCCTCACAAAGGCATTCCAGCGGGTGCTCAGGAGGCTTGAGGAACTGGCCGAAAACGAGCAGTTCGAGAACTTCTCCCGCCGCGAGGTGCGCCGCGAGGTGTACACCGTCGCCCAGTGCATGGCGCTCATCATGAAGCGGGTGAGCAGCGGCAGCGTGTCGTTTTTCTCCCTGTTCGAGGACGCGCCCGACAAGGAAGCGGTCATTTCCGTGTTCATGGGTCTATTGGAACTGCTCAAAAACGGCAAGGTCACCGCGAAGCAGGAAGACGAATACGGGGACATTACCATCGAAAAGAAGGTGAGCGCATGACGCTGCGTCCCGTGCGCGAGGACGACAGGCTCCTCATCGAAAACCTGTTCAATCTCTACCGCAACGACATCTCCCTCTACTGCGAGGGCTTTGATTATCTGGACGGCGACGGCTACTTCGATAAGGGCATTGCGGACGACATCCTGCCCTTCGGAGACGGCGTGTTCGGCTACATCATTCTGGAAAATGCCCATCCCGTGGGCTTCATCATGGTGACCGACGAACGCTATGCCCTGGAAGGCTGCGCGTGGCGCTTTCAGGAACTCTATCTCATCCGCCCGGCGAGGGGCAGAGGGCTTGCCACGCAGGCGGCGCTCAAACTCATGGAGGGCAAGCCCGGCATCTGGTGCCTTTCCGTCTACAAGAAAAACGCCCCCGCGCGGCGTTTCTGGGAAAATCTGATCAGCGAACACGCCAAACCTCTCTGGACTGCCCCCGGCGAGGATGACATGCTGGATCTGGCGTTCCGGGTAGAATAAACAGGAGGAATGATCATGAAGTACATTTTCTTCTGCAAAAATTGCGGTGATACTTACTCGGGAACAAATGAAGGTGCACAACTCTGCCCGGTATGCAAACAAAGGCTGATCTTGACCGATTTCGTCTACGATGCGTGGGTCGGGTTGACCGATGAACAGAAGCAGGAAAAGAGAAACGAATGGAAGATGACCTACGCGAACAAGGAGAAGTATATCGCCGCAATCAATGAAACGGCGAAAAGCAGTGATGCCGGCGAAAATGGCATCGGAAATGCTATCAAAATCGTTTCCGGTATATTACTTTTTTATGCATCCTCGGCAGCATTATCATTGCTGTGACTTTGAAAGATTTAGGGGCTGTCGGACTTGCCGCAGGACTCGTCAGTACACTGTTGTGTCTGGTCTGCTACGGGATCGGCGAAATCTGCTGCAGATTGAGATCCATCGATTCGAAACTCAAGTAAAGCAAGTACCCCGCGGAATCCGCGGGGTACTGATTTTTATCCGATCAGGATTTCGGGGCGCAGTTCGATGATGCTGCCTTTTTTGAAACCGCTGCTCCGGGCGAGTTCCTTACAGCCGGGGGAGGCAAGCCACACATCGAAAAGGATGTTTTCGAGGTCCATTGTGGCGAAATACTTGCGGGCGTCCTCGATGAGGTAACCGGCGACGCCCTTTTCGCGCCACTTGCGGGCGGTCTGAATGATGCCGATGACGCCGTTTTTGCCGCTGCGCCACACCATGAGTTCGCCGCACAGTTCGTCGGGCGATACCATGAGGATGCGGGCAAAATCGGGCTTCTCGCTGAGACCGATCAGCCACGAGCGGCTTTCATTCGTGCCGAAGCACTCGTTGTAGCGGGTCAGGCACTTGCGGATCTCGTTTTCGTTGGTCAGATAATCGCGCACGATGGTGCAGCCGTAGGGGATGGGCAGGTTCACCTGCTCGTCCGTCACGGGCTTTACCGCGCGTATGATCATGTCGGTTTCGGTAAAGCCCAGATCCGTGAGGATCTGCCGTTCCTCGCTGTTTTCGGGGGACAGGCAGGTATAGACGCGGGAAGGCAGCCGCTGATTCTCCGCCAGCATGCGGGCGCGGGTGACGGCGGCGCCCCAGAGGAGATAACGGCTCTCTTCGTTGCAGTTCACGATGATCTCATACTGCACGGGGCGGTCCGGGAAGATGCGGGACAATTCCCGCCTTCTCACGGTGCAGGTGCCCACGCGGTTGAAATCCTCGTCGTACGCGGCATATTTGTTTTCGGAAACGCGTTTGATCCTCATATGGTTCTCCTAAATCCGGGACAGGGTGTAGATGTTCTCTTTTCCGTCTTCCTCGCGGCGTACTTCGATGCGGTCGTCGCCGAGGGCGTTTATGATGCAGGCGCCGGTCCTGAGTTCCCTGTGCGCATTGCGCCCGCGGATGATGCTCCCGATGCGCTCGGTGAGGTCTTTGTCCTCTCTGCCCCAGGGGAAGGTCCTGCGGCAGAAGGGGTCTCCGCTGCCGGTGAGTCCCGCTTCGTCGCCGTAGTACAGACAGGGCATGCCCGGCAGGTGGCAGAGGAACTCGAAGGCGTACACGAAGCGCTCTTTGCCGAGGCGGTATTCGTCATCCGTCAGGGGCACGAATTTCCGCTCATCGTGTCCGGGCTCCAGCAGTTTCTCGTCTCTGCCGGAGAGGATGTCGATGATGCGGGGCTTGTCGTGACTGCCCAGCAGGTTCATCATGGAATAGTGCATGGGGCGGGGCAGAGTGCTCTGCTGATGGCGGAGGAATTCCTCGAAGGTGTAGGCGCTCACTCTGCCCAGCAGGAAGCCGATGGTCATTTCCCTCAAGGGATAGTTCATGGCGCTGTCCAGAGTGTCGCCGGCCGCGTAGCAGCGGTGCCGCCCGTAGGTGGTCTTGTTGGTGATGTCCTCCCAGACCTCGCCGATGACGCAGTTGTCTTTCCCCTCATACTTGGTCCGCAGGCGGAGATAGCGGATGAATTCCATCGGCAGTTCGTCCGCCACATCGAGGCGCCAGCCGGAGGTGCCCGCTTTCAGATAGTGGGCAACCACGCTGTCCTTCCCGCGGATGATGAAATCGAGGTAGGAAGGGTCGGTCTCGGTCACATTGGGCAGGGTGTTGAAATCCCACCAGCATTCGTAGTCGTCCTTATCGCCCCGGAAGGTATACCAGGAGGAATAGGGGGAGTGCCCGTAGGCGTTGTAGGCGCCGTCGGAATCGTAGGTGCCGAACTTATTGAAATAGCGGCTGTCCGCGCCGGTGTGGGAAAACACCCCGTCCAGCACGACATGGATGCCCAGATCGCCTGCTTTTTGCGTGAGGGTCTTGAGATCCTCTTCCGTACCGAAGGACGGGTCGATCTGCATGTAGTCACCGGTATCGTACTTATGGTTGGAGCGGGCACGGAAGATGGGGTTGAGATACAGCGCGCCGATGCCGAGGCTTTGGAGGTAGGGCAGTTTTTCCGTGATGCCCCTGAGGTTGCCGCCGAAAAAGTCCAATGCTTCCCCGGGGCAGAGATGGGGCAGTTCGTACCAGTCCTCATGAAGGTATGCGTACTTGTCATGGGGCGGGATGACGGTTCCGCCTGCGGCGAAGCGGTCCGGCATGATCTGCATCATGACGCTGTTGCGCATCCATTCGGGGGTCTCGAAGGACGGATCGTAGACGGTGATCTGGAAGGAAGCGGGCTCATGGGAGAACACGCCGCAGGTCTCGCCCGCAGGCTTGCCCAGATAGGTTTTCTCTCTGTTTTCGTCTTCCAGAATGAAGTAGTACCAGGTGAGCCCCGTTTCGCGCCCTACGGAAACACAGGCTTCGTAGACATTGGAGGAGACGGGTCTCATTTCGATCTTGTCCTCGCCGCCGCCCTTCCAGACCCGCACATAGACCTTTTCGGGCTTGTCGAACACGGTCACGCGCAGGCAAACAACGCTTCCCGCGGGGCAGGCGCCAAGCGGGAAGCGGTCAAGTTTAGAGTAAGGGTTGTGGCGGGCGGAGATCACAGTTTTACCTCATCCAGATGCCAGATTTTTTCGTTGTACTCTTTGATGGTGCGGTCGGAGGCGAACACATAACTTCTCGCCACATTGACGATGGCTTTCTTTGCCCACTCATCCCGGTTCCGGTAGTCTCTGTTGACCAGTTCGCGGGTGTTGACATAGGGGCGCAGGTCGGAAAGAACGAAGTAGGGATCCGCCATGTTGCCGTTGTCGCCGAAGAGGAGGGCATGGTACAGATCGCGGAACAGGCCGGGCTGCTCGGGCGCGAGAGTGCCGTCGATGAGTTGGGTGAGCGCGCGCCGGATTTCGGGGTCGGTCTCGAAGATCATGCCGCTGCGGCCGGGCGCCTGATAGGCGGCCTCCACCTGCTCGGCGGTCATGCCGAAGATGTAGATGTTGTCCTTGCCCACGGCATCGAGGATCTCGATGTTGGCGCCGTCCAGTGTTCCGAGGGTCACCGCGCCGTTCATCATGAACTTCATGTTGCCGGTGCCGCTGGCTTCCTTGCCGGCGGTGGAAAGCTGCTCGCTGACATCCGCCGCGGGCATCATGACTTCCGCCATGGACACGCAGTAGTTTTCGACGAACACCACACGGATGAACTTCTTCGCCACGGGGTCATTTTCGACCAGTTTGGAAATCTCGTTGATGAGGCGGATGATGAGTTTGGCGCGGTAGTAGCCGGGCGCCGCCTTCGCGCCGAAAATATAGGTGCGGGGCTGGATGTTGATGTTCGGGTTATCCTTGATGCGGTTATACAGGATCAGGATGGCGAGGGCGGAGAGCAGTTGGCGCTTGTATTCGTGCAGGCGCTTTGCCTGCATGTCGAACATGTCGTCCGGGCGCAGGATGACGCCCTGGGACACCTTCAGGCGGTCTGCGAGGCGCTGCTTGTTCATGTACTTGACCTGCAGGAACTTCTCGCGGAACGCGGCATCGTCCTTGTAGAATTCGAGATCGGCGAGTTTCCCGTAGTCCTTGCGCCATCCTTCGCCGATGGCTTCGTCGATCAGGGTGGAAAGGCGGTAGTTGCTCATCATGAGCCAGCGGCGGTGGGTGATGCCGTTGGTGATGGAGGTGAACTTGCCGGGCTCCACCAGATAGAAATCATGGAACACATCCTTTTTGAGGATGTCGGTGTGGATCTTGGAAACGCCGTTTACCGAATGGCTCATCCAGGTGCAGAGGTTCGCCATGTTGACGGAACCGTAGCCGATGACCGCCATGCGGCCGATGCGCTCCCACTGGCCGGGGAACACTTCCCACAGAGCGGCGCACTGACGGCGGTTGATCTCCTGCAGGATCATGTATACGCGGGGGATGAGGCGGCTCACCATTTCTTCGGGCCATTTTTCAAGGGCTTCCGCCATGACGGTGTGGTTGGTGTAGGCGAAAGTGCGGCGGGTGATATCCTCGGCTTCGTCCCAGGAAAGACCCTGCTCATCCATCAGGATGCGCATGAGTTCGGGGATGGCCATGCCGGGATGGGTGTCGTTCACATGGAGCGCCACCTTGTCCGGGAAGATGCGGAAATCGTAGCCGTAGGTCTTGATGAAGTCCTTCACGGCGTACTGAACGGAAGCGGAGGAGAGGAAATACTGCTGCTTCAGGCGCAGTTCCTTGCCTTCGTAGTGGTTGTCTTCGGGGTAGAGGACCTTGGAAATGACCTCTGCCAGTTCCTTTTCCTCCATGGCGTGGGCATACTGTCCGCGGTTGAAGGAGGGCATATCGAGGGTCTTGGTCGCCTTGGCGGACCAGCAGCGAAGCATGTTGACCATGTTGCTGTCGTAGCCGAGGGTGGGGATATCGTAGGGAACGGCCTGCACCGTGCGGTAGTTGACCGTGCGGTAGCGGGTGCGTCCGTTTTCCTCATAGGATTCCACATAGCCGCCGAAGTGCACTTCCTGCGTCTGGTCGGGGCGGCAGATCTCCCACATGGAGCCGTTCTCCAGCCAGTTGTCGGGCAGTTCCACCTGATAGCCGTCCACGATTTTCTGGCGGAACAGGCCGTATTCATAGCGGATGGTGCAGCCCATGGCGGGGAGTTTCAGCGCGGAGAGGGAATCGAGGAAGCAGGCGGCAAGGCGGCCCAATCCACCGTTGCCGAGGCCCGGTTCGGGCTCTTCCTCAAAAATGGTGGAGGGATCAAGACCCAGTTCATGCAGGGCTTTGGCGTAGTTGTCTTCGTTGACCAGCGTCACCATGTTGTTGTGCAGGGCGCGGCCTACCAGGAATTCGGCGGACATGTAGTACAGTTTTTTACAGCCCTGCCTCTTGCGCTCGCCGCGGGAAGCGGTACGCCTGCGCATGACCTGATCTTTTACGGTCTGGGCAAGGGCGTCGTAAATCTGGGCTTTGGTGGCGTCTTCGATTTCGCAGCCGTAGTTGCGTTCCAGTTTCTGTATGATGGATTGTTTGATTTCTTCGATGGTGAGCCGTTCGATAGCCATAATGTACCTCCGCAAACGGATGATGCTTCATTATAGCACTAAGTTTCGGGATGTACAAGGTGAATGGGTTAACAAGCGTTAAAAAATGGCGGAAAAACGGAATGTGTCCCCAAAAAGATGCGTCATTATGGCGTTTGCTTCTTTACTTGATAACAAAAGTTGTGTATAATACTAAACTAAGAAATTATGTGCAACGGAGGACTTAACATATGGCAAAGCACGGCGGATTCCCCGGCATGGCTATGGGCGGCGGCATGCAGATGCAGCAGATGATGCGTCAGGCCCAGAAACTTCAGCAGCAGGCTCTGGAAAAGCAGGAGCAGTTGGAAGCCCAGACTTATGAAGCAACAGTCGGCGGCGGCATGGTGACCGCGGTCATCAGCGGCAAAAAGCAGTTGACTTCCCTGACCATCAAGCCCGAAGCGGTGGATCCCGATGATGTGGAGATGCTGCAGGACATGGTGATGGCGGCCGTCAACGAGGCCCTCAAGCAGGCGGAAGACGCTGCCGAAAACGAAATGGGCAAACTGACCGGCGGTCTCAATATCCCGGGTCTGTTCTAAATGGCGGGCATCGAAGCGATCGACCACCTCTCGCTGGAACTCTCCCGCCTTCCGGGCATCGGCAAAAAGAGCGCTCAGAGACTGGCTTACCACATCATCTCCATGAAGGAGGAGGATGTGCGGGAGTTGGCGGTATCCATTTTCAACGCCAAGAAAAAGGTGCATTCCTGCCCCGTGTGCGGTAACTTCACCGATACGGATATCTGTCCCGTCTGCGCGGATTCTTCCCGCCGCAGGGACATCGTGTGCGTGGTGAAGGACGCCAGAGATGTGAACGCCATCGAGCGCACGAGAGATTTTAACGGCTTGTACCATGTGCTGGGCGGCGTCATTTCCCCCATGGACGGCGTAGGTCCCGACGACATCCGCATCCGCGAACTCATGACCCGCATCGGTCAGGGCGAGATCAGGGAAGTGGTACTGGCGACCAACCCCGATGTGGAGGGCGAAGCCACCGCGGCGTACATTTCCCGCCTCATCAAGCCTATGGGCATCACGGTCAGCCGTATCGCCCACGGCGTGCCGGTGGGAGGGGAACTGGAATTCACCGACGAGATCACCCTCATGCGCGCGCTGCAGGGCAGAAGAGAGATATGAAATCGGGCATGCGGAATTTGATCAAATGAAATTCCGTGTTTCGCGTTAGGCAGCTTCTTGCCTTCCCCTCCGCGAGGGGAAGGTGCCGCCGTAGCGGCAGATGAGGAGCACCTTCTTTCGTGGTCTGTCCGCCGGGCCCTCATCAGTCTCGCTTCGCTCGACAACTTCTCGCCTGCAGGTTCGGTCCCGGTTTGGCTCTGAATGCCCACTGGGCATTCATTCACTACCAAACCGCGCTTCGCGCCCCGGCGGGGGAAGCCAAGAAAATACCGAATTTTCACCGAAAGGAACGATAAATATGAACCAGTCCATCAAGTCCGCGGCAGACCTTCGCCGCATGTATCTGAAATTCTTCCAGAGCAAGGGTCACGCGGTGATCCCCAGCGCGTCCGTCATTCCCGAGAATGACCCCACCGTGCTGTTCACCACCGCCGGCATGCATCCCCTGGTACCTTATCTGCTGGGCGCGAAGCATCCCATGGGCACCCGCCTCACCGATGTGCAGAAGTGCATCCGCACCGGCGATATCGACGAAGTCGGCGATGCCAGCCACTGCACCTTCTTTGAGATGCTGGGCAACTGGTCCCTGGGCGATTACTTCAAGAAGGAAGCCATCTCCTGGAGCTGGGAATTCCTCACCTCTCCCGAGTACCTGGGCATCGACAAGGAAAAACTGGCTTTCACCGTGTTCGCCGGCGACGAAAAGGCGCCCCGCGACGACGAAGCCGCCGGTTACTGGAAAGAGTGCGGCGTAGCCGAGGATCACATCTTCTACCTGAACGCCAAGCACAACTGGTGGGGCCCCGCCGGCACCACCGGCCCCTGCGGTCCCGATACCGAGATGTTCATCATCAAGAAAGCCCCCTGCGGACCCGACTGCTCTCCCGCCTGTGACTGCGGCGCGTATCTGGAAATCTGGAACGATGTGTTCATGCAGTACAACAAGCAGGCCGACGGCACCTTCCCGCCCATGGCGAAGAAGAATGTGGACACCGGCATGGGTCTTGAGCGCACCATCGGCGTGCTGCTGGGTGCGAAGACCGTCTACGAGACCGACCTGTTCTCCGGCATCATCGCCAAGATCGAGGAACTCTCCGGCAAGAAGTACGCGGATGATGACGAGTACACCAAGTCCTTCCGCGTCATCGCAGACCACATGCGCACCGCCACCGTCATCATCGGTGACGACCGCGGCGTGACCCCGTCCAATGTGGATCAGGGCTATGTGCTCCGCCGCCTCATCCGCCGCTCTGTCCGCCACGGCATGAAACTGGATATGCCCGAAGGCTTCACCGCAGAAGTCGCGAAGGTCGTCGTTGAGCAGTACAAGGATGTCTATCCCGAACTCAAGCGCAACGAGGCTCACATCGTCGAGCAGCTCCTCCTCGAGGAAGAGCGCTTCCAGAAGACCCTGAAGAACGGCATGAAAGAATTCGACAAGATCGTTTCCAACATCGACCGTCTGAACGGCGTCATCAAGCCCGTCATTGAGAATCCCACCGCGGAAAACCGCGCCGCGGCTGCCAAGGCTCTGCCTCCCCGTCCCGAGTATCAGGCACTCATCGCCGAACTGAACGAGGGCACCGACGAAACCGCCCTCAAGGCTGACTGCGAAAAGTTCCTCGAATCCCTCAAACTCATCGACGGCGGCAAGGTGTTCAAACTCTATGACACCTACGGATTCCCCATCGAGATCACCATCGAAATGGCCACCGAAAAGGGCCTGACCGTGGACGAAAACGACTTCAACGAGCGCTTCAAGCAGCACCAGGAGAAGTCCCACGCCGGCGCCGAGCAGAAGTTCGCCTGCGGTCTTGCCGACCATCAGGAAGAGACCGTGAAACTCCACACCGCCACCCACCTGCTCCATGCGGCTCTGCGCAAGGTGCTGGGCGAAGAGGTCGCGCAGAAGGGCAGCAACATCACCACCGAGCGCCTCCGCTTCGACTTCTCCTTCTCCCGCAAGATGACCCCCGAAGAGGTAAAGGCCACCGAGGACCTGGTCAATGAGTACATCAAGGCCGGCGTTGCCATCACCTGTGAAGAAATGACCGTGCCCGAAGCCAAGGCGCAGGGCGCCATCGGCCTGTTCGAGAGCAAGTACGGCGAGCGCGTCAAGGTCTACACCATGGGCGAGTACTCTAAGGAGATCTGCGGCGGCCCCCATGCCGAAAACACCGCCGACCTCGTCTCCTTCAAGATCCTGAAGGAAGAATCCTCCTCCGCCGGTGTAAGACGCATCAAGGCCGTCATCGGAAAGTAATCTCGTTTGAAAATCAAAAAGCCGCGGAACCAACCGCGGCTTTTTCGGTACATGAGGAAAAGATTCAGAAAATACCCGAAAATGTGATGCGGGCTCTGCTGACGACGGTCATTTCGGCAAGTATCTTTTCGTGTGTTCATTAAAAGTCGGAGAAGTATAGATGGATAAAAGCGAGTATACCGCCAAAGACGCGAGACTGATGGCCGCCGGTATTCTGATACCGGTTATCGTGCTGTCTGTCTCGGCAATCCTGTTCGAGGATTATCGCAGCAGTTTAACTCCGGTACTCAACGGGACATTTGCCTTTTCCGTTCTTCTTTGCGTGCTCAATCCTGTGCTGACCGGGATCTTCAAAAAACGCGAAGCACGGAAAAGCGCCCGCGAGGATACTGAGGAATATGACCGTCTGCGCCGGGACGGAGAAACTTTGTCTCCCCGTCTGCTTCGGCGTTTACGTTTCATCCGCCGGCTCACCGATGCGTTGGCGGTTTTGTATATTCTGCTCGGACTTGGCATTGCTTTTTGTATGGCGGGAGCAAATTCATTTGTTCATATTCTGACGTTTTTATTTATGTCTTATCCTTTCATGGCGGGTTTGTCCCAGTTCCGCACCGTGCGGTTTGAGCTGGTGTATGGCTCCTGTCACCCTCCCCGGTTGAAGTTTGCCCGCCTGTACGACCTTGCCCGGCGCGCTGCCGACGAGAATGGCTGCCGGGGGCATATCGAACTGACGTTTATGCAGGATGTAAACGCTTCCATTATTTGTGTCGGGCAGACCTATCGCGTGAATCTCGGCATAGCTCTGATTTCGTACATGACGGAAGAAGAGCTCTACGCGGTGCTTCTGCATGAGTTCGGCCATTACTCAAAACGGCAGAGAATGGGAAAAAAAGAAGCGGACTACGCGATCTTCCTGAATGAAAGCAGGCCCCGGGTGTTTATGGCAGCATTCTTCAAGCTGTTTTACTCCTTCCCCGATACCCTGTATATGAAGTATTTCGGTGTTTACAGATGCGCTTCCGCGATTTATGATGAGTATGAAGCGGATGACGCGGCTAAGAAAGCGGGAGAAGGAGCTATGGAGCAAGCGCTCACCAAGCTGCATCTGCTCAGCTGCTATGAATATGAAACTCCGTATCAAAACTGCTTTTCCGGGGAAAAGGCGCCCGCAGATCTCGTGAAAAATCGTTGGAACGGCTTTTTCGCGGCACTTCCGGAACGGAAGGATTTTTGGATGAGTCTGATCGACAAAGAGAGTCTGTCCCGTTCTTTCGACCATCCGACACTGCGGATGCGCCTTGACAGACTGGGGACGGATCGGGTTCCCGATATCACCCGGCATCCGGAC
>JAZLLT010000073.1:0-12698 GCA_045598325.1 Clostridia bacterium | reverse complement strand
GCGGTAGTAGCTCAGTTGGTAGAGCGCCACCTTGCCAAGGTGGAGGTCGCGAGTCCGAGTCTCGTCTACCGCTCCATGCGCCTTTAGCTCAGTTGGTAGTGCACCTGACTCTTAATCAGGGTGCCCAGGGTTCGAGTCCCTGAAGGCGCAGCGAAAAGAAGAAGCCCTATGGCTTCTTCTTTTTTGTTCTTCCTGCCGGGATCGCGTTCCGCCGCGCGTTTCACCACACGAGCGTATCGACGCTTTCCGTCAGCGTTTTCAGTTGGCTTTTCAGATATTCCGCCTGTTTTTTCCCTTTCTCCGTGTCCATGCCCACTTTTCTCAGGACATAGCGCATCAGTTTCGTGTAGCCCGCGATGCGGGCTTTGTTTTCGACGGAGGCAAGGAAGGACTCATCCTCCGTATCAAAGTAGCAGTGCAGTTGCTTTTTCCAGAAAGCGCGGGCGTCCGGAGCGGAAAGCCCAATGAACTCCGTGCCTTCCCGCTCATTCAGTTCGATGAAACCGCAGTAGGCGTTGTACATGTAGCCCAGTTCGATGACGGGATGTCCGTAGCAGAGGGTGTCCATGTCGATGAGCATGGCTTCCCCGCCCTGCACCATGATATTTTTGATGTGGCAGTCGCCGTGGATCATGTGTTTATCCTCGGGAAGCGCGGAGATGAGGGCGACCAGCCTGCGGGCGGTGTCCGTATCGAGATATCCAGAGATATACTCCGCGTAGCCCAGCAGCGCTTCCCGCGCGGAGGGCATGTTTCCCTCCCCCGCCTGCGTTCCGTGGATGGTTTTGATGAGGTCCGCGGTGAGGGCGGCACATTCGTCCATGCGTTCCGGTTCCGCCTGCAAAATCTGGGCGGCGGATCTGGCGTCCAGCAGTTCATAGACCGCGCCGAAGCCGTCCCCGATGCGGACGATGTCGAAGGAGATCGCCGTGGGAACGCCCAGCACAAAGGCGCGCCGCGCCAGTTCGCGCTCGCGGGCAATGTCGGCAAGGGCGTTTTCGCCGCCGCAGGTCTTCACGATGATTTCCGGGTTCACGCGGTAGATGGTACCGTTGGCACCCCGCCCGATGACCTCACAGATCTCCACGGGCACGCGGCGGTATGCTTTCGTCACGGTCATGATCTCGGTGAAACCCGTCATCTCGAACACTTCGTAGATGGCGGAGGGCACATTGATGATGGAGAGATCCTGCACCCGCTTTTTGACCTGCAGAAACACGCGCAGGCCCGCGCTCGCCACATATTGAAGTCCGTCAAGGTCGATGACGACGCTGCCCGCACCCGTCTCGTCGAGCAGGGCGGTGATATCCGTCTGCACACCGGGGGCGGCCAGACTGTCGAGGCGTCCCGTCAGACGCAGGGTCAGAGTGCCGTTTTCAAACCTGTGTTCCACTTGATTCCTCCTGCTCTGTGAGCACTTTGGTGAGAGCGGGGATGAAATCCGCCTTGCGGGAAATGCTGGGGCTGAGGGTGATATGTTTCCCGTCCGCGGAGCCGATTGCGCGGACGGCGGCATCAAATGCCCCTTCCCCCGCGCAGAGGATGTCCTGACGGTCGGTCTCGTAGTCGTGGATCATGATGTACAGTAGGTCGCACTTCGAGGACGGATAATAGGCGTTCATTGCTTCCTGCATGCGCGCGAGCATGTCCATATGGTTTTCAAGTCCTACCGAGCGGGCGTAGCCGATGCCCACGGCGCGCCCCGCGACGCTGTAGCGGCGGTAGTCGTTTTTCAGGATCTGATGGTCCGTCATGCCGCTGTAATCGATGCGGCCGTGCAGACGGACGCGGTTGAACGCCGTGCGGTCGAGCCCGGCAATTTCGAGCAGTTCGTTCAGAGCGTATTTGTCCAGTTCCGTGGAGCCCTGATAGCGGCAGTTGTTGGTGTCGCTCATGATGGCGGCGGCGAGGATGCCTGCGGTCACCGCATCGATCTCCGCGCCCAGCTGGTGATACAGCGAGTAGATGATGGTCCCCGTGCTGCCCACGGGCATGATGAACACGGGGATGATGTCCACGCTTGCGATCTCCGACAGGGCGTGATGATCGTAGATGCCCACGATACACGCCTTGTCCGCGCCCTTCACCGCTTGGGAAAGGCTGTTGTGGTCGACGAGCGCCAACTGCAGTCCGCTCGCGTCGGTGAGCATGTCCGGCGGCGTCAGGCGCAGATAGTCCATGACCGCCTTCGTCTCGCGGTCCGTTTCGGACGCAATGCGGGCGCGCGCGTCGATGCCCGCGAGGGTCAGCAGGCGTGCCATCGCCATGGCGGAAAACACACTGTCCGCGTCCGCGTGGCGATGCCCGATGACATAGGTCACCCCGTCACCGTAATGCACATTTTTCACAAAAGAGGAAACCGCTCCGCTGTTCAAATGTCATTCCTCCGACTTTGGTTTGTTTTTATAATACTTCGGTTTGTTGCTTACGGACTATGGTTTGTTTTTTCAAGACTCAATTCTCTAATTTCCACTTGATGCCGCTGATGATCGCCTCAGCACTCCTCTTCTCATAGAAAATGGTGAGGATCGCACCGTCTTCCAGCAGCACGCTGCAGGGATAACCCAGATCCGCGGTCTCGCCGCCGTCATAGAGCACGAGGTCCGTGGTCCAGGTCTCTCCCCCGTCTTCGCTCACCATATAGCGGATGCCGTAGGGCTGCTCGCGGTAGCCGTAGACGCTCAAGATCTTCCCGTCCGGGAGCAGCGTGAGATGGGCGGGCGCGCCGCCTTTGTCAGTCAGGAGTTTCACGGGTTTGGTAAAGGTCCTGCCGCCGTCACGGGAAACAGACCGGTAGGTCGTGAATAGTCCGCCGCCCTGCACGCGGATGTGGACGAGGACGGTACCGTCCTCCAAAATGACCGCGTGGGGCTCGCAGGAGAGGTAATATCCGTCCGGCGAAGGGATGTTTTCGATCTCACCGATGACCTCGAACTCGTCCTTTTCATTTAGGCGGCAGCATTTCAAATAGGGTTCGCTGCTGCCGTCCGCGCTGTCGTCCTTGGAAAAGCGGCGTCCGACCCACAGAAGCCCGCCGTCTTTCGTCGCGGCGGGACCGTGGGGCGAGGTGACGGGCGAATTCCTCACCCTTCCGAAGGTGAAGCCGCCGTCCTCGCTGATAACATAGGTAGAGCCCAGATACTTTTCGGGATCCTCCATTTCCGACACGCGGTCGAGATAATAAAGGCGCATCTGTTTTTCGGCGCCCTCGTAACCTTCCGCCCACTTGCGCTGGATGGAAACGGTGTTGTTGAAGGAGGTCAGGATGACACGGTTGTTCCCGAAGGGCACGATGCCCGCGTCGCGGTCGTCAAGATAGGTGTCGATGACGGGCGCGGGGCGGGTCCAGGTCTCCCCCTCATTGAAACTGTAGGAGATGACCGCCTTGCCGAAAGGGCAGACATGGCGCATGCGGTAGCCCGATGCCACCGCCGCCAGCGCGCCGCCGGGAAGGCGGGTGACGGACGGCCAGCCGAAATAGCGGAAAAGGCTGTCCGGATTCTCCATGACGGTATTTTTCGACAAAACTACCGCTTTCATACCTCAAATCCCGCTTCCTTCAGGTCTTTTACCAGCGCGTCGCTCTCCGCCTTGTCGAACACCTTGCCGGGATAGGCGACACTTCCCGCCTCCATGCCGCGTAGGTTGAACACCTGCTTGATGGCGCCGATGCAGCCGTGGTTCAGCAGGACGGTGATGACCTTGTTGATGGAGAACTGGGTCTGACGGGCGGTCTCGAAATCGCCCGCGCGGAACGCCCTGAAGAGTTTCAGGAACCTGTCGGGCATGAGATTGTAGGTGGAGCCGATGCCGCCGTCCGCGCCCATGGTGAGACCGAGGATGAGCATCTCATCGGGACCGTTGATGACATTGATGTCGCCGCCGTTCAGTTCCGTGATGCGGTGCATGGAGTAGTAGTCGGTCATCGTGTACTTGCAGCCGATGAGCCCGGGCACTTCCATGACACGGCGCATGAACTCGTAGGGGTTGCTGCCGACCAGCCCCGTGCAGTACACGAGCACGGGCAGCCCGCTCTCGTCCGCGATGCGCTTGTAATAATCGAGGATCTGATCCACGGTGTAGGTGGTCACATAATTGGGCACGAGGGAGGAAACGGCGTCGCAGCCGATCTCCCGGGCGTGCCGCGCCAGACGGATGGCCATCTGCGTGTCTACCGCGCCCACATGGTTGATGACCTTGCCTCTGCCCTTGCATACTTCCACGGCGGCTTCCGCCATGCGGCGGCGGGTGTCCTCCCCGAGGAAGAGCCCTTCGCCCGTGGCGCCGTTGACATAAAAGCCCTGCACGCCGGCGTCCAGTTCGCTCTTCATGATGGCGCGCGCGGAAGATTCGAGAAGATTGCCGTTTCTGTCGATGGGAGTGATCATTGCGGGCATGATGCCGTCAAACAGTTTATTCATAACACGCCTCCGTTATTGATTTCCGGGTTCATTATATCACATAACGCCCGATTTGCAAACAAAAAAGACCGCCGAAGCGGTCTTTTTCGCGGATTTGTTTACTTTTCCGCCTCACCCAGAGATTCTCTGGCGGGAACAAGGACTTTCTGCTCGTAGCAGGAGAAGGCGTCGTCCACGATGGCGGCATCGGGTTTCTTTGTGAAGGCGCTCACCACGGGCACGATGACGAGACCCGCGATCATGGCGACGGCGCCGCTGTTGATGGGAGATTGCATGAAGGCGGGCAGAGCGGACTTAAAGAACATGTTGAAGAGCATGAGGCCGCAGCCGAAGATGAAGGATGCCCAGACGCCCGCTTTGCTGGTCTTCTTCCAGTACAGACCGTACAGGAACGGAGCGAGGAACGCGCCGGCCAGAGCGCCCCAGGACACGCCCATCAACTGGGCGATCATGGAAAGACCCACCTTGTACTGGAGGATGGCGAGGACGACGGAGATGACAATGAACACCACGATGAACCAGCGCATGGTGCGCACCTGCTTTTTCTCATCCATATCCTTGACGATGTTGCCCTTGATGAAGTCGAGGGTCAGGGTCGAGGAGGAGGTGAGCACGAGAGAAGACAGGGTGGACATGGAGGCGGAGAGTACCAGCACCACAATGACGCCGATGAGGATATCGGGAAGGTTCGACAGCATGGCGGGCACTATGGCATCATAGCCCTGCGCAGCGACCTCCTCGGAGGTCAGGAACAGGCGTCCGAAGCCACCCATGAAGTAGCAGCCGCCGGCAACCACCACGGCGAAGATGGTGGAAATGATGGTGCCTTTGTTGATGTCCTTTTCGGACTTGATGGCGTAGAACTTCTGCACCATCTGGGGAAGTCCCCAGGTACCGAGGGAGGTCAGGATGACCACGAACAGCAGGTTTAGGGGATCGCCGCTGAAGAAGGAGGCGAACACGCCGTTAAATCCTTCATAGGCGGGGTCGGTGACCTCGGAAAGGGCTTTGAGGGAGGACAGGAAGCCGCCGTTCTGATTAAGGACCGCCATGACCACGGCAGCGATGCCGAAGAGCATGATAATGCCCTGAATGAAGTCGTTGACGGCGGTGGCGAAGTAGCCGCCCGCGATGACATAGATCGCGGTCAGCACGGCCATGATGATGACGCAGACGCTGTAATCGATGTCGAACGCCATGCCGAACAGGCGGGAAAGTCCGTTGTACAGGGACGCGGTGTAGGGGATTAGGAAAATGAACACAATGGCGGCGGCGCCGATTTTGAGCGCCTTGCTGTTAAAGCGGCGTCCGAAGAATTCAGGCATGGTGGCGCTGCTCAGATGCTGGGTCATCAGCCTCGTGCGGCGTCCGAGGACGACCCACGCGAGGAGCGAACCCAGGAACGCGTTGCCGATGCCGATCCAGGTGGAGGCGACACCGAATTTCCAGCCGAACTGGCCGGCATAGCCCACGAAAATGACGGCGGAGAAGTAGGAAGTTCCGTAGGCGAAGGCGGTGAGCCACGGACCCACGCTCCGGCCGCCCAGCACGAAGCCGTTCACATCCGTTGCCTTGTTTCTGCAATACAGACCGACACCTACCATGACGGCGAAGAAGAGGATGACGAGCAGTGCTTTGATAAACATATACGGTCTCCTTCCTGTGGGGGTAAATAAAAACGCCCCCAGTATTTTGATACTGAGGACGGGATATACCCGCGGTACCACCTCAATTTACCGTTCCCTTGCGGGAAGCGGCCTCACGGGGTACTTCATACCCCTGCGCGATGACGGGCGCGTCCGTCGCAGCCTACTGTGGTTTCGGTGCGCGGCTCCGGAACTGTATTCGGCGTGGTTTGCCCCGCAGCCTCACACCAACCGGCTGCTCTCTGAAGGCGGCGTACCCGCTTACTTGTTTTCCTTCATTGCCTTTGAATGGACAGCATTATACAAGCCGATATGCAATTTGTCAAGAACAAAGCACCAAATTTGCCATTATTTAACGGAAATATCCGTGTAAAAAGAATTTTTCGGTGCACATATTGCAAAATTCCGTCTGCTTGCACAGACGGAATTCGTTTTTGCGCCCGCGGCGCGCGCAGGCAGTTTTCTTCCTATTATATATTACTCGCCCCTGAGCACCCGGTACACCTTTTCGAAGGCGGGCTTGACGGCAAGTTTCTCCGTGACCAGACCGCAGTAGGGGCCGTTCATCTTGTAACTGTAATCGCTCTTCGAAAGACCGGGGTTGTCCGTGAGGCCCCAGATGCACACCGCGGTCAGCACGGGATGCTCCGGCTCGGCGTTGATGCTGCGGAACATTTTGAACAGATTGCCGTAAAACTCCCCGTGCGCTTCGATTTTGCTTTCATCGTAGTTGCGCACCGCCATCTCGGTGATCTGCACTTCAAGCCCCAGTGCGCCGTAAGCCTTGATGGAATCGCGGATGGACGCGATGTTGCCCGCGTTCATGCAGCCCTGCTGGGTGCCGTAGCCGCCGATGTAGCCCTGCATGCCGATGCCGTCGACCAGCTTGCGGTACCCGCCGTTCTCATCCACGGCGTAGGTATTGATGCTCTTGACCAGTTCGATGGCAGCAGCCCGCTTTTCGGGGAAGAACATATTGTAGTCGTTATAGAACAGTTTGATGTCCGCGCCCAGTTTGTCCACCGTATCGCGGGCACAGAGGAAGGCGTATTCCACATAGTCGTCGCCCATGCGGTCGCGGAAGATGTTAGAGGTTCCGCCGCGGGACGCGCGCAGATGGCGCGGATCGCCCGCCACCCACTCGCTGCTGCCGTCCGCGATGGCTTCGTTCACCACATCCCAGCAGTAGATAACGCCGGGATATTTGGTCTCGAAGTGGGTAATGACCTTTTCGATGTAGGATTTCAGACGGAAGCGCATGGTCTCCTCATCCACATAGGGCATTTTGGAGTTGTAGCCCATGCGGAAGAACCAATCCGTCATGTAGGCATCCCAGACCAGCACATGGCCGCGGACCTTGAGTCCATTTGCCTGTGCCCACTCGACCATCTTGTCCGCCTGTGCAAAGTTCATCACGGGCGTTCCGTCGCGGCTGGCGGTCGAAGCGGCGGAGAGCAGGGAGTACGCCTTGGTCTCGTTGGTCATGGTGACGGAGTTGAAGTGGGTGGCGAGGAAATCAAGATAGGCGGGATCGTTCAGTTGATTATAGGAAAGGCAGCCACCCAGTTTGAAGCCGAAACCGGAAGCGAGACCGCACAGCGCTTCATAGTCCGCATAGATTTTCGCTTCCTCGCCCGAGGCGGTCACGGGAAGCACGGCAGTCAGCAGGGAGAGCAGGATGCAGAGTATTTTTTTCATACTTTTGTCCCTTCTTTCTCGGAATAAACGAAGTATAGCAGACATCAGCATCCTTTTTCAAGGACAAAAAATAAATTCTACAAGACAAATAGAGCGAATAGTCCAAAATGACGGGTTATATATTGACAAAATGTACAAATTTACATATAATAAGAAATGTATATTTATCTATGGTAGTCTATGGACAGGTATACACCCTTCACCGAGAACGGATTCTCATCAAAAAAACTAATTCACCCGGTTTGCCGGGTGAAAGGGGGAAGCGGCGTAAATGAACAAACGGTGGAAGATTTTCACTTTCATCCTGGCGATCATACTGGTGATTGCCGTCATTGTGGTCCTTACGCGGGATGCAAGTGATTTCAGCGCAAAATACGCGGACACCGATCTGGCGACGGATGTGTCCGGCATCGGGCGTGAGGATACTTATGACAACTATCTTCAGGCCCACAAGGATGTGCCTTCCGGCAAGGAGGAGGTCCTCCTCGATATCGCGTCCTTTGAGGGCGACGGCACTCTGACCGCGGACGGCGTGCTCACCGAAGACGGTGACGAGACGACCTGGAAAGTCACCGTGCCCGAAGAAGGCATGTACCGCATTTCCATCGAATATCTCACCACGGTTTCCCGCGGCGTGGATATCGAGCGCGCCCTTTATGTGAACGGCGAGCTGCCCTTCGGCGGCGCGGAGACCCTCACCTTCTCCCGTCTGTGGCATGACGGCAGCGAAGTGCGCGTGGATAACCAGGGCAATGAGATCCGTCCCTCCCAAACGGAGATCATCGACTGGCAGACGGCATACTGCCGCGACCACATGGGCTACACCACCGAGCCTTACCGCTTCTATTTTGCGGAAGGCGAGAACGAACTCACCTTGAAAGCGGTCAACGAGCCCGTGGTCATCGGTAATATTGCCCTCGAGCCCGTGACGGAATATCCCGCATACGCGGAGTACGCGGCCTCCGTGGAAGGCAAAGCGGACAACGCGGACAATAACTTCAGCCTCACCATCGAGGGTGAAGATTCTGTCGTGCGCTCCGATCCTTCCCTGTACGCCCGCTACGACCGCTCCTCCCCCGCGACCCAGCCCAAATCCCTTACCAAAACCGTGCTCAACTACATCGGCGGCGATCCGTGGAACAAGGCGGGCCAGTGGATCGAGTGGAAGTTCGAAGTCCCCGCGGACGGATTCTACAACATCACCGTCAAGGCGCGCCAGATGTACGAGCGCGGCGGCATGTCCTGCCGCACCGTCTACATCGACGGCGAGATCCCCTTTAAGGAAATGGAAGCCATCGCCTTCAAGTATGACACCAACTGGTCCATGCGCACCCTCGCGGACGAAGACGGCACCCCCTACCGCTTCTATCTGACCGCGGGCGAGCACACCATCCGCCTGGAAGTGACCATGGGCGACATGGGTCCCATCCTGCAGAGAGTCGAAGACAGCATCTTCAACCTGAACCTTATATATAGGAAGATACTTGTTCTGACCGGCGCCAGCCCCGACCGTTTCCGCGACTACAACATCCCCGCGGTGTATCCCGAGGTCATGGAAGCGATGGATCTGGAGAGCAAACGCCTGTACAAACTGGTGGACGACACCGTTGCCGTCACCGGACAGAAGAGTGACCGCGTCGCCGTCGCGCAGACCCTCGCCAACCAGCTCGAGGGCTTTGTGGATGACCAGTACCGCCTGACCTCCTCTTTCCAGAATTTCAAGGACAATATCACCTCTCTCGGTACCGCCATGCAGAACATGTCCCAGAGCAAACTGGACATCGACTGCATCATAGTGACCGGAGAAAACGCGAAAATCCCCAAAAAGCACGAAAACTTCTTTAACAGGGCCTGGCATGAGATCAAGTCCTGCGCCGCGTCCTTCTTTGTCGATTACAACATGCTGGGCGACAAGTACGAAGGCAATAACGCCGAAGACGACCTGATCGAAGTGTGGATCGTCGCCGGCCGCGACCAGTCCACGGTCCTCAAGACCATGATCGATGATACCTTCACGCCCGAAAGCGGCATCCATGTCAATGTCAAACTGGTCGCCGCGGACGCCATCCTGACCGCCGTCGTCGCCGGAAACGGCCCCGATGTGGTCATGAGTGTATCCGGCTGGTTCGCCGTCAACTACGCCATGCGAAACGCCGTGGAAGACCTGACCCAGTTCAGCGACTTTGACGAAGTGGTCGCGCCTTTCCACGACAGCATCCTCCAGCCGCTGACCTACAAGCGCTACAGCGAGGACGGCACCTATCAGACAGGCGTGTACGGTCTGCCCGAGACCCAGAACTTCAACCTCCTGTTCTACCGCGAGGATGTGCTGGAAGAACTGGGGCTCTCCGTTCCCACCACCTGGCAGGAACTGATCGGCATGCTGCCCACCATTCAGGGCAACAGCCTGACCGTGGGCGTTCCCTTCCCCGACATCACCCTCTCCGACATTTCCATTTTCAACTCCCTGGTCTATCAGAACGGCGGCGCCATCTACGATGACGAGGCCAAGAAGACTCTGATCGACAGCGAGTCCGGCGTGTCGGCATTCAAACTCTACACGAGCCTGTACAACGATTACGGCTTGCCCGTCGTGTACGACTTCGTGAGCCGCTTCAGGTCCGGCGAAATGCCCATCGGCGTCGCCTCCTACGCGACCTACAACACCCTCATGGTATCCGCGCCCGAAATCAAGGGTCTGTGGAACTTCGCGCCCTTCCTCGGCACGATTCGGGAGGACGGCACGCTGGATAACACCGTCCACACCGACGGACTGTGCTGCATGATGATCAAGACCGACAGCGAGTCCATCCGTAATAACGCGTGGAAGTTCATGAAGTGGTGGGTCTCCACCGATTCCCAGGTCCGCTTCGGACGCGAGATGGAGAGCGTGCTGGGCGCCAGCGCCCGTTACCAGACCGCCAACACCGAGGCGCTCAGGCAGCTGGCATGGAGCCACGAGCAGTTGTCCGTGCTGGAGGAGCAAATGGGCAAGACCCGCGGCTTCCCCGAGATTGCCGGCGGCTACTCCACCACCCGTCACATCACCAACGCCATCCGCAAGGTCATCAACGAAAAGACAGATACCCGCGAGGCGCTGCTCAACTACACCAGGACCATCAACGAAGAAATCAAGATCAAGCGGCGTGAGTTCAACATGCCGGTAGACTGAGAAAGGAAAGGAGGAAAAAACCATATGCGGTCCGAAGCATTGATGCCCAGATACTTTAATATGAAGAAGGAAAACTTCAAGTACGGTCTGGCGGAAGCAAAGCGCAACAAGGTATGCTACCTGTTCCTCGCGCCCTACGCCATCCTGTTCATCACCTTCTTCATCCTCCCCATCGCGACCTCCATTTTCTACAGTTTCACCTACAACAACATTCTGGAGCCCGCCCGGTTCGTGGGATTGCAGAACTACATCAACCTGATTCTGCAGGATGAAGTATTCCTGACCTCCGTCAAGAACACCTTCGTCATCGCGGTCGTGACCGGCCCCGTGGGCTACATCCTTTCCTTCCTGTTCGCGTGGTCGATCAACGAACTGCCCAAGTGGCTGCGCGCCATCGCGGTGGTCATCTTCTACGCGCCGTCCATCGCGGGCAACGCGTTCACGGTATTCTCCATCATCTTCCGCGGCGACGCCTACGGCTGGCTCAACTCCCTCGCCATGGAGTTCGGCATCATCAACGCCCCCATCCTGTGGCTGACCGACCCCCGCTACATGATGACCATCCTCATCATCGTCATCCTGTGGATGAGCATGGGCACCGGATTCCTTTCCTTCGTCGCCGGTTTCCAGAGCGTTGACCGCAGCATGTACGAAGCCGGTTATGTGGACGGCGTCCGCAACCGCTGGCAGGAACTGTATCACATCACCCTGCCCTCCATGAAGCCCATGCTGCTGTTCGGCGCGGTCATGAGCATCACCTCCGCGTTCAATGTGTGCGATGTGCCCCGCGCGCTGTGCGGCTACCCCTCCACGGACTACGCCGCCCGCACCGTCGTCACCCACCTGTTCGACTACGGCTTCAGCCGTTTCGAGATGGGTTACGCCAGCGCCATCGCGACGCTTCTGTTCCTCGTCATGATTCTTTGCAAAAAGGCGATCGGATCGCTGCTGGGAAGGTTGGGAAGTTGATATGAGTGAAATGAATTCTGTTTCTTCTTCCGGCGTCCTGCGTCTGGTCGACGGGAAAAAGTACCGCGGACATCTGGTCGCAACTGAGACCGGTGCGGCATTCTACACGAAAAAGCAGACGGAACCTATGGTCGAGTTCCGTTATGTGAAACTGAACCGTCTGGACAACATCCGCCGCGGCGGCACCTCCAGCGATGTAACGGTCGTCCTCAAGGGCGAGGCCAATGACGGCGCGAAGTATACCTTCGAACTGAGCCAGGGCCTCAAGATCTACGACTTCATCAACAAGCACTGGACCACCAAACCCCCGCGCATGAAGAGCCGTGCGGACGAACACAAGCGTCTGGCGGAACTGCGCGGCGAGCGCATCCAGACCGTCAAGCACCATCTCATCAAGCGCCGCCATCCCAACCGTTCCGTCTGGGGCGACATCGGCATCTATCTGATCCTCGCTCTGGTGGGCATCATGATGGCGTTCCCGCTCATCTTCCTCATCGGCTCCTCGTTAAAGCCGCTTGACGAACTGTTCCGCTTCCCGCCCACGGTGTTTGCCCAGCATCCCACCACGGACAACTTCTCCGACCTCATCGTCACGATGGGTCAGAGCTGGGTGCCTTTCAGCAGATACCTGACCAACACCTTCTTCATCACCTTCGTGGGCACCTTCGGCCACCTGATCATCGCTTCCATGGCGGCGTTTGTGCTGGCGAAGTACCACTTCCCCGGCGGAAGGCTGTTCTTCGCGCTGGTCACCACGGGCCTTATGTTCTCCGGCTATGTGACCGGCATCCC
>JAZLLT010000072.1:0-43924 GCA_045598325.1 Clostridia bacterium | reverse complement strand
AGACCATCGACCTCATGCGCACCGACCAGTTGACGCCCGAACAGAAGAAGGAGTTTGCAAATCACACGGGGCCCCATTACAGTTACGCTTTCGGCGTGCGCACCAACATCGACCCCGTGGACTTCGCTTCCCCCAAGGGCGGGTTCGGCTGGGACGGCGCCGCCCACGCCTACACGCTCATCGACCCCGACCACAAACTCTCCATCTACCTCGGCATGAGCATTTTCGGCTTCGGCTACGGCTACACGGTGGTGCACCACAAGGTTAGAGACTTGGTGTACGAAGGACTGAAATCCTAAGGAGAAAACCATGGAACAGAACGAATCCCCCCGCTTCCGCTTCACATTTTGGAACACCGTCGAGGATCAGGTATCCTTTCTGGTCTATTACGACAAGCACACGAAGCACGGCAGAAAGCCGCTGTATATCTTCAGCGCGGGCAGCGTGATTTTTCTGCTGTTTGCCGCAAAAGAACTCCGCGATGCCATACAGAATTACCGGTATTACGGAAGGTTTATTTGGGTCGATTTTCTCCCATTCGTGATATATTTCATCATGGCCGCGCTTTATCTCTACCTCCTTTCCGGGTCCCGCCTGAAACGCAGATATACCCGCATGCTCAACAAGCGTTTCCGTGAAAGCAACATCACGATGCCGAGTGAGGAAACATTGACTTTCGGCGAAGACGCCGTGACCGCGGAAATGCCCGACGGCTCCTCCGTATTCCGCTATGCTAACCTCAAGTATGTCCGTGACACCGGGGACCTCATCCTCATATTCACCTCCATTTCTTCCGCACTCTGGATCCCCGTCCGCGACATTCCCGAAGGACAGAAAGCCGAATTCCTCGCCTTCCTGCACGAAAAAATCACCGAGAATCCCACGAAACTGTAAAGCAAAGACCGCGCCTCAAAGCGCGGTCTTTCCATGGAAAAAGAGCCTTGCGGCTCTTTTTCTTATCTTGCCTGCATTCCATCCGGGAACAGCATGGCGTGGTAGGTGTCCACGAGTTTGCTCGCGGCGGCTCCGCTCTCAAGGGAGAGGGAATAGACACTTCCTCCGTCCATCCAGAGCAGCGCGCCCTGACCATAGTCGTTCAAATAGCACTGGGGCTTTCCGCCCAGCACGGCGGCGCTTTCGGGAATGGTGAGGGTGATGCCGGAGATGTTTTCGATGCCCGCGGCTGCCTTCCTCCGCAGAGTGTAGGTGTCTCCGTTATAGGTGAACTTGCTCTGATAGGTCACGGGATTGCCGCTGACGGTGGCAGAGGTTACATTCTGTGCGCCCGCGGGGATGAGCGCGCTGAGCGCGCTGCCCGCTTCGGGCGTCGCCGTGGTTCCCGGCGCGGCGGTAGCGGTGCTGCCGTTCACGCTCACGGAGCAGGCTGTCAGCGCGAAAAGCAAAATCAGAGTGACAAGCACGGTAAAGATCTTTTTCATAAGCGCCTCCGGAAATTTCATAGAGCGATTATAGCACACTTTTTCCGCTCCGTAAAGCATATTTCATGTGAAAATACCGCTATTTCCGTTTTGCGGAAACTTCCCGCCATTCCTCTTCCGAAAGCATCGCGTTGTTTTCGACGATCGCGTTTCCGCTCCCCTCGAAGTTCAGATTGGCAGATGTGCAGATCCCGTACAGGAGATTATCGCGGATGACGAGGTTTTCGATGCCCTCGCAGGTACCGTGATTTCCGATATCCACGGCGGAACCGTAGCAGGGATCGGCGATGCTGTTGCCTGCGATTGTAATGTTTTCGCCGTGCCACGCGTCCATCTGCTGCCCGAGGAAAATGCCAAAGCCCGCCCGGTCGGGATTCCGGGTCTCGAAGAAGTTGCCCTCAATGGTCAGGTTTTTGATCACCATCGGGTTCTGCGCGCCCGTCTGCCGCATGCCGTCCATGCGGATGAAGGTGCCGCCGTTCGGGCACATATCCGTGCAGAGGTTGTCGCGGATGACGGTATCGGTGACGCTGTCGCGCACATTGAAGTAGACGAAGAAGTTGCAGTCCGATACGGTGTTGCGCTCGATGACGGTCTTTTCCGTGATGCGCTCCAGCACGATAGCCCACTCCTCGAAATCCGAGCCGTCGATTTTCGGCGTGGGGTCGGGGATGAAGCGGTTATCGTGGATCCGGGTGGCGGTTTCATAGGTTTCGCCGCCGAAAGTGCCCGTCATGCCCGCGTTCAGGTCGATGGCTCCCGTGAAGGTGTTATGACAGATCTCCATCCCCGCGTGGCAGGCGGATTCGATGGCGAAATCCCAGCCGTCCGCGTCCGCGGAAGAGACGGTGGAGCCGAGTTTCATAATGGTGTTGTCGTGGATGACGCAGCCCGCCATCCAGCCGCTGAAATACCAGAATTTCACGGGAACACCGCGGATGCGGGCGCCCCGCTCGTTTTCGGGCGCGGTGCGGCAGTCCTCGATGATGGTGTTCTCATAGACGCGGAAATCCTTGAGCCCGCCGCAGAACAGCGCGCCCCTGCCCCACACGAAGCCGCCCGAGTCGGGCCCGTAGAAGGAATTGTCCTTCATGTAATTTCCGAAAAAGCGGCAGCCCTCCGCGAAGGAAACGGGCGGCAGACTCGGGATGGGCTCGCCGTCTCCGCCGTCCATGGGATCGTCCACGGAAAAGCCGGCGCCGATGCGGGTGAAGTTGACGATGGCGCAGTCATGGACGGAAACGAAATTGCGGTTCCTTACCTCGATGGCCTGGGCGGCGATGCCCATTCCGTCAAAGCGGATGTTTGAAATGTGCTGGTTTCCGTCCGTCTTTCCGTAGTTTTCATGGGGCTCGGAATACAGCCGCAGAAGCACCGTTCCCTCCCGCGTGAGCGTCCGGGAGGTCAGCACGGTCTCGCCGCCTATCGCCTTTTCTCCGCAGGGAAGCGCGCCTTCCACGGACACGCCCGCGGGAACAAGGACGGTCTCCTCTATCTCGTAAACGCCCGCGTCCATGCGGATGACGGAGCCGATGGGCGCGTGGAGCACCGCTTCCCCGAGTGAACGGAACGGCTTTTCAAAAGACCCGTCGCCCGTCTCATCGCTGCCCGAAAGGCTCACAAACAGAACGGCTTGCGCGTCCTCTCCGTACAGCGCGCCGTCATAGACCTCGATGATCCTGTCCGCGGACTCCTCCATCCCCGCGGCAAGGGCAGGGACCGCCAGGAGCAAAATTAGCAAAATACAGAAAAACCGCCTCATAACAGCACCTCCGCAATGATTTCCGCCCACATTATGCCATATCCGCGCAGGATTTGCAAGCACGAAAAACCGGCGCCCGAAGGCGCCGGTCCGGTTTCGTTCATTTAGTTTTCCCAGTCGCTGGTGATGGCCGCGCCGGCAGTCACTCCTGCGATGGAGCCGATGCCGATGCTGGTGATCGCCGCCGCGCCGACGGACTCGACCACGATGAGTCCCACGCCTGCCGCCGCGCCGATGCCGGTCGCACACAAGGCGATCCCGCCGACCACGCAGGCCGCTCTGGTCACCACGCCCGCGTTCTCTTCGCAGAAGTTACACACATCGTCCCACGCGTCGGTGAACCAGTTTCCGCCGTTCACATTCATAAGTTCCTGTTCGTTCATGATCTCGTTTTTCATTTTATTTTCCTCCGTTTACTTCCGTTTTTTTCTGCGGGTCTCTTTTCTCCCGCTGTCACCTGTATATACGACAGTCCGCGGAGGATGGCTACTGATTTTTTCTTTTTTTTTCATAATCGTTTCGCCGCCCGCCCTTTTGCTTGACAGGACGGATGGGGTATCATACAATACGGAAAAAAGGTTCGGAGGCAAATGATATTCAAGCGCGTCCCTCCGGAAATGAGTCTGAAGCCGTCTAAGGCACTTGACGATAGATCCGTTCTCACCGTGTGCAGGGATCTGTTCACGGCGTGGAGACCCCTTCTCAAAAACCGTGAGACCGTGACTGTCATGCTGTGGGCGGCGGACGGCAGCGAAATACCGGATTACGCGGGCGGCGACAGCGCGCTGTATATGAAAGTGAAATAGAAAACACCCGTCGGAAGGGATCCCTCCGGCGGGTGTGATTTTGAAAGACAGACTGTACCTCGATCATTCGGGCGCGGCTCATTCACTCCTGATTTCTTCGATGATCCCGCGGGTCGTGTCCGGGGTCCGGTGGCCTTCCAGACAGATATCCGCGTCAAGTGCCGAGACGGTCTCGATGAGTTCCTCACAGAGCGATGGGTCCTTTGCGCCGTCCGGGAACGGTCCGCAGTCGGCGTCGCCGAGGAACAGGACTTTTTCGCCCGGGATATACACCAGCGCGGCGTCATCCGTATGGGGCGATTTTGTCTGAGTGAGGCGGACCGGGCAGTTCCCTGCGTCGATTTCCATTTCTCCCGAAAACACGATGTCGGCAGGCGTGACGATGACCGGCAGACCGCCGCGATACTCGTTCCGGATGGATTCGTGCAGATCCAGAAATCCGGCGGGGCCGTCATTCTCCAGTTTCTCATGAAACTCCAGCAGGTGCGCATCGGTCCTCCGGTTGGCAACGGTCAGCCCGTTCACGGCGTGCATGCCGAAGGTATGATCCCAGTGCCAGTGGGTCAGCACGGTAAGCATCGGCAGCGGAAGCCCTTCCTCTTGAAGGGCGCGGTAGAATTCCGCGACATGGGCGGCGGAATGACCCGCGTCCACCGCGACGGACAGTTTGCCGCCGCGGATGTAGCCGAGGTTCGGCCTGTCCCGTTCTTCCTCAAAGGGATAATACCAGACCCGCTCCGATAATCTGATCAGTTTCAAGCGATGGACCCTCCGATGTTCAATACCGGATTTCCACGGTCTCCGCTTCACCCGCCTCGAAGCAGGCAAAGCCGTCTTCCCAGATAAACTCCGTTTCTTTGCCGTCCAGTTTGACGAATGCGGGCTTGACCGGCGCGAAGGCCTTCACGCCGTAGGTCCTGCCTGCGTTCATTCCATCGAAGGCACCCGTCCTGCGTCCGATGGTCAGGACGGCCTTTTTGTTTTCACAGGTGAGGGTGAAGGCGGTGTTCGCCCGCTCGCCGTCCAGATATTTGAGGGTGCGTCCGTCGTCCTCATGGAGGACATAGTTTTCCCTCGCGCCCTCCACGGGATAGATTTCGAGGGTCAGGTGGGCGTCGTCCCTGCAGTCCGTGTATTCCTTGTCTTTCTGCGTGGGCACGATGGCGCCGCCCTTGATGTAGAGGGGGCCGCCGCGTCCTTCGGGCACATCGATGGGCAGGGTCTGTCCGCCCTCAAAAACCTTTCCGCTCCACGCGTCGATCCACTTGTGTCCTTCGGGCAGGTAGATGGTGTCCGAGAAGGAGCCGACCAGATAGAAGTCGCCGAACATCATTTCGCAGGTTTCGTTTTCCACTTTTTCCTCGTCGAACATGAGAGGCAGGGCGCGCGCCACGGGGATGCCGGTCAGGTGCGCGTCGATGGCGGCGGAGTAGATGTAGGGCAGCAGGTGATAGCGCAAGCGGTCATAGAAGGTGAAGAGTTTCTCGTTCTCCTCGCCCGCCCACCATGGATGGCTGTAGCCGCTCCAACTGTCCAGTTCGCACCAGGCGGTGAAGAAGCAGTAGTGGATGGTGTGCGCGGCAAAGATGTCCATGTCGCAGGTGATGTTGGTGATGCCGGAAAGGCCGCTGTTCAGGATCCACACCATGGTCTTGTGCCGTCCGCCGCTGTCGCCCGTGGTGGCCGCCGCGAATCTCTGGGAGCCGGTGTAGCCGCCGCTCATGTGGTGCATGGGACGCAGACCCGTGTACTCGGAAAAGCCCTCGTACATCTCCTTGCCGTAGAGCGTGTTCTGCAGGGAATGCATCTCCCATTCGGGCTGACCGTTCGCGTACACTCTGTCCTCGCCCGCGGTGTCCACCACCTTGCAGGGGTCCATCTTGAAACCGTTGGCGCCGTCGCAGACGAAGGTCTTGAGGTGCTTGAACCAGGGCTCGATGCCGAAATCGGTGCTGTTGCCCGCGCGGTTTTCCTGATTGGCGGTGAAATCGTGGCGGCAGCACAGCCACAGCATGAGCTTATAGCCGTAGCGGTGGAGCGCCGAGGTGAAGTTGCCGTCCCTCGGCACGAGATCGGCGTAGTTCTCGGGGGTCTTCCGCATCCAGTCGCAGATGTAGAAGCGGTCGGTGTTCCACTTTTTCGTGGTGGAAAAGTCGTAGTGTCCGCCCGCCATCCAGCCGGGTTCCAGCGAGAAGCTGTCAACAGGGATACGCTTTTCGCGGAAGGTCGCCGCGTCCCGCATCACCTCGAACTGGTCGGCGTTATACTGCTCGATGAACATGAGACCGTACGCCCACTTGGGCAGCACCTCGGCGCGTCCCGTCACGAAGGTGAAGCGCTCGAGGATGTCGCGCAGCGTATTTCCCGCGAAGATGATGAAGTCAAGGTCGCCGTCCGGCTGGAGCACGGTGACTTCGTTTCCGTTTTTCGCGCACACATCCACCCCGTGCCAGATGGTATTCAGGTTCACGATGCCGTAGCCCGCCTTGGTCATGATGAACGGGATGGGGATCTCGTTTTGAGTGTAGACCACGCGGTTCAGGTAGGTTTTGCCGTTCAGGATGAGGCGGTCGACATTGCTCTCGCCCAGACCGTAGAACTTCTCGCCCTCCGTCTTCAGCGTCATGTAGACGGGGTTCTTCACAAAGTCCACATGGACGATCTTGTCGTAATTCTCATCACCGATGATCTGCCGCGGCTCGGGGCGGAAGGAGCCGGTCCGCTCCATGAAATAGGCGAGCATTTCAGCAAGACCGTCATTGCACAGATCGATTTCGCGCCTGCATTTTCCCGTATCGAAGGTGATGACGCCGCCCTCAAAGCGCACGGACAGCCCGCCCGCGCGGACGCCGTTTTCGATCTCCGTGCCGCAGCCGTCCACGGCGGGCGTCAAGATCCCGTAGCGCTCCAGATAAGTTTCCTTAAAATCCGCGCTCAAACGGAACCGCACCGCGTTTTCCGCCCAGGGAGTCAGGCAAAGTTTTTTGTTTCCGAATACAAACTGCTTTTCTGTCATGGTTTTTCTCCGTTTCTTTTTCCTGCTCCCATTGTAGCCCAAAGCGGAAAATAAAGCAAGGGGAACGGGCATTTTTCGGGTGATTCCGGCAGAAAAGCCTTCTCCGTCTGCCGCCACCATCGCGCGCCGTCAAAGCGGGCGGCAAATTGCCGCCCCTACGGAGAACCACGACTCCCCGATCCCCGTAGGGGCGGATATCATCCGCCCGCCGTAACCAAAAACGCCCGCCCCCATTTCGGGAGCGGGCAATTCATTCAGTCGTAGATCCCCGTACTCAGATACCGGTCGCCGTTATCGGGCAGGAGGGCCACGATGTTCGCATCGGGGTACTTTTTCGCAAGTTCGCCTGCCGCGTGGGCGGCGGCGCCGCTCGTGATGCCGGTCAGGAGGCCTTCCTTCCGGGCGAGGAGTTTCGCGCTCGCAAAGGCGTCCTCATCGGTCACCGTCATGATCTCGTCGATGAGCGAAAGGTCGAGGTTTTTCGGCACGAAGTTGGCGCCGATGCCCTGCAGGGCGGGGGCGCCCGCGCGCCCTTCGGTGAGGAGCGGCGAGGATGCGGGCTCGACCGCCACGATTTTAATGGCGGGATTCATCTTTTTCAGATACTTCGCCGTGCCCGTGAGCGTTCCGCCCGTGCCCGCGCCCGCCACGAAGATGTCCACTTTGCCATTCAGATCCTTCCAGATCTCGGGGCCCGTGGTCTTCTCGTGAGCGAGGGGATTGGCGGGATTTTCGAACTGGCCCGCGATGACGGCGCCGAGGATCACGCTCTTCAGTTCCTCGGCTCTGGCGATAGAGCCCTTCATGCCCTCGCTGCCGGGGGTCAGAACGACCTGCGCGCCGTAGGCTTTGAGCAGGCGTATGCGCTCCTCACTCATGGTGTCGGGCATGACCAGGATCACGCGGTAGCCACGCGCCGCGCCGATGGCGGCAAGGCCGATGCCCGTGTTGCCGCTGGTGGGCTCGATGATGGTGCCGCCCAGTGTGAGCACGCCGTTTTTTTCCGCCTCATCGATCATGTACAGCGCCGCGCGGTCCTTGGCGGAGCCGCTGGGGTTCAGACCTTCCAGTTTGCCGTACACTTTGCCGCCGATGCCGCGGGCAGACAGGTAGCGGGAGAGCCGCACAAGGGGCGTACCTCCGATGATTTCTTCCATGCAAGAGTATAACATATTCCATTCTCCTTTTTTAAAAACGCAACGCGGGACCGCGGTAAAACCACGATCCCTCATTGCGGTTCGGATAGCCGAAAAAGATTAAGCCTGAGCCTGCTCCTTGTTGAGGCGCTTTGCCAGACGGGACTTCTTGCGGTTTGCCGCGTTCTTGGAGATGACGCCCTTGATGGCAGCCTTGTCCATTGCGCCCTGGGTCGCGCTCAGCAGAGCGGCATCAGCAGTGCCGGCTGCGATCGCGTCTTCGAACTTGCGAAGGCTGGTCTTGGTCGCGGACTTGATCATGCGGTTGCGCAGATTCTTCTTTTCGGAAACCTTTACGCGCTTGATAGCGGACTTGATGTTAGGCATATTTCTCGCTCCTGATGTCAAATTAGCCTTGTTATTATACAACACATTGCCGGGTATTGCAAGAGTCCCGTCGGTTAAATTATTACTAAATTATTACCGATTTCGGCAAAGATTGCGCGAAAAAGGCTTCCGGTGTATAATAGAACAAAAAATCCTGCGAGGAAAATCATGACAAAAGAAGAAATGCTCGGAAAAATCGCCGCCTTCTCGCCGCTGTGCGAGCAGGAGGAGAAGGACAAACTCCTGTTCCTGCAGGCGTTTGCCGCCCACGGGAACCTCTTTGACCGCGCCTGCCTTCCCTGCCACATGACCGCCTCCGGCTGGATCGTGAACAAAAGCCGCACGAAGGTGCTCATGGCATACCACAACATCTACGACAGTTGGTCGTGGCTCGGCGGACACGCGGACGGGGAATATGACCTCCTCTCCGTCGCCCTCAGGGAAGCGAAGGAGGAAAGCGGGCTAACCGAAGTGACACCGGTCAGCGGCGAGATCTTCTCTCTTGAATCGCTCACGGTAGACGGACATATCAAAAAGGGCGTCTATGTCCCTTCCCATCTGCACCTCAATGTCACCTACCTCCTGGAAGCAGACGAAAACGCCCCCCTGCGGGCGCGGGAGGGCGAAAACAAGGCAGTCATGTGGTTTGCGCCCGAAGAGGCGCTCGCCGCCAGCACAGAAGCGTGGTTCGTGGAGCGGGTGTACGGGAAACTCGCGGGGAGGGTGAAAAAACTCTGAGACTCAGATGAACTTCCCGTCATCCCGGGTATAGATGCGGAATTCATATTGGGTGTCATTTTGAGGCATCTTCGGCTCAAACAGATCGGAACCGCCGCCCGGAACCTCTTTCTTCATGTCTTTCGTCAGTTCATATCCCTTCATGGCTGCTTTCATTTCTTCCGCGTTTTTCATGGTCTGTTCTCCTTCTTTTGTTCTTACATCAATGGATACGATGCCGGAAGGAAAACGGCTGCCGTATCCCGCAATATTCCAAAGACCCGCAGGCTCCGGAAAACCGGGACCCGCGGGCTTTCATTTACTCCCTTTTCCTGCTGTACTCCCCGGACACCCAGCCGACCTGCGCGCCGGTCTTCACCGCGTTCCAGCCGTTGACCGCGGTGGCGACATAGGGGATTCGTTCGCCCGTTTCCGCTTTGCGGATCACCTCATACTCCGTGCCGTTGCCCATGCGGACATTCACATTCCCGCCGTTCTTCGTCACGATTTCAACGCACGGACCGGCGGGCACTTCTTCCCTGCTTTGCGCCTTATCCCCGTAATCAATGAACGGCAGATAGAACCAGTGGGTCCAGCTGCGGCTTTTGACTTTCGTTTTCACGCAGCCGTAGTGAAAGCCCCGCCACTCCACGGCGTATCCGTTTCCGACATAGTAGCCGATGTGGCCGCTGCTGTGCAGGGCGAGGCCGGGCAATTCGGGCAGGGTGCTGATGGCGCCCCACTCCGCGCCCTTGCCCTTTGCCCAACTGAACATGCCGTCCGCGCTTTTGTCGGGCACGGTGCTTTTGCCCAGCCCGTTTTTCCACGCGTAGCCCTTCACCGCGCCCACGCAGTCCGCGCAGGTCCTGCCCGCTTTGATGTCGCTCTCGTAGCGCTTTTTGCGGGTGGAAGTATAGTGGGACGGATACTGCTTCGTCTTGCGGGTGAGCAGGCTCTGCGTGCATTTGTCAAGGCAGGTGCCGTACCAGTAAGGTGACCCGAGCATGCTTTCACAGAAGGAGACAAAGTGCTCCGCGCTCAATGCTTCAGCCATCCTGCTCCCCCTTTCCGTGCAGCTGCGTGAGGGCGTCCTTCAGTTTCCCGGGCACGGGCAGACCCAGCCGTGCCGCGTTTTCCAGCACGGAAAGCCCCTCGTTGGAAATATAGAATCCCAGCACGGCGCTGCGCAGGGCGCTCCCTCCGATGCTCTCATCCATCATGTGTGCCAGCCCCACAATGAGCAGGATGAGGACTTTTTTGCCGATTCCTACAAACCCCGTTTCGGAAGAGAGGGTTTTCTCCCGGAACGCGCAGATGAATCCCGTCATCATGTCGATGCCCATGGCGATGAGCAGGGCGCGCAGGAGGGCGTCCGTTCCGCCCAGAAACGCGCCGATTCCGCAGGCGCACATGGACAGCACCGCCCGCAGTCTCGACCATATGACAGTCAGTTCCGTTTGTTTCATGTTTCCTCCTTTCAGTCAATAAGCCACGAGGCATACAAGACGATTTCCGTGCCCGTGCCCACCGCGGAGCCGCTGCGGTTTTCCAGATACAGATCCCCGTCGATGAGGAGCAGGCGGAGTGCGCCGTTCGATTTGTCCAGAACCAGCGGGAACGCCAAATCCTCCGAAAAGCAGTCTTCGGGCAGGGTGCCGATCTTCACCTTGCCCGCGGCGGCGCCCGCCGCGCCGCTGGACAAGATGGAAGAGAGGTTGAAGCGCCCCTTCAAATGCACCTGACCCAGCCGTTTGCGCCACTTGAGCGTGCCGCCCGCGGCGATGCCGCTCGTCTGCGCGTCCTGCCAGAGACTGTCGTCCCCGGGAAAGGACACCGCGCCGCGGAACACGGCGGGATACGCCGTCTCAAACACGGGGCTCGTCCGCGAGCCGGTCGAGCGCATGCCTACCGCTACGCCCGTGGGCTCGATGTTCAAGATGCCGCCGCCCGCGGGGATGACGGGCGCGGTAAAGGAATAAGTCCCGAAACAGTCGGTGATGACGAGGCTCGCCGTGTGGCTCCGGGTCACATCAAGGCTCACATCCTCCGTGAGCATCGTGTTCCGCGTAACATTGATTTCATCCCCATCCTCCCCCGATAACACGGAGGACAGGGTGACCGTCCGCCCGCCGCCCGTAAAGACGAGGTCCGCGCTCCAAGCGTTGCACCCGGCGACCGACGCCACATTTCCCCTGAGGGTCAGCCACACAAAGGGACTGCCGTCATCCGCGGTCAGAACGGGGTCGCCGTTTCCGTCATAGGAGACGGAGCATCTCTGCGTCTCGAAGGCGGTCACTGACGGCGCGGCGTAGGGCAGCAGGGTGATGTTCCCCGACGCGGTGCCCGTGACGCCATAGGAATCCGTGACGGACGCCGTCCACGGAACAGATCCGCTTTCGTTTACGGGACCGATGCCGATTTCCTCCGCCGCGGCGGAAAGCGGGACGCCGTTCAGGGTGAAGGTCTTGTCAATGATCCCGGCATTTTCGTCCGCGTCCGTATCCAATGCCGCCGTGACGCAGGCGGTCAGGCGGCTCTGACCCGCGACAAAATTCCCGAACGCGTCATCATGACCTTCCGCGTCCGAGAAGGTCACGGAAACAGACGGGGCAAGGCGCTCCCTGACCAGCGTGAAGGCGGTCTCAACAGTGGGCGAGGTGACTTCCCCGCTTGTGTCCGTGAGCATGAAGCGCAGATACGCCTGCCGGGTGCGCTCCGTCATGGCGTCGATTTCGTCCTGCGAGAGCATGAGGTCGAATGCGCCGCTGCCGCCCGTGACCGCGGTTTCATACACGCCGCGCCCGAGATACAGTTTGGCGGCCGTGACGGACGCGTCCGTGGAGATCGTCATCCGCGCGGTCTCCCCCGGCGCGAGGGACGCGGCAGCGCAGAAATAGCGGATCTCGTGTCCGCCCGCCGCCGTTTCGCCGGAGACACCGCCCGCGGGCACATAAGCAATCGAAAGAGAGATGTTGTTCCAGGTATAGGAAGCGCTGTGGCTGCCCTCGCCGCCGGTGCCGCCCGAAGCGCGGAAAGTGAAATAGACGGCGATTTCCCGTTCTCCGCCGCGCAGGCGTTCCAACAGGTTCGCGTCTGTCACGCTCACCGCACTCCCGTCATAGCGCGCACTCACCGTGCCGCTGCCGCCCGCGGCGATGTAAGAAAGATGCGCGCTCTCGAAGCCCGCGCCGTGCAGTTCCGCCGGCAGGGTGAACACCGCCCGTCCGCCGCCGACAGAAGGTGCCGTATAGTGCATTTCATTGTAACCGCCCTCGTAGCCGTTCCAGGTGCTGACGGCTGTCACGGACGAGGGGACGGAAGAAAGAGTCCGTTCCATTTATGCCTCCTGTTCCTGAAAGACCCAGCCGCCCGCATAGGTGCGGCGGGCGATGATATCGCCGATGCGCACGCCGGGCGCGTTGAGTCCGCTTCCCGTGAAGGACGCAATGTGCCCGACATTGCCGTCGCGGTCGATGTGATAGCCGCCCTCATCCATGAAGGTGGAATACGCGCTGCCGGGCTTCCGCTGTCGGATGCCTTCCTCCGAAAAAGTGACGGAGCGCATGAGTTCGGTGACGAGCGGCGCCTGAGCGTCCAGCGTCTCCTGCGCCGAGCGCGTCTCCTCCTTCATGGAGGTGAGTTCCGCCCGCAGGAAACGGTTGGCGCGGATATCGCAGGCGTTGAGCCGGTCGATGAACGCTTCCCGCGCCCAGAGCGTATCGGTGTCGATGCGGGAAGCGTCCAGACGGCTGATGAGCGCCCGCACGGCGCGGATGCCCGAGGCGGAAAGTTGATCGGCGGTGAGGTTCGTTTCGATGATTGCGCGCCCCTCCGCCGTGACACCTTCGGACTGCTCGGAAGCGCCGACCTCCGTCTCGGAGGCGGTGACATCCCCGTTTTCATCCACGGTGAGACGGTAATACTTCCCGTCCGCCGCCTTCACGGTGAGACTGCCGACGGACGCGCTGATGAGGCTCGCGTAGTCCGCAGCGAGGTTTTTGATATAGACTTTGTCGCCCACACCGTAATCGAGGGAAAGGGCATTTGCCAGCAGGTGCGTGACCGTGGCGCGGTCGAATTCCGCGCTGCCCGCGGTCAGGATGAGAAAGTCCGCCAGAGCGGACGCGAGGCTGTCGGAAGAAATATCCGATGCCGAAAGCGCGCCGATCTTCGCCGCCATCAGATTGGCGGCGGCGGAAGAAAGGGCGTCCGCGGACACCGTGCCGGCGGACAGTTTGCGGACCGTCGCGTTCAATATCTCCGCCGCCATGGCGGTCAGGCGGTCCGTCTCCACTTCGCTTGCGCCGATTTCCTCCGCCTTCAGTTTCACCGCGTCGATGATCTTCGCGGTGAGCCCGAGGGCGGAGATCTCGCCCGCGGTCAGGGAGCCGATATAGGCGCGGTCGAGCGCCAGCACCTTCTGATTGACCTCACCGATCGCCTCGAAATTCAGGGTGCCGTCCGCATTGAAGGCGGAAAGAGCGGTGAGATATCCCCGTCCCGCCGCGCCGCCCAAGGGCAGGGCGCAGACCGCCTCATGGAGAAAACCGCTGCCCAGCGCACGGCTTTTGACGGAAGTGATGAGCATCGCGCGGCTCACTCCGCCGTCCGTAAACAGGATTCTGTCCCCCGCCTGATGGAGGCAGGCATCCACCCACGAGACCCTGCCCGGATACAGCACCGTTCCCGTGAGCGCGGAGACGGCCGCACCCAGCATCTGACGGGTCACGAGGGGATTGCCGCTCGCGCGCACGGTGTTCATCGGAGTCGGAGCGGCGGCGCCGTCCGCGGCAAAGCGGGTGTAGGCATCCTCGCCGTCAAAGCGGTATTCGATGCCGGTAAAGGCAAACGGCTCTCCGCCCGCTTCCGCGAAAGAAACGCAGGTTCCGGGCGAAAGGCTCACGGTATCTCCGCCGCCCGCCGGCACCATCTCGGCGTTTCCGTCAAAACCCACGCGGACAAAGCAGCCCGCCGCGAAGGCGCAGTGGGAAAAGGCTTTGCGCAGGGTCAGGTCCTTCCACTTGGGCATGACGGAAAGGACGGCATTTTCATTGGTGAAATGCTCCGTGATAAGGGGCGTCACCGCCGCCGCGCACAGGGTGTTCACCAGATTTCCGAGGGTGCGCGGGTAGGCGGAAGGCGCGTCCGTGAACGCCGCCTCAAAGGCGTCCGACAGGGCATCCGCGCCCGATATGACCGCCGTGCAGCCGCTCTTTTCCATGACGCATTCCGTCACATACCATACGCCCAGAGGCGTCCCGCCGTCCGTCACGCGGACGAGGGCGCCCGAAAGATCGGCGGGCGTCATCCCCGTGTGCGCTTTTACGGTGAGGGTGAAGCGCTTGGACGCGGCGCACCCCAGAGGCAGACCGCGCGCCGGGAGCGCCTCGCGGACGCGGTAGGAGACGATCTCATCGCCGCCCATCTCCCACGAAGGCGAAACAAAGCCCCGCCGAAACAACTTGACCGTCATGCTTCCTCCAGAATGAGTTTCAAATCCCCGCGCAGGGGACCGTTCCGCGTGACCGACGCGCGGCGGGAGCGGACAAGAAAGTCCTTTGTCTCATCGGTCCCCGAAACGGGATCGGGATAGGTGACGCGCATTTCGTCCCCCGTGAGCAGGCTCATTTCACCGCTCCCCAGTCCCTTCCACTGCACCGTGAGCCGCCTTTTCGCGCTTCTCCCCTCCGTGCCCAGATACGCGCCCGTCAGGGAACGCACGGGTCTGCCTTCCGAAAGGGGTGAGACCTCAAGCAGCACGGGCGCGGGAAGAGGCGTGCTTTCGTTTCCGGTAATAATATACATGTGCCTCCTATAGATCCAGGTCCGTCTGTCCGGCGGCGCGGCGCTTTTCGTTGATGGCTTCCGCCGCCAGAAAACCCAGTTCCGCCTTTCCTTCCCCGGACAGATACTTTTCGATTTCCTCGCGGATGAGTTCCTTTAGTTCCTCTTCACTCATGATTCCGCCTCGAATGTCTCGTCGATGTCTCCCCCGTCACCAACGGAAGAGACGGGCACATATCCCGCGACGCCCCTTATTCCGGGGCGCAGCATGAAGCAGCGCTTGCCCTTCGGCACGAGGCTCGCGCCTTCATAGCGCACGGTGAACAGTTGCGTCTTGTCGTTGGAGCCGATGTCACGGCAGACCACATAAAACAGAAACTTTCCGATAAGCGCGTCCCCGCCGCCCCGGGCGAGGGCGGAATATACATACTTTTCAATATCGCCCGTCAGGACGGACGCGGGAAAATACGCGGTGAACACATCCTTCTCCTCCGTGCTGCCGCCGCCCGAAATGTCCCGTCCGGCGGTGAAGCCGGGCGGAACAAGGGTGAGAGACGGAAGGAAGATGAGCGGGCCGTCCTCCGCGCCGAGCGCGCCCATGAAGCGTCCGCGGGCGGTTTTTGCCTGCACCATGTCCCTCACGCTCCTTATCCGAGCACACGGACCGCCAGTTCGGGATAGACGGTCTTGAAGCCGTAGAGCACATCCATGGAGTAGGTGCTCTTTTTGTACTTCTGGTCGTAGCCCTTGGTGACGCGCAGGGAGATGCCGTTAAAGGAGGTCACATAACTCTCCACGCCCTGACCGTCGGGGTTCAGAAGGGGTCTGGTCACGAAGGCGAACGCCATGGGATGGAAGGCGAGATTGGCGCTGTGATCGCCGATGAGGGTCACGGAGTCGCCGTCATCGTACGCCTTGAGGGCGGGCGTGACCTTGACGGACGCGATGGCGTTGTCCGCGGCAGCGGCGCTGTCTTCGGTGACGGCATAGAAATCGGAACCGATTTTCAGGATGTCGCCCTTGACCAGTTTGCCGGTGAGGGAGGTGCCTTCCAGAGACAGTTCGGTGTCGCCCTCATCCGTATCGCCGTCCAGCGTCACGCCGGTAAAGGCGGTGATGCCGGTCTCGTGTTTGGGCACCGCCTGCGTGGTGTACAGGTCCATGCCGTACACCCTGCCCAGACTGCCCTGACGCAGCGCCGCGGTGTCGCCGCTCTTCTCGGCGTTTACCAGCGCGGGCAGGGAGATGAGGGCGGCGTCCGCCTCGGTGTCCAGCACGAGCGTGCGTCCGCTCATGGGCACGCGCTTGTCGTTGAGTTCCTTGCGGACGGCGGCGAGATCGGAAAGACTGTCCACGGTCTCACCCGCCGTGCCGACGCAGGAATAGATATCCTGATAGAGCATGAGTCCGTCCGCGTTGATCTTTTCCGCCAAAGCCGCGGCGGCGGGCTCGATGAAATCGCGCATAAGCGCTTCCTCACTGCCCAACTGCATAGCGGTCTCGATGGCGCTCGCGGACACATCCACGGTGGCGAGTTTGTCCAGTTTCACATCCACGGTGCTCTCCTTGATATCCTCATAGGAGACGCCCGTGCTCTCATCGAATTCGTGAGCGGTCAACACGCCGGGCCTGCGCACCTGCACGGTGTCGCCCAGGTCGGAATACGCCTCGGAATAATCCTTGTAGATGAGGTTCGGGAACACCAGTTCGTCCATGAGTCTGGGCAGTGCTTTTCTCGCGATCTGTTTGAGGCTGATAAATTCATTTCCCATAGTCGATCCTCCTAACGGTGATTTTTGGTCATGCGCAGGTAATATTCCCTGTCGCTCATTTCGTCTTCGCTTTTGCTTTCCGCGCCCGTGAGTTTCACGCCTCTGCCGGACAGGAACTTGTCCACCTGCTGCGCCACTTCTCTGCGGAACACCTTGTCCAGCGTCTCCACGCCCATGAGGCACTTCTCCCTGTCGTCATAGTTGAGCAGTTCGCCCAGTTCTCCGGGCAGACCCTTCCGCGCCAGACTTTCCAGCGCCTCCACGCGGTTTTCGCGGGTGCGGACCGCCGCTTCACGGGCGGCGAGGTCGCGTTCACCTTCCATGCTTTTCCTCCTTTACCTGCCTGGTTTCGTCTTCGATCATGCTTTCGTCCCAGTCGCTTCCGTGCAGCATCTCCACCATCGTGCGGGTGGAGACCGCGCCCGCCTCGCGGGCGGTCTTGATGACGGAGGCGGTCTCGGACAGATTTTCGGGGAGCGGGCGCGTGTAGCCGATGACCACATTGCGGACCTCCAGAGGCTTCCCGCCCCGCAGGCGCATATAGTTGTCCATGAGCCGCATCCGCTCGCGCAGCCCCTCCGAAAACCACTTCTGCTTCATAGCCATCAATTGCTCGAGTCCCATGAGTTTGTACTTCATGGCGACGCCCGACACATTGCCCGAGAAGTGGTCGTCGGAAAGGTCCGGGACAAGAGACAGTTTGTGGATGTCCCTTTCGAGGGACGAGCGCAATATCTCGTTGCCGCTTTCGTTCATCTCGCCCGTCAGATACCTCGCGTCCGCGTCCCCGTCGGGCAGGCAGAGCGCCTTGTCCATGCGCAGCTGCAGCCACGGGGGTCTGCCCTCTTCGTCCGTATCAAGGGTGCAGCCCGTGAGCACCAGCAGTTTGTCCGCGAACTGGTCCTTGTCATTCAGGCGGTCGGATTGCAGGCTGTCATAGGCATCGATGAGCGGGATCACCCACTCGAAATCGCCCTTTTCGCTCTCGTCGTTCCAGTATTCCACCATGGGCACACGCCCGAAAAAGTGGGGATCGCGGCGGACAAAAGAACACCTCTTGCCGTCAAGCGCGTATTCCGCGATGGCGCTGTCCGTAAACACGAGCGCCTTTCTGCCCGTGACGGAGCCTGTCCCGTCCCGTTTGTCCGTCAGGTACACGCCGAACAGCGGCTCGTGGCGGATGTCCTCGTCGTACACCACGAAAGCGCTCATCGGGTCGAGGGCGTAGGCGCGTGGCAGGATGCCGTCCTCCGGCACGGTGATGAGTTCCACGCCCTTTCCGTAGATGGCGGCATTGCGGGCAAGTTCCCCGTCCACGGAGGAAATGTCGCTTTTGCGGTAGAGGTCCAGGATACCGTCCAGCGCCTCCCTGTCCTCGCCGCCCGCGCGATAGGTGATGCCGTTCCCGGTCAGATAGCCCGATGTGACAGTCACGATGTAGCGGGCGAAGCAGTGGGCGATGCGGTTGTTGGGAAGCCCCTGCGCACGCCTTCGGGAGAGCACCGCGTTTTTGCCCAGATAATAGTCCCGCAAAAGCGCGTAGCGTTCCCTCCGGGCATCGTGTTCCGAAATAACGCTCAAAAGCATTTCTTCCGGCGGGAGAACGCCCGAAAACGCCCTTCCTCTGGTAATCATTGTTTCACCTCCTAATAGATGTCGCTCCGGGTGGATGCCGCGCGCCTGACGGTCTCGCTTTCCAGGGCGTAGCGGGCGGAGTCAAGCGTGTGGTCGTTCCTGTCCGGGTAGGAGCCGGTGAAGTTGCCGTCCCTGTCCCGCCCGTACTCGTACAGGCTCATCTCCTCCGCAACGCGGGGCGTCCGCGCGGGATCGATGACGATGGCTCTGCGGGTCTCCAGCCAGCGGTAGCCATGCTCGCGGCTGCCGGGTCCCTTCTTCGCGGGACGGGCGTTGACGCCCAGCGCGCGCAGGGCGGAGATCATCCGCGGGTCGGCGCTGTCGCAGGTGACGGGATTCCTGCCCGCTCGGGCAAGCACCTCCTCCGCCAGTTTCTCCGTGGAATCTTTCCGGGACACATACTCGTCCGCAGCCCAGAGCGTCTCCGTCCGCTTGTCGTAAGCCCAGCATGTGAAGGCGTCCGGATCCGCGGCAAAGCCGAAATCAAGACCGTAATACCGCCTGTCGAAAGCATTGAGTTCCCCGTCCGACACCTTCCTCAGCACCGCGTTTTCAAAGACTTTGCCGCCGCTGCCCGTCACCTCGCCCAGATACTCGTTGCGGTACGCCCGCCCATTGGCGGCTTTGAGCGCGGCGGCTTCCGTGAGGAAGGTCTTCCCGAGCCACGCTTCCGGCACATCCAGATAGGTGGAAAAGTGGTCCAGCCTGTCCGGGCGGCTCACAAGGGAAGCGCGGTTGATCCAGTGGGCGGGGCTGCGGGGCGGATTGAAGGTGCAGATGACGCGCCCGTCATCCGTGCCGCGCAGCACGCTCTGGATGATGGAGCGCAGGTCCTCCTCTCCGGAAAACTCGCTCGTCTCCTCAAACCAAAGGTACACGAACCGCCCGCGGGTGACGGCGATGGACTTGCTTTTGAGCGGGTCGTCCGCCCCGCGGAACAAGATCCGCTGCCCCGTTCGCACGATCTCGATTTCCGGCGGCGACAGGCGGAAGCGCATCAGGTGCCTCACCCCCAGTTTCTCCGCCGCCCGCTCGAAGGAGGCGTACACGCTGTCCTTGAGTGTCCGCGCCACCTTGCGGTACACGGCGGCGTTGGCATCGGGATCCGCCAGCATCCCCACGAGGATGACGAGGGCGGCAAAACTGCTCTTGCAGGAGCCGCGCCCGCCCGAGAGGCGGTATTCCCCGTGCCGTCCCGCGCGGATGTCATCGTACAGGTCGTAGTAAGCCGGCGGCATGAGCGAATATACATTCACTTTCACCCGGGTCTCTGCTCCACCAGCACCACCTGACGGTCGCCCGCGCCGTTTTTGCGCTCGCTCTCGCGTCCGCGGTAATCCTCGCCCGCGATCTCCATGAGCAGAGAGACCGCCTTGATGTCCCCCTTCATGCCCGCTTCCGCCAGTACGCCGCAGATCATGCCGCCCACGGTCTTGCCCTGCCGCTCCGTAAGGCACGCGGAAAGCGCTTCCGCGTCCATCTCCAGTACGGCTGCGGCGGTCTGTTTCATGTCCATTTGCATCCCTCCTTTGCGGTGAGAATGATACTCCTGTCGAACCCGGTCAAACCCGGTCGTTCCTTGTCGTTTTCAATATTAAGTTTTTGTAAACCACTAACATTTTCCGTCTGTATCCGTCATAATAGCAGAAAAACGAAGGAGAAACGCCATGAAAAAGTTCTGTTCCTTATTGCTCGTCATTTGTCTCGCGGTTTCCGTTTTCACCGCCGCATCCGCGGAAACGAGCCCCATCATGGAAGTCACCAACTGCACGGAGTATGTGTCCCTGCGCAAGACCCCCGATACATCCTCCACCCGCCTGCTCAAGGTCTACAAGGGCGAACTGGTCTATTTCCTCGATACCGCGGAGAACGGCTTTCTGAAGTGCTCCTGTCAGGGCAAGGAAGGCTACATCCTCTCCAAATATCTGAAGACCACCCCCTATTCCGCCTGGGAAGCCATCCTGCCCAACCAGCAGGTAACGGACTGCCTGGAGTATGTTTCCCTGCGCGAAGCGCCCGACAAGTCCTCCACGCGCCTCGCCAAGGTTCCCCTCGGCGCGACGGTCACCCGCTGCCTGTATCTGGAAGACTTCATCCAGTGCACCTATAACGGCAAGACCGGCTACATCCTGTCCCGCTATCTGAAGGACGCCGAGCACACTACCCCCGCCCCGACCCCCACTCCCACGCCTTCCCCCGTCACCCCCGACGCCGCCTTCTCTTCCTTCCGCTTCGTGACCAACTATTCCGCGAAGGTGCAGACCAACACGGTAAACGGAACGGTCTATCTGCGCTGGGGTCCCGGCACTTCCTATCCCGCCATGAGCGTCATCAAAAACGGCGCGTCCGTCACCGTCCTCGCCGAGGGCGCCGGCTGGTATCAGATCCGCGTGAATTCCACGGGCTATACGGGCTTCATGAGCAGCAAATATATCGCAAGAACCTGGTAACAAAAAACCGCCCGAAAGGGCGGTTTTCCGATAAATAGTGCCGTGTTTGGTTGAATTACGCAAATACCTGTGTTATAATGGTCGTAAACCGACCGGAGGATGATCCCATGAAAAAGTTTTTGTCCGCGCTCCTCATCCTGACTCTCATTTTCGGCTGCTTCACGGTGAGCCGCGCCGAGGAACACAGTCCCATAATGGAAGTGTATAAATGCAACGAGTATGTGTCTCTGCGCGAAACGCCGGACACCCGGAGCAAGCGCCTTTCCAAGGTCTATCTGGGCGCGCTGGTCTACTATTGCGCCGAAGCCGAAGCCGATTTCTGTCTGGTGGAGTATAACGGCAAACAGGGCTATATCCTCTCCAAATATCTGAAGGATACGGACCTCGACAGCGACAGCGTCATCATGCCCAACCAGCAGGTCTACAACTGCAGCGAATGGGTCTCCCTGCGCGAAGATCCGGATGCCAAGTCCGACCGTCTCGTGAAGGTGCCTCTGGGCGCCGTGGTGACCCGCTGCCTCATCGCCGATGAAGGCTGGATGTACTGCACCTACAAGGGCAAGTCCGGCTACATCAAAAAGAGTTATCTGAAGACGGCGGACTACGACAAGATCAAGAAGGAAGAGGAAGCCCGCAAAAAGGCGGAGGAAGAAGCCGCCGATTATCCCAAAGGCTACATCGACTGCATGCAGGTGGTGAACGCGGAGAGTTGGGTCTCCCTGCGCGAAAGCCCCTCCACCGACAGCAAGCGCCTCATGCAGATCCCCGCGGGCGAATATGTGGACACCTGCCTGTATGTGAACGCCAACTGGGTCCATGTGTCCTACGAAGGGCAGCAGGGCTATGTGAGCGCGAAATACCTCGCCGTCGCGGAGCGTCCCGAACCCGAGCACACGGGCTTTGACAAACTGCCCGCCCTGCCCTCCTATGCCGATTTCATGGCGGCAGGCGATCTCGTCTGCGAGGGCACGCTCGGCTCCTACCATGTCATCGCCCGCCGCGCCTACAACGAGGAAAAGGAAGAACTGCTGGCCGTCTGTTATGACGGGGCGAACCGTCCCCTGTGGACCGCCTTTGAGGAAAACCCCGAAATCGGTCAGGTAGACGGCACCGCGGCCTTCATCGGCGGAACCTCCGCTTCCCCCTACCTCGTCACCTTCTGCTCCGGAAAGGGCTTCACCGCCCGCGCCATCGACGGCAAGGGCACCAAGCTGTGGTTCACGGACTGCGGAAACATCGGTCCGGAAAATCTGAACATGCTGCCCGGCGGCGGTCTCACGGCGGCTGTTGACGAAAACGGCACCATCTACGCCGCGGGCTTCTTCAACGAAGCGCCCATCGCCATCGATGTGAACGGCAATTTCCTCTGGAGAGGCGTCAACCCCGACCCCATTAACATCTACTGGCCTTTTGAGATCACACCCGCCGGCGCGTCCGTCACAGTCCTGTACGACAGCTGCGTGGAGGAGGAAGACATGGTCTACGCCGTTACCCTCAACGCGAAGACCGGCGGCTATCCCACCTATGTCAAGATTCCGTATGTGAATCCTTACTATGAGGACGAGGATATCTACGGCTGAGGCTTTTCGATCCAAAGAAACATAAAGCACAGGAAGCGGAGACCGTCCCGAACGGAGGGTTTCCGCTTCCTGTCATGAGCACCGCTGTGCGGAAAGTTGCGTTTTTTCCCATTAGCCATTGCGTACATTCCATCGTATCATCTTGTGCAAATCAGAAAACCGTGCATCACCTGCACAACCGAGAAACGGAGGAACCGAAATGAAAAAACTGTTGTCTCTCATCCTGCTGCTGGCGCTCGTACTGTGCGCCGTCCCCGCGGCTTCCGCCGAGGAACCCACTCCCATCATGGAGGTCTTCAACTGCAGCGAATATGTCTCCCTGCGCGAATATCCCGACACCAAGTCCAAGGTCCTCAACAAGGTCTACAAGGGCGATCTGGTGTATTTTTATGCGGAACCCGACGGCAATGACGCCGGTTTCTATCAGGTGGAATTCGACGGCAAGGTCGGCTACATCCTTTCCAAATATCTGAAGGGCACCGACATCAACAAGAATTCTCAGATCATGCCCAACCAGCAGCTGTGCAACTGCACCGACGGCGTGTATCTGAGAGCCGAGCCGGACGATAACGCCGCCCATCTTGCCAAGGTGCCCGTAGGCGCCATCGTCACCCGCTGCGTGGACGGGAACGGCCTCTGGGTCATGTGCAGTTACAAGGGCAAGATCGGCTACATCAAGAGCAAGTATCTCCGCTACGCCGACTACGAAAAGATCAAGCGCGAAGAGAAGAAAAAGAACTACCCCAAAGAGCAGATCGATGTCATGCAGGTCGTCAATGTCAAGGACTGGCTGGCTCTGCGCGAAGGCCCCGGCGCCAATTACAAACTCATCACCACCATGACCCCGGGCTCCTATGTGACCGACTGTCTGTATGTGAACGCCGACTGGGTGCATGTGACCTATGAGGGTCAGAGCGGTTACGCTTACTCCGATTATCTGGTCAAGGCGGAACTTCCCGTGGAGAAGCATCCGGGCTTTAATGAACTCAAGTCCCTGCCCGCCTACAAAGCCTTCATGAAGGTGGGCGACCTCGTCTGCGAAGCCACCCTCGGCAAGTATCATGTGGCGGTCCGCCGCGCCTACACCGACAACACGGAGCAGCTGCTGGCCGTCGGCTACGATTTCGTGGACAAGCCCTGCTGGAGAGCCTTTGAAGAGATCGAAACCATCGGCCCTGTGGACGGCACCGCCGCCTTCATCGCCGGCACCGAAGAAAATCCCTATCTCGTCCTCTTCAATTCCGCCACCGGCTTCACTGCCCGCGCCATCGACGAAAAGGGCACGGTCCTGTGGACGAACGACTGCCAAAATCAGGGCACTGCCATTGAGAACGCACTGCCCGGCAGCGGTCTCATCGCCGCGGTCGCGGAAGACGGCACAATCATCGCCACCGGCTGCGCCGACGACGCCCCCATCGCCATTGATGTGAACGGCGACCTCCTGTGGAGAGGCATCAATCCCGACCCGCAGTTCATCTACCATCCCATTGCCGTCAACTCCTCCAAGACCGGCATCACCGTCCTGTACGACAGCTGCGTAAACGAAGAGGGCATGGTTTACTCCGTCACCTACGATTTCGAAACCGGCGTCAGCCTTTCCTTCGAGAAGGTATCCGCGCCCGTCATTACCGAAGCCGCTCTGGGCTGATACAAACCGTAAAAGAGCAGGACAAGCGTCCTGCTCTTTTTCTATGCCTTTGCCTCCCGGATTTCATCCACATCGTCCCAGAGCGGCGAAGGACCCGCGCTGCCGTCCATATCATTGCAGTCAAAGTAATCCCCCGACGCCGCGATCATGATGCCGCGGAAAACATCGCCGTCCTTCATTTTCACGATGAGCGGCGTCTTTTCCTCAATCCACCGCGTTATCGTTTTTACTTTGGGTGTCCCCCCGTCAATGATTTTCATTTTTCATCATCTCCGGAATCCGATAAGGCCAGGATGCGGTTATGAAAGAATGACCACTTGGGATTATGCCCGCAGTATTTGATAGCGTAGCGGCATTCCTCAAGTCCGAAGGCGTTTTCCAGTTCCTTGATGCGATCGGCCGCCGCCTGTTTCTCCGGTTCATATTCCGCGCCGCGGCCGCTCAGCCAACTGTAATAGAACTCCATCGCGTAGTATTCTTTCATCCGCCCGGTCGGCGCGTTATCGTAGATGCTTTTCCAATATGGATTGCAAACATAGCAATCAACCGCCCGCTCCACATTTTCCCGGTCGATCATGTCATCACCTCCCGAAGATTGCCGCCCGGACGGGTTCAGAACGAAGAGCCCCATTCGCCCGGCATCTCGTATACATACCGGAGCCCTGCCTTTTCGTTCGCTTCACGATCCGCCTTCACGCCGCCTGAGAACTTTTTTTCAAGGTCTGTCATCGGACCCACCTCGGGAAGCGGGACCGTACCGACAGCCGCTCCGTGGATGAGCCACATGCGCTTTTCTTCGATGTAGTTCTCATGCTTTCCGCCGTTCCTTTCGTTCATGGGACCGCCTCCTCTCTCATTTCGTCCTCATGATACCCCGTCCCGCGCCGTGAAAGAAGCGGGCGGCGCTTGTATTCCGTCTTTCTTTGTCAAATGCCGTTTGTGTTGTAGCCATTTCCCATCCTCATTCGTATCAATACACGCAAACAAAAACAGACAAGGAGAATCCCATGAAAACCTGCAAAGAATACCGCCTTTACGCGGAGAAAATACTCAAAAACAACTACTGCACCATGATCCTCATGAGCCTGCTCTACGGAGCGATCCTTTCCGCCTGCATGGGCTCCATCCTGCTGGGCATCCTGCTGGACGGCGTGCTCATGGTGGGACTGTGCATCGCAAATATGAAACTGGTGCGCGGCGAAAAGGTCAAGGTCAAGGATCTGTTCGAAGCCTTCGATAGCTGCGACCTCACCTCCACCATCGGGCTTTCCGTGAAGACCGCCGTCTTCACTCTCCTGTGGAGCCTGCTGTTCATCATCCCCGGCATCGTCGCCGCCTACTCCTATTCCATGGCGCCCTACATCCTGGCAGACAAGCCCGAACTCACCGGCGGCGAAGCCATCGCCGAGAGCAAGCGCGTGATGAAGGGCAGGAAGATGAAACTGTTCCTGCTGGACCTCTCCTACACCGGCTGGATCCTGCTGGGCATCCTGACCCTCGGCATCCTGCTCATCTGGGTCATCCCCCGCATGGACGCCGCCCGCGCCGCCTTCTTCGAGGATCTCCGCAAAGACCTCCCCGCGGAAGCATGATCAAGCCCCCGTTTTGCCCCCGTTCCGCAATAGCCGCGGACGGGGGTTTTTTGTGAAACAAACTTCCGGCAAGGTCGTATTTTTCATATCCGCGCCCCGTTTTTCCTCCCGTCTGCCGATTTAACACCATCTTCGTGGACATTTCCGCGCAATTTCCTATAATGAAGGCAAAATCAAATTCGGAGGTATCCATATGAAAACCAGCAAAGAATACCGTGTTCAGGCGCAGGAGATCCTGAAGGGCAAATACGGCATCGCCATCCTCGTGGACATCATTTTCGGGCTCATTCTGAGCGCGGCCTGCGGCACGGTCATCGTGGGCATCATTCTGGGCGGCATGCTGACCGTGGGTCACACCTGGGCTTACATGTGCCTCGTGCGCAGCGGCTCCATGAAGGTCGGCGACATGTTCGAATCCTTCAACCGCAATGACCTCTCTTCCACCATCGGCCTCATGATCAAGACCGCCGTCTTCACCATGCTGTGGAGCATGCTGTTCTTCGTTCCCGGCATCATCGCTGCTTACTCCTATTCCATGGCGCCCTACATCCTGGCGGACAAGCCGGAACTGACCGGCGGCGAAGCCATCAGGATGAGCAAGGAACTCATGAAGGGCAAGAAGTGGAACCTGTTCTGCCTGGAGTTTTCCTACATCGGCTGGATCTTCCTTTGCATCCTCACCATGGGCATCCTGACCCTGTGGGTCGAGCCCCGCATGACCGTCGCCCGCACCGCCTTCTACGAGGACATCAAGGGCGAACTGGAAGGCCGGAACTGATTCCGATCCGTCCAAGTGACCGCGGTTTTCCGCGGTCCTTTTTTTGTAAACGCGGTCCGTCTTTATTGACGCCCGCCGCAAATGAGAGTACAATGGTTACATCAATTTTTCGGAGGCGGCTATGAGCATCCATTCCGCGCGGTATCAGAAAACAAGGCGGGCTGTCATCATCGCGGTGATGGCGGCGCTGTATTTCGTGCTGTCGGCGTTGTTCAAAATTCCCGTGGGCGGCAACATCAAGTTGGACCTGGGCTACATCGTGCTCATGGTGAGCGCGGTCCTGATGGGCGCGGTGCCCGCGGCGCTGGTCGGCGGCATCGGCGCGGCGCTCGAAAGCCTGCTCATGAGCCAGAGGGGCATTTCCCCCGGCTGGATCCTCATGAATATCATCGTGGGAATCCTCTGCGGGCTCGTGCTTTACAAACGCCGCGAGAGCAGCGCAAAACCGTTGGTCATCGCCTCCTGCATCATCGTGCCCCTGTCCATGATCCCCGCCGTGGTGGTCAAGACGCTCATCGATTGCGCCATGTATTCCCTCGCCCTCGCCGCGAAGATCCCCACCGCCATCGTGGCGCTCGCGGCAGATTCCGCGGTCATGCTCATCATGGGACTTCCCCTCGCCGTCGCCCTCAAGGACCGCGTGCGGCTGTAAAAAACATTCGGAGGCATATTATGGATTTCGATCTTCGCGCGTCCGCGAAAGAAAAACTGCTTCTGGTCGCCCACCGCGGCGTGTCCGCGGGCAACATCCCCTGCAATGTCATCCCCGCCTATGAGGCTGCCGTGCTTCAGGGTGCGGACATGATCGAGATCGATGTGGACATGAGCGCGGACGGCGAACTGTTCATCTTCCATCCCGGCATGGAGCACGCCCACCTGAACAAATCCGGCATCGACATCACCAAAATGACCGCGGAACAGGTGCGCGCGCTCCGTTTCGTCAACTTCGACAACACCCCCACCCAGTTCGGCCTCAACACCCTTGACGAGGTCCTCGAGACCTTCAAGGGACGCTGCTATATCAATGTGGACAAGTACTGGGAGCATCCGAAGGAGATCACCGAGCATATCCGCGCCCACGGCATGACGGAGCAGATCCTCGTGAAGACCGGAGCCGGCAAAGATTACTGGGACATCATCGAGACCTATGCGCCCGACACGCAGTACATGGTCATCGTAAACAGGGACGGCGAGGAGATCCACAAGGAACTCATGCGCCGCCATATCAACTACATGGGTCAGGAACTGACCTTCGCGGACGATGACAGCCCCCTCTGCTCGGAAGCGTATCTGAACCGCCTGCGCCGTGACAACATCCTCTCCTGGGTCAATACCCTCGTCTACGATTACCGCGCCGTCCTCGCGGGCGGCCACAATGACGACATCTCCATCCTCCACCCGGAGCAGGGCTGGGGCTGGTGCGCCGAAAAGGGCTTTGACTTCATCCAGACCGACTGGACGCTCATGTGCAGAGAGTACCTCGAAAAACGGGGCCTGCTGTACAGGAAATAAGAAAGACCCGCCGAATGAACTCGGCGGGTTTGTTATCTCATCTCAAGTCGTAACAATCCAGTATATGCGATCAATGCACCAAATACTCCCGATGTGGAACAAAATTCTGCACCCAACGGCAATCAGAAACCATATGATTGCCTTCTTTCTTTCCGCTTTGGTATGTTCCGTATTGCAGTAATAGATTAACGGAAGAATCACCCAAGGGACAAATACTATGTGTAACCTGCACATAGAATAGATAAATTCGACCGTGCTCCACTCCCGGGGAATCCGGTAAGCCACCTGCAGAAGCATCGGATCGACTTTCCCAAAGCAACGGAGCAACACGACATAAATATCGTATAGTGTAAACGGGATATTGATGAAAAACAAAATCCGGTACAGTTTCTCGGACACTGCTTTGATTTTCTTTTCGTTTCGCATATGAGGTCTCCTCCCGATATCTTTATCAAGTATACCGCCACCGATTGTAAATGTCAATCTGCGGCTTTTCCTCTTTTTTCACTATTCTCCGATTTTCCTCTTTCCATTTTTACCGTCCTGATTTATAATATACCCATCACTTTCCCCGCGGAGGACAACATCATGATGGGTCTTGGTACCATCGTCAATACCGCCGCCATCATCGTGGGCGGCATCATCGGGATGCTGCTGGGCAAAAAACTGCCCCTGCGGCTTCAGGACACGCTCATGAAGGGCGTGGGTGTCTGCGTACTGTTTCTGGGCATCGCAGGCGCGCTGGAGAAGATGCTCATTGTAGCGGACAGCGCGCTTTCCTCGCAGGGCAGCATGATGCTCATCGCGTCCGTGTCGGTGGGCGCGGTCATCGGCGAACTCATCGACATCGACGGCAAAATGGAGCGCTTCGGCGTGTGGCTGCGGAGCAAGAGCGGTTCGGACGGCGACACCCGTTTCGTGGACGGCTTCGTCACCGCCTCCCTCACCGTGTGCATCGGCGCCATGGCGGTGGTCGGCGCCATTCAGGACGGCATCGGCCGCAACCCCTCGACCCTCATCGCCAAGGCGGTGCTGGACTTCATCATCGTGCTCATCATGGCATCCACCATGGGCAAGGGCTGCCTGTTCTCCGCCATCCCCGTGTTCCTGCTGCAGGGCAGCGTGACGCTGCTCTCCACGCTCATCGCGCCCGTCCTCACGGAACCGGCGCTTAATAACCTCTCCCTCGTGGGCAGCGTGCTCATCTTCTGCGTGGGACTCAATCTCGTCTGGGGCAAAAAGGTGAAGGTCGCCAACCTCCTGCCCGCCATCATCGTGGCGGTGGGATACGCCTTTTTGCCGTTTTAGGAGGATACCATGACCGTCAAAGAAACGCTCATTCAAAGCAAACTCATCGCCATCAGCCGCGGCGTCAGGGCGGAACATATCAAAAAAACCGCGGAGATCCTGCTTTCCCACGGCATTTGCTGCATGGAGATCACCTTTGACCACGCCTCTTACGAAGGCTATCAGAATACCCTTGCCTGCATGGACGCCCTTTCCGCCGTCCCCGGTCTCCTCGTGGGCGCGGGCACGGTATTGACCGCGGAGGATGTCCTCGCCGCGCGGGATCACGGCGCAAAGTACATCATCTCCCCGAACACGGACAAGGCGGTCATCGAAAAGACAAAGGAACTGGACCTCGTGTCCGTTCCCGGCGCCATGACCCCCACGGAGTGCGTGAACGCGGTCACATGGGGCGCGGACCTCGTGAAACTCTTCCCCGCCGCGAGCCTCGGCATCGGCTATTTCAAAGCCATCCGCGGTCCGCTCAACTTCATCCCCTTCGTGCCGACGGGCGGCATCACTCCCGAAAATATCGATTCCTACCTGAAAGCGGGCGCCGCGGCATTCGGCATCGGCGGCAACCTCATAAACGCCTCCAAAATCAACGACGGCGATTTTGACTCCCTTATCGAGAGCGCGGACGCGTTCGTCAAAGCCATTTCGTGATAGGAGGAAACCATGTCTTCACCCAATGCGAAAACCATTCCCTGCAAGCGCATTTTCGATCCCGCGGACCCCGCGTATGACGAATCGGTCCGCCGGTTTCAGGGCTGCCCCACCATCGCGGTGACCCGCGGCGGACGCATCTTCCTGGGCTGGTACGCGGGCGGCCTGTGCGAGCCGCACATGGATAACTATTCCCTTTTGATTTACAGCGACGACGGCGGCAAAACCTGGTCAAAGCCCGTTTTCATGATCCCCAGCGACAGGAAGAACCTCATCCACGCCCTCGATATCCAACTCTGGACCGCCCCGGACGGGAGCCTGCAGGTGTACTGGACCCAAAATAATGTGGAGCCCGATGACGGCAGAGAAATCGTGCCCGTATACGGAAAACCCGTCGTTTCCCGCTACGGCTACATTTTTAATGACATGGAGCACGCCGAGTGGCGCATGATCTGCCGGGACCCCGACGCGGAAACCCTCGTTTTCGATGAGCCCGAATGTCTCGACAAGGGCTTTCTGCGCTGTAAGCCGCTGGTGCTTCACGACGGCACCCAAATCAATTTCAACTACGACCAGACCGTGGACCGCTACGGTTACAGCATTTCGAAGGACGGCGGCAGGACCTTCACACACGCATACGGCGCCCGAAAGATCAAGACCAATTTCGATGAGACCATGGCCTACGAAATGCGGGACGGCACCATCCGCATGTTCGCCCGCTCGTGGATCGGAGAACTGGTGGAGAGCCTGTCTTTTGACGGCGGAAACACCTGGACGGACGCCCGCTCAAGCGGCATCACCGCCCCGGACACCCGCTTCTATGTGAGCCGCCTTTCCTCCGGACGCGTCCTGCTCATCGCAAGCGACGCCCCGAAAATCCGCAGCCGCCTGACCGCGTATCTTTCGGAGGACGACGGTGCAAACTGGAAATACAAAAAGCTCATCGACCCCCGGGACAATATCAGTTACCCCGATGCGGACGAGCACGATGGCCGCATCTTCCTCACCTATGACCGCGACCGCATGGGGGAAAAGGAGATTCTGTTTACCTCATTTACCGAAGCGGATATCATGGACGGGGATTTTGCGTGCGATATCGGCATCGTGAGCAAGCCCGCGCCGTAAGGAAGGATCATGCAATACAAAACCATCCTCAAAGCCGTTTTCCTTTCCCGCCCGAACCGCTTTATCGCCCATGTGAAACGAAATGGCGAAACCGTCATCGCCCATGTGAAGAACACGGGGCGGTGCAAAGAACTGCTTGTGCCCGGCTGCACGGTGTATCTCGCGGTTTCAAATAACCCCGCGCGCAAGACCCTGTATGACCTCATCGCCGTGGAAAAGGCGCGCGAGGGCGGGGAGCCCCTCCTCATCAACATGGATTCCCAAATCCCCAACGACGCGGCGGCGGAGTGGCTGCCCGTGAGCGGACTGTTTTCGGAAAAAGCCGTCATCCGCCGCGAGTTCACCCACGGTGATTCCCGCGTGGATTTCTATGTGGAAGACGGAGCACGCAAAACCTTCATCGAGGTCAAAGGCTGCACGCTGGAAGTCGGCGGCGCCGCCCTCTTCCCTGACGCGCCCACGGAGCGGGGCGTCAAGCACCTGCGCCACCTCATCCGCGCGGTATCCGGGGGCTACGAAGCCTATGTGCTCATCGTCATCCAGATGAAGGGCGTGACCGTGTTCCGCCCGAACGAAAAGACCGATCCCGCTTTCACACTGGCGCTCCGCGAGGCGAAAGAGGCGGGCGTCAAAATCCTCGCCATGGACTGCCTCGTGACTCCCGAAACAATGAAAATCGATTCACCCGTTCCCGTGGAGGTATGACATGAAACTATCCATTTGGGTAAGCCCCGCCTGGAGGGCACTGGATCTAAATGACCGCGAACTGTACGGTCATCTCAAGGACTGCGGCTTTTCCCGCGTCTGCGGCGAACTGAACGCGCCTGCCGGCAAAGAAGAAGCGGAAGCGCTCCTTTCCGCCATGAAGGACGCGGGCGTCACTCTCGTAAAAGAGCGCACTTCCGTCCTCGGAAAGGATGCCCTCATCCCCATCATCGAATCCTGCGCGCGTCTGCATGTCACGCAACTGGTCATTCCCCTTCTGTCCGCTGAAAATTGGAAGCGGGACGAGTACATGGAAAAGAACGCCGCCTATCTCCGCTCCCTCGCGCCCGTCGCGCGGGAAAACGGCGTGACCCTGATGATCGAGCACGCGGGCCACTTCCAGAACGCCCACTACACCCACTCGACCCATGAACTGCTGCATCTTATCGACCTGACGGGCGAAGACGGCATCATGGTCAACCTGAACATCGGCGCCATCGGGCTTATGGATGTGGACCTCTACCCCGAGATCCGTCTTTTGAAAGGCCGCATCGGCGCGGTCGATATGAACGACAACTTCTTCGGGATGGCGCTCGGCATCGACAAGTGGCGCGAGGATCTGGCGCTTGCGCCCCTCATGGGCTTCCTCGATTATGACGAGGTCATGCGCGCGCTCACCGAAACCGGCTATGACGGAGACATGAACCTGCTTGTCAACTATCCCCGCGTGCTGCCCAAAGAAAGCCCCTATATCACGGAACGCAAATTCACATGTTTCCCCCTGCCGCTTCTCAAGCAGTTCACCCTGTGGATGAAGCACACCTGCGAATTCATCATCGCGTCCTACGGCGCCGGATTGGAGGAAGAAGCATGAAGATCTCCATATCGCAGTCTTCCGTCTGGGCAAAGTTCTTTGAGGAGCGGGACTATTATCCCCATATCAACAAGTGCGGCTTCCGGTACATCGACTATAACTTCTACGAGTTCGTCGGCACCGACGCCTCCCCTTACATGGATAAGGACTGGGAGGAGCAGACCCATCTCACAAAAGAAGCCATGGACAAAGCCGGCGTTTCGGCAGTCACGAGCCACGCGCCCAAGGGCGAGCCTGCCGTCGACACGGAGGGCATCGCGCGGCGCACCCTCCGCAGCATCGAAATGTGCCCCATCCTCGGCATCGACCGCATGGTGTACCATCCGGGCGGCATCAAGGGCATGACCCGGAAGGAATACATCGACTTCAATGTGTCCTATGTCCGCCGCCTCATCCCCGCCCTCGAAAAATACGGGGTCAATCTGCTGCTGGAAAATGTGGGCCGCTGGGACGAGCCCTTCTACGACCACGACGCAGACGAGATGCTGGACCTGATCAATGCGGTCGATCATCCCCTCTACCACGCCTGCATCGACACGGGACACCTGAATCTGGCGGAGGGCAACCAGTACAAGACCATCACCGCCCTCGGCGATCACCTCATGGGTCTCCACATTCAGGACAATCTGGGCGCCATGCCCGTGCAGATGCTGGACAAACCCTGGCGGCAGGACCTCCATCTGCCCCCCATGACCATGGGCGTGGACTTCGACGAAGTGCTGCAGGCGCTCATCAAAATCAACTACAAAGGCGCCTTCAATATCGAACCGGAATCCCCCCGCGCCTACGACAAGGCAAACAAGTTCGCGGTGAACCCGAGACTGAGGACGGTAAGCGTCCCGCTCACCGAGGAGTACTACAAGTGGGTCTATGACATCGCGAAGTACATGCTGGGGCAGTACGGGATCGAGGCGGAATAAACAAAGATACACGAAAACGGAGCACCCGCCGGGTGCTCCGTCATTTATCTCTTTTATCAGATTTCCTTGACATACTCGCCGCAGATCCAGCCGGTGAGTTTGCCCGCGGTGATGTGGTACCAGACGATGCCCTTGGCGTCGGCGCGGGTCTCATCGAAAGAGAAGGTGGCGGCCTTTCCGAGGACGGAGAGGACCTTTGCCTTGGTGCCCAGCGCGTCGCGCAGGTTGAGGCGGGCGGTGGTCTTCACCTTGCCCTGACGCGCTCCGGTCAGTTTCGCGTAGGCGGAAGAGATAAAGCCGGTCTTGCCGTTTTCCAGTTTCACTTCATACCAGATGACGCCGCGCTCATCCTTGGTTTCGCCGATCTTTTCGGCGGTGGCGCCCTTTTTGAGGACCTTTAGGATCTTGCCGTTCTTGCCGGCGGTTTCGCGCAGGTTCACATTTCCGGTGGTGGAGACGGTGATCTTTTGGATCTCGGTGATCTCCGCGGCGGGGGCGGTTTCGGCGGCGGGCTCTTCAGCCATGGCCGCGGCAGCGAATACGGTGACGAGTACGAGTACGATTGCGATGATCTTCTTGATAGCCTTCATGTTTTTTTTCCTCCGTTTTTGTCCGCGCTTTACGCGCTTGTTTTTGTTTGGCGCCTGTATATACGAGTGTCAGAAGCCGATGGCTACCAAAATCAATAGAAATATCATGCAAATTTTCTGCATCTTGCACTTGACATTGCGCGTGCTCTGCATTATAATGGACTTATCTTGCAAGACATTTGCATCTTTGGAGGATAACATGAATATCGGAACGCAACTGATGCTCCGCCGCACGGAACTGCACCTCACCCGTCAGGAACTGGCAGACAAGAGCGGCGTGTCCGTCCGCGCCATCGCGTATTATGAACTGGACGGCATGAATCCCAAGAGCCGCAAGACGGTCGAGGCACTGGCAAACGCCCTGGGCATCACGGCGGACGAGTTGACCGGTACATCTCCCCTGCCCGGTCCCGCCTCCACCGCGGACGCCCTCACCCGCCAGATCCAGAGCCTGTACGCGGGCGGCACCCTCGCCGAAGAGGACATGGACAACATGATGCTCGCCATTCAGGAAGCGTACCTCATCGCCAAGAAAAAGAAGACCGCCGCGCGGCTGAAGGATAAGGACCATGACTGACGCTGCCATCCGCACCGCCCGCAGGGCGGTGAAGCAGGCAGGCAGCCGGGACCCCTTCCGCGTGGCACGGGAACTGGACATCGAGGTGCTCGAGGAGGACTTCAAGCAACAGAAGGGCGCGTTCTGCATGGTGGAGGGCTACCCCTTCATCTTTCTGAACACGCACCTCGGTGACGCCGAGCGGATTGCCGTCTGCGCCCACGAACTGGGGCACGCCCTGCTCCACCGGGCGGAAGCGGAGAAGTCCATGATCTGCGAATTCGACCTGTACAACATGAAAACGGACATCGAGTACGAAGCGAATGTGTTCGCGAGCGAACTGCTCATCGACGAAAGCGACCTTACCGATGTCCTCACGCGGGGCACGGATGTGTACGCCGCCGCGAAGGAACTGGGTGTCAATGTGAATTTGCTGCTCATCAAACTGCACGAAATGAACCGCAGAGGCTGCAAGTACGAACTGCCCTATTTGCCCTACAAGGCGTTTATGGGGGAATAAGCAGAGCCTCCCCTATGTAAGGGGAGGTGGCATGCGTAAACATGACGAAAGGACTGTCTGCTGCATAAGTTATAAAGACACCCCGGGAGGCTGATAGCCTCCCCTACGCCTATCCGCGCTTCCGTAATCCCCTTGCCTTCCCCCACGGGAGGAAGGCAAGAAGCAGACGGCGTAACAAAAGGTCAGAATCACACGGGCGAAGATATCCGCCCCTGCAGTGCCTGCGCTTTGCACGGCATCACACCATTATCATGACGATATCAAAAGTATATGTGGATGTACGCTGCGAGTTTGACGGGGACGGGTTCGTCCATCCCCGCTCCATCGTCTGGTCGGACGGCAGCGTGTATGAAATCGACCGGGTGCTCTCCATCAGGCACCTCTACTCCCCCGCCGGCGGCCACGGGGAGTGCTTCACCATCAGCGTGCAGGGGCGCGAGAAACGCCTCTTTTATGAGCGCATCCCGGAGATGACCGGAAACCGCATCGGCCGCTGGTTCGTGGAAGCGAGATAACGCCGAATTTACATCCGGAATATTGACACCGTATCCGGGCCGTGCTATGATAAAAATACGAAAGGGAGTAGTCAACGGCCTCCTGCCGTGCGTTCCCCCGTCAAGACGATGAGCTTCATCCGGGGTAGCGGATCATAACGATCGACAAGACTTTCACTGGAACACATGTTGCGGTGAAGGTCTTTTTTGATATACCGCGACAAACAACACCGACCTTAAAGGAGGAAAAACCATGGAAGGAATCGTAGCCATCATCGTCATTCTCGCAATTCTGCTCATCGTACTGCTCATCCGCAGCTACCGAAAAGCACCCCCCACCGAGGCCATCGTCGTGACCGGTGTGGGCCACAAGGAACCCAAGATCGCGTCCGGCCGCGGCGTGTTCGTCATCCCGCTGCTGCAGCGCGCGGACAAACTGACCATGCGCGTGCTCAAACTGGATGTAAAGACGCCTTCCACCGGTGTGAAGACCAGCGAGGGTGTACCGCTCTGGATCGACTCCGTCGTCACCGTGCAGGTCTTCTCCTCCAGTTCCACCATCACCGAAGATGAAGTGAAGGCCGCGGGCTGCAAGAGCAACACCGAATACATCCGCATGCGCCAGCAGGCCGCCATCTCAAACTTCCTCGGCATGGATGAAAAGCAGATCGACGCCCGCGTGAACGATGTACTGCAGGGCAACCTGCGCGAGATCGTGTCCGAAATGACCGTGGACGAGCTGCTCACCATGCGCAAAGAGTTCGCCACCCGCGTTATCGAAAACGCCCGCCCCGACCTGGCGAAAGTCGGTCTTGAGGTCGTCACCTTCAACATTCAGGACATCCAGGACGCCCAGGACGGCTGCGGAAAGACCCACGGCGTCGTCGAAGCCATCGGTGTGCAGAGGGAAATGGAAGTCAAGAAGGCTGCCGAGATCGCCCGTGCCGACGCCGAGAGAGACATCGCTCTGGCCCGCGCAAAGGCCGCGCAGGACGCCAACGAAGGTCAGGTGAAAGCCGACACCGCCATCGCCGAAAACAACAACCAACTGGCTCTCAAGAAGAGCGCTCTCAAAGCGGAAGCCGACAAAGCCGCCGTGGACGCCGAAGCGGCAGGTAAGATCCAGCAGCAGATTCAGGAGAAGACTCTCCGCGAGCGTCAGGCGGACGCCGACATCGCCGCGCAGGAAAAAGCCATCGTCCGCACCGACAAGGAAACCGAAGTCCAGAAGAGAAAACTGAACGCCCAGATCCGCGAGCAGGCGGACGCCGATAAGTATGCCGCCAACGCCCGCGCCGACGCCGAGAAGTACGCCGCGGAAGCCTCCGCGCAGGCTGACCGCATCCGCCGCCAGAACGAGGCGGACGCCGAACTGTACGAGACCCAGAAGCAAGCCGAAGCCCGGAAGGCCGCTGCGGAAGCCGCAAGGTTCGCCGCCGAGCAGGAGGCCGAAGGTATCCGCGCCAAGGGTGAAGCCGAGGCGGAAGCCATCCGCGCGAAGGCTCTGGCAGAGGCCGAAGGTATCGAAAAGAAAGCCGATGCCCAGGCCCGCATGGGTGACGCCTCCAAACTGGAAATGCTCTACAATGTGCTGCCCGAAGTCGCCCAAGCGCTGGCATCCAGTCTGAACGGTGTCGAAAACCTGACCATGAACGGCACCGACGCCAACAGCGAATATATCGGCAAGATCACCCAGGCCATGCATGGCTTCCTGAACGCCATGGCGGACGGCACCGGCATCCGCTTGGGCGCGGGCCTCGCGAGCGCCCTGCCCGGAGCCCTGAAAGCCGAAGCCCCCAAAGCCGAAGTGACCGAGACCGAAACCAGGTAACCCCCCATCCCCCTGCGCCGTCCCTTCGGGGGCGGCGCGCTTTATCAAGCCGCCGGCCTTGACTTTCACACCCCCCTTGGCTATAATGGAGGTACCAGAACAGAAGAAGGTGTTCCTTATGAAAGACAAGATCCTGACCATGTGTAAAGGCGGGCGCGTGAAGGCGCTTCTCTCCCTCACCATCGCGGAAGCCGTGATTTCGATTTACACTTTGCTGACGGATTTCACCCCCGGAGCGCTCATCGGATTTCTGATTAACGCCGCTTTCACGATTTGGCTCATCGTAAACTTCAAGTGCATCATCAAGGGACCCGAATGGCAGGGGCTCAAGGGCATGGCATCCTACATGATGTTGATGTGCGTACTGATGTGGATCGCGGTCAGTCTGCTGGCCCTCTCCATGCTGATCGTCATCATCGGCTCCACTCACAACATAGAAAACGGTGCCGGCGGGTCCCTCATTTCGACGCTGCTGTTCATCGTGCCATATCTCGTCGTCTCCGTCCTGCATTTGATTTCCGCCAAAAAAGTCTCGCGTGCCGTGAGCGATCTTGTGGACAACCGTCTTCCCGATGAATCGTTCCGAATCGGAAAGATGCCGGAAGTGACCGCCATGATCCTGGTGGTCCTGATGAGTCTGATTCTGGTGGGCGTTCCGGTCCTGTCCGGGGTGCTCGTCACCATGGAGAGTCAGGTTTCCTTCGGTATGGTCCTGAGAGCATATCTCTCTTCCGGTCCTCTGCTCATGAGCCTCATCAGCATCGGCCGCTCGCTGGCTACCCTGATCATCACCTACACCATCTTCCGTGAGATCCGCATCGCGTCCGAACAGACCCACGCCATCGAAGAATCAAACGAATAAAGACAAGAAAATACAGCTGCCGTGCTCATTTGCACGGCAGCCGTTTTATTTATCTTACTTTACCTTGGTCACATAGTTACCGCTCACCCAGCCGGTCAGTTTGCCGTTGGTGATCAGGTACCAGGTGGTGCCTTTCGCGTTCTTGAAGGTCGCGGTGTACTTGACTTCCTTGCCCATATCCAGCGTGCCCAGTCGGGTCGCCGTAGAGGAGGCATCCTTGCGGACATTCAGACGGGCAGTGGTTTTCACGGTGCCGATCGCGTCCTTCTTGGCGGTGAGATACTTGGAAGAGGCGTAGCCGGTTTTGCCGTTTTCCGTCTTGACCATAAACCACTTGGTGCCGTTAATGTCGTTCTTGCTGCCCAGTTTCAGGACGGCTTCACCCTTCTTGATGACGGTGATGATTTTCTGATCTTTGCCTGCGCCCTCCCGGAGATACACATTTCCGGTCGCGTAGAGGTAAGAAGCTGCGGTTGCGGATGCGGTGTCGGCTTCAGCCATTGCCGCGGTTGCGAATACGGTGACGAGTACGAGTACGATTGCGATGATCTTCTTGATAGCCTTCATGATTTTTTCCTCCGTTTTTTGTCCGCGCTCTTTGGCGCTTGTTTTTGTTTGACACCTGTATATACGAGGGTCACAGAGGAATGGCTACAAAGAAAAAAGATTTTTGAAAAAAGTTTTCGGGACGCGTGGGACGCGTACTTTTTGTTGCTGTATTCCGTAGAATATATGTTCCATCGATGAACAGTTATGCCGGTTGCACCGTAGGGCGGATGATTCCGTTCCGCCGCAGAGGCGGATAGTATCCGACCGCGTTGCCCGCGGATGATCGCTTTGTGGTGTATACCATGTCATTACACAAACTGTATACCCTGTCCCTTCACAAACCATATCATCCGCCCGCGTTTTCCATCTTCGATTTTGCATGGAAAAGACACCGGATTTCTCCGGTGTCTTGTTTGATTCGGTCTGTTTTAGAACAGGAAGCCTTCCCAGTCTTCTCCGTTGCCTTCGTCTTCCTCATCGAGGAATCCTTCTTCGGCTTCCACTTCTTCGTCTACCAGGTAAGCATACAGGATGGCGCGGGGCCAGTTGGCCTCTGCATCGGGCATGTAGTTCTTCAGGGCGCTGATGTGGAAATCATAGTAGATGTCGGAGTAGAGGGGCAGGGTAGGCAGGATCTCGTTGAAACGCTCCTGGAAACTGACCCACTTCGTGAGGTAACCCAGCAGGTCGCCGGGCTCGGTGTGGTGCATATCCCATGCGCGCTTGACCATTTCCTCATCGTAGATGCCGGTGGCGTTCTGGGTGCCGGGTGCGGTGGGATCCGCGCCGAGTTCGACCAGAGGATCGAAGATGGACACGAAGTTGTGCGCCAGGAACTCGATATCGTACTTGCGGTCGCCTTCCTCGCGGAGGTAGTCGATGAGCAGGTCGGTGAACTCGGTCTCATGGACGGTGATGTCGAAGCCCATGGGAGTCAGTTCCTTGAGGAGTCTGTCGCACACATCGTGCGCGGCGATGTTGTCCTTGATCACGGCGAAGGTGAGTTTCAGGGGCTCATACTTGCCGTCCACCAGTTTATAGCGCACGGAGTTGAACTCGGGATCGAACTCGCCGCCCTTGTCGTTGTAAATCCAGCCGTCTTCTTCCAGCAGTTCCACAGACTTCTCGGGGTTGTAATCGTAGTGGTTCAGGTTGTCGAGGGTGATGGCATCCCAGGCAGCCTTCTCTTCTTCGCTGAGACCCATGGGACGCAGGACGCCCATGGCAGCCTGAGTCATCCACTGGCCGATTCCGTAGAAGCCGTATACGGGCATACCGTAGGTTTCCAGCAGTTTGTTGTCGAAGTCGTCGGTGTCAAAGGCGTACATGATCGCCTGACGGACAGCCTGATACTGCATGGGGCCCTTTTCGCAGGAAGCGCCGATGAAGCCGTAGCCCAGACGGGGGTAGTTCTCAAAGTCGAAATCACCTTCGGCCAACGCGATGCAATCGTTGATGGTGGAAGCGTCGACGGCTTTGTTGATGAGGTCTACCTCACCGTTTTCCAGCATTGCCGCCATATCCTGGGGCAGCGCGGGGATCAGGGTGATATCGGTGATAGTGGGCTTCTGTCCCTTGTAATCGCCCTTGTAGTACTCGTTGATGGTGAACTCAACGGTGCCGCTCTTGGGGGTGTAGGAGACCAGATTGTAAGGTCCGCAGGTCAGCATGGGGTAACTCAGATATCCGTTCTCGCTGTTCAGGATGGTCTTGCGGAGCAGTTTATCGCTGTAAATGGGAGCGGCATTCTGATCGATGTTGCGGATATAGGCGCCCTCACCGTCGTCCGCGACTTCGCAGCCGGGAGCGATCACGCTGATGGGAGCGGGCATGACATAGAGGTAGGAGAGTTCATAGAAGTAAGGAAGATATTCCTTCTTTACGGTGACGGAGTAGGTGTACTTGCCCAGCAGTCTCACGCCGGAAAGCACGCTGCTCTCGCCGGTAACGAACTCGTCATGACCGACCAGATGTTCCCAGACATCGGTGTCGCCGGAAATGGCTTCGAACTCGGGAGAGTTCTCCATGACCAGAGCGAACACCCAGTCCTTGGCATCCATGGGGGTGCCGTCGTTCCAGGTCAGGTCATCGCAGAGATAGAAAGTGTAAACGGTGTCACCGTTCTTGTCGGTGCTCTTGTCCATATGGTCGACCACCATAGGGTCCAGGACGAAGGTCAACTGGGTATCCCACACGATGGGATTGTAACCGTGGAGCATGGCGCGAACATCGATATCGCTGGTGTTGTTGCCGAACTGGCGGCTGAAGAAGGAGCCATTGACCTTGGTGGAGTTACATACGGTCAGATGAGTGGGCTCATCACCCTCAACGCGGTTTGCACCGCCCAGGGTGATCACAAGACCCACTTCTTCATCCTCTTCAGCGAAGGAGACGAAAGACAGCGCCATGATCAGGACCAGCAGCAGGCTGATGATTTTCTTCATATTCATTGTAATCCTCCGAAATAATCAATCTTCTTGCGGGACCCCGGGAGCGCTTTCGCGCCCCCGGGACGCTGTTCCTTAATCGAAGCAGTAGCCTTCGTGCATGTTGATACCGGCGCCCTTCGGGACATCGGGATCCCAGCCTCTGTACCAGTTCCTGAACTCGACCGTGCCGTCTTCGGTCACGCGTCTGTATTCGGTGTACAGGTAGGGAGTGACTTCCTTCGCACTGTACTTGTGCTCGGTACCGTCGTCCTTGTAGCGCGGCAGATCTTCGATGGTGTACATCCAGTTGTTGGAAGCATCCAGGATGACGGTTTCGAATACCTGGCCGTCGCAGAGGATGTTCACGGTGACGGAGGTGGGACGGAGTTTGTTCTTGTTGTCCTCGTCATCCCAAACCTTCTTGACCTTCAGAGGCAGATACTTCTGCTCGATCTTGTTGGTGAAGTCTGCGGTGCAGCCGTCCTTGGTGATGGTACCGGTCTCACCCGCGGAAGTGGTCGTGACATTGATGTACTCTTTCTCGGTCACTTCGTAGGTGTAGTCGACCTGGATATCCTGGATGGTGATGCTCTCACCATGCTTCAGTCTGACCGTGGTCTTGCCGTTGGAGAAGGTGACGCTGCCGGTGGTTCCGTCGTTCTTCTCGTAAGGCTTGCTACCGTTCACGCCTTCGCCGTTTGCACGGTAGAGCATGACGGTGAACTCGAATTCCCTGTCAACGGGGATGCCCATGCCCACGGCCACAACGGTCTTGGTGATGGTCAGGCTGCCCGTGTTGCGCTCGTTGGTGTAAGTGCAGGTGACGGGAGTATCCTTGTCGGTCTGGCCTTCCTCACCGGTGGAGGTGGTATGGTAACCGTACACGCCGTAGTACGCTTCGGTCACGGTGTAGATGCTGTCTGCGTAGATCTCATCGATCAGCAGGTTCTCGGTGCCGTAGAGCGTGAAGGTGGCTTCGGCGCAGCCGGTCTCGGGATTGGTCACGAAGGTGATGCTGCCGGGCACATCCTCGCCTGCCTTGTTGTGCAGGATGGTCGGGTAAGTGCGGTCGACGGGCAGTCTGTCGTTCTCGCGCTTCAGGGTCACAGTGAACTCGAACTCGCGGAAGAACTCGGGGGCGTTGCCCGCGAAGGCCTTCTCAACGATGAGTTTGCTGTAGTTGCGGCGGTTGATGAACTCTTCTTCGCAGCCATCCTCGGACACGATGGTATCGGTGAACTCGGTCTCATCGGTAAGGTAGCCGTCCATCTGGTAGTCATCCTCGACGACCGTGTAAGTGGTATCGTACAGGATGTCTTCGATCTTGAAGGTCTCGCTGCCCAGGATGCTGAAGGTCGCGGTCGCCTTGTTCTCGGTGCCTTCCGCCTGAGTGAAGGTGATGGTGCCGGCGGTCTCATTGCCCTTGGCATCGGTCTTCACGGTGGTGTAGGTCAGGTTGACGGGGACATCGTCCTCGCGGGTCAGGGTCACGGTGAACTTGAAGGGATGGTCGTACTCGACGGCGTTGCCATCCAGCGTCTTCTTCACGGTGAGAGGACCGGCGTTGCGGATGTTCTCGAAGGTGTGCGCGTCAGCCTCGTCCTTGGCGGAGATGCTGTCTTCATCGGTTGCGAGGATCACACTCGTGGAGTCGACCTCGACCTCGGTGCCGTCGATGATGGCCTTCAGGAAGCCCTTCAGATGGTAGTTGGTCTCGGTGATCACATAGGTGGTGTCGACCAGCACATTCTCGATGAGCAGGGTCTCGCCGTTCTTGATCTTCGCGCTGATGGTGATGGTGTGGTTGGCGGTGTCGATACCCTTGATCGCCGCGGAAGTCGCACCGCTCATGGTGGGCTTGTTGACGGTCTCGGTGAGCGTGATGTCATCCTCGTAGGTCAGAACGACTTCGAACTCGAACTCGCCGACCAGATCCTTGCCGGTGCCGCTCACGGTCTTGGTGACCGCGATGGAGCCGACGGAACGCTCGTTGGTGTACTCGCACTCGGCAGTCTCATCGGCCACAATCACATTCTCCTCATTATCGGGCGTGGTGTTGTAGTCCCAGGCGCGAGCGCTGGCTTCGGTCACCTCGTAATCGGTGTCGGCGATGATGTCCTTGATGAGCAGGGTCTCGCCGCCCTTCAGAGTGAAGGTCGCGGTGGCGTTGGCTCTGTCGGTGCCCACCTTGAGGAAGGTCAGAGTGCCTTCGGCCTCGTCGCCCTTGGCATCGGTCTTCACGGTCTTGTAGGTGAGGTCAACGGGGACATTGTCCTTGTTGGTCAGTTCTACGGTGAAGGTGAAGTCGCGGCCTTCTTCTTCGGGCGCGTTGCCGTCCAGTACCTTGGAGACCTTCATGTTGCCGCTCTTGCGGATGTTCTCGTAGGTGTGAGTGTCGATTTCACCCTTGGCGGAGATGCCGTCCTCTACCTTGAGTTCGGTATCGGTGCCGGTCACGGTCACGGTGTCTTCGTCGATCTTGACCATGGAGTAGCCCTTGTC
>JAZLLT010000071.1:0-8973 GCA_045598325.1 Clostridia bacterium | reverse complement strand
CGCGGGTCTCGGCATCGTGTTTGCCATCGCCATCCCCGTCATCGTGTATGTGAAGCGGGCGGACATCATGAACATCTTTAATGTCATCCCGCCCGAGGCGACTGTGATCCTCAACGCCATCCCCCTCGCCATCGCGGGCGCGTTCTGCCTGCTGATGGGCATGGACACCATCTCCACCCCGTCCGTGTCTCTGGAGGGCAAGAACCTGTGGATCATCCGCTCCCTGCCCGTTGCGGCGAAGGATGTGCTGCAGGCAAAACTCAAACTGCATGTGGTCATCAACGCCGTTCCCGCCGTTCCCGCCGTGTTCATTACCGAACTCCTCTTCGGCTATGACTTCTCCATCGCCCTCTTCGCGGGCGCGCTGGTGCTCTGCTTCATCTACCTGACCGGCGAGATCGGGCTCATGCTGGGCATCCTAAAGCCCAACTTCACCTGGACCACCGAAGCGCAGCTCATCAAGCAGAGCGTCAATGTGCTCATCCTGATGCTGGTAAGTCTCGTGCTCATCCTGCTCATCGCGGCGGGCTACTACTTTACGAGGAATCTCACGGACATCGACAGTTACATGATCTACGCGGTCATCGCGCTGGAATTCCTCACCATCCTCGTGCGCAAATGGCTGGAAACCACAGGCGCGCAGAAATTCGAAGAACTGTGATCACGCGCAAAAACAGGCAACCCGCCGCGAACTCCGCGGCGGGTTGTTTGTGCCTTCATAATGAAAGCGACTCACTTTCCATTTTGATCGGCAGGCGATAATACAGGGCAGTTCCCATAAAAAGGCTCCCCTTACACAAAGGAGCCTTTTGGTTGCCTTTATTGCTTCTTTCTGTAATCGATCATCCCGATGATCTGCCCCGACAAGACGACCGTAATGAGCGAGTACACGATGCGGGATAGGGGGATGTAAGTCAGCGAAACGCCGAGCACGATGAGATCGCTCATCAGGTACACCGCGCTCACATTGCACTTTGCGAGCCGTCCCACGCTCATGGCGAGGGCGTCATCCCCCGACGGCGCGCCGCCCGCGCGGACGCATAAGCCCGTGCCCACGCCCACGAACAGGGCGCCGAGGAACGCGGCAAGGAGCGGATGATTCGCAATGCCCTGCCAGACGGGGGCAAAGCACTCCCACAGGCGGTAAAACAGCGAGAAACCGCCGCAGGCGAACATGGAGTAGAACACGAACTCCTTCCCCAATACCCCCGCGCCCAGCAGATAGCAGGCGGCGGTCAGAAGGAAGCTCGACAGGGCGGGCGAAATATCGAAAAAGTGTTTGAGCAGCAGGGCCAGTCCCAGCACGCCGCCCTCGGTGACATCCGATACGGCGTGGATGTTGTAAAGGCCCGTGGCGAGGATGAGGGAACCCGTGAGGTTCAAAAGGATGCGCTTGCGCTTACTGTTCATGATAAAAAGACAAATACCGGCTTCACCTGAGTTTCTTCGACATATAAATCAGCAAATCATCGTCGTTCACACATTCCCCGTAGGGCTCGCAGGGGCGTCCCCCGTACCAAACGCCGCTCCCGTCGGGGATATAGCCCCGCTTCACATACATCCGTTGGGCGCTGCCGTAGCCCGCGTGGAGACCCACGCCGAGCCAAACCGTATCCGCGTACCGGGCGGCGATTTGCTCCGCGCTGTCCATGAGAAGTGAGCCGATGCCGCGGCGGCGGTACTTTTCGAGCACGCCGAAATCCACGATCACCGGAAGCCCCCGCATGGCTTCGGGGCCGCCCTCCGGCTGCCGATAGATGTTAATGTATCCGGCAACATTGCCTTCATACTCCGCCGCAAGAGAAATACACTTCCCCTGCCGCGCGTGATCGAGCCGCATGAGATACTTATCGATGGTCTGCTGCCAGCCCTGCGCGATCTCTTCGCGGGTGATGATTTCGGCGTCCGCTTCGGTGAGGTCGCGGATCACCACTTTGTCCGAGGCGTAATAAATCATGCGTTTCCCCCGAAAATCAAAATCTCAACAATCGTTTTTCAGAGGTGGGGCTCCTTCTCAGAGTTGCTTCTCTCTGAAGAGTTGCGTTATCTATGCAAATTCAAATACTCTTTTGCAGCCACATCTACCTGCTCTGCTTGTTCTCCCGGCGTAGGTTTATACGCAATGCGGCATACAGCATCCTGCAGAATGCGTCGATTCCTGCCCGACAAGGCGGGCACAAAAACGGTGATGATATTATATTTCCATATTTCGTCCGTTTGGGCCGGCTTCAGGATTTCCTCAGCTATTGAGGTCGTTTCGTTTTCATATCTGAGCATGAGCGGCAATACCTCTTGGGCAACCGGCCAGTTCATATCTTTCAGCCATTCCATAAGATCGGGCAGCACGGGAATTACCCGTTCCGGCGCTTCTCTATCCAGCCAATCCACAGCCGCCACATCGCATTTATCAATCGGCAAATTGTATGGGTTCGGTTTGATTCCCAACCTTTGATTTTCATACTCCCGGAATTCTTTTTCCATGTTGTTTTCAGTATACCAAAACCGGCATACTTGCATGACCTCGCCATCATCCATTTCATCGACTTTCTTCTTATGATATCGATAAACTTTGTTGATTGCAAGGAATTCACGAGCTATGCTTGCGAAAATGTCCGGCTGATTCTCCATAGTATCCTTCAAAAATTGATTTTATCTATCAATGTCTCATGAAAGATCCTCTCAAGCAGCTCCGCGGGCAGGTCATTTTTGAAGCCGATCTGAAGCATGCCTTTCGGTGTGACGGAATAGTCCCCGAGTTCATCGCGGTGACCCATGATTGCAGCCGCCTCGATATTGATATGATCCTTGAACGGAATGAGCCTCACGAAGCGCCCGCCCGCATAGTAGCTCGGCAGCTTCGCCCACAGCTTTTCCTCCGCGGCGGGAGCAGCGGAATAGACAAGTGTTCTGAGCTTTTCAAAGAGCTCTCTGATCTCTTCGGGATAACGGTCAAGATAGGCTTTCATGGCTTCGTCCATAGGGCACCTCCGCGCAATAATCGGGTACAAAGATAGGATACCACAAATTCAAAGAAAAGTAAATGCCGGAGAGGGAGCAGGGGGATAGATATGTCACAAAGAGCTGCCACATCGTGGGGAGCATCAGCAGTATCCAAGGCCCCCTTGTGCAAAGGGGGCTGGCGCCGTTAGGCGACTGAGGGATTGTTGTTCCCTACATGCTTCACAACTAACCACAATCCTTCCGTCACGCTTCGCGTGACACCTCCCTTTGCACAAGGGAGGCTTTGTGGCAGCGCCCCGACGCGGCAATCCTGTACCCACCTCCTCAATCGCCTACGGCGCCGGCTCCCCCTCAAAGGGGAAGCACTATTCACAATCCTGCTCTTGACACACTCTCCTCCCCTGCGGGTGCACAGGAATGCCCTAAACAAAAAAAGCCGTGGGCTCTTTCGAGCCCACGGCATTTTTTATCAGCCCTGCTTCTGCTTGTGCTTGGGATTCTCGCAGATGACCATTACATGGCCCTTACGCTTGATGATCTTGCACTTTTCGCAGATGCACTTTACGGACGGCTTTACCTTCATGGAATGTTCCTCCTTTCGGGATCACTGCTTGCTTCGCCAGGTGATGCGGCCTCGGGTGAGGTCGTAAGGCGAAAGTTCTATCGTCACCTTGTCACCCGGATAAATGCGGATGTAGTTCATGCGCATCTTGCCGGAGACATGAGCCAGTATCTTATGCCCGTTAGGCAGTTGTACCTCGAACATGGCGTTGGGGTACGACTCGGTTACAACGCCTTCAACTTCAATGACATCGGTTTTGGACAAATTCTAATCCTCCTTACGAGACAGCCAGGATCGTACTTCGTGATTTTCGACGCCGCCTTTCATCAGTCTTTCAACGATGGCGGTTTCGGGTTCACGGGAGAGTTTCAGGTGCTTGCGCTTCTTTTTCTTGGGCTTTTCGACCTTGTGGGTCTCGCCGTCGACGATGAACACATATTCCTCATCGATGGACTCGAGTACCAGAAAGGTCCTGCCCTCATCGCGTCCGGCTTTGGACACCACGATCGCGCCGACCCCGATTGGTAATTTAGTCATTTGCGTGACCTCCTACCTTTGCGCCGGGGAAAGTGAGAAGTTCAGGTTCACCCTCGGTAATGAGGACCGTGTGCTCATAGTGGGAACAAAGTTTCTTGTCCCGCGTGATGGCAGTCCAGTCGTTATCCTTGATGTAAACCTTCCAGGTGCCCTGAGCGATCATCGGCTCGATGCAGATCGTCATGCCGGGAGTGAGGCGGACGCCCCTGCCCGGGTTTCCGTAATTCGGCACGCTGGGGTCCTCATGCATTTCGCGCCCGATGCCGTGACCGCAAAAGTCCCGGATGACGCCGTAGCCCTGAGCCTCGGCATATTGCTGAATGGCGGAACCGATATCGCCCAAGCGATTGCCGGCTTTTGCCTGTGCTGCTCCCTTCCAAAAGCACTGTTCGGTAACTTTGATGAGGCGCTTTGCCTCTTTACTGACGGTGCCGACGGGAGAAGTGAACGCGGAGTCTGCCTGCCAGCCGTTGAGCAGAAGGCAGGTGTCGATGGAGACGATCTGTCCTTCCTTGAGCGGTGTGGCAGTAGGGAAGCCGTGAACCACTTCGTCGTCCACACTTGCGCAGATCGTATAAGGGAAACCCTCATATCCTTTGCAGGAAGGGATCGCGCCCGCGTCGCGGATGAGCTTTTCGGCTGCCGCGTCGATTTCGAGAGTGGTCACACCGGGCTGTACCATCGGTTTCAGTTGTTCCAAAACCTCATGGAGCAATTTGCCCGATTTACGCATCAAATCAATTTCTGCGTCGTTCTTCGTGTAGATCATTTCAGCACCCCAGCGCGGTGAAGATCGCCTTGGTGACCTCGCCGAGTTCCTTGTCGCCGTCTACGGTCAGAAGGTTGCCTTCTGCGCTGTAGTAGTCGATCAGGGGCGCGGTCTGGGAATGATACACACAAAGTCTGCTGGAAATGGTCTCGGGGGTGTCATCCTTGCGCTGGATCAGTTCGCCGCCGCAGACGGGGCAAACGGTCGCGCCGTTCAACTGAGAAATGTGGAAAGTGCCTGCGCACTTGGCACACACGCGGCGTCCGGTCAGACGGGCGAGCAGTTTCTCATCGGGGACATCCACATTGACCGCGTAGTCGGGGGCGGAGATGCCTTTGAGCGCCTCTGCCTGGGCGACGGTGCGGGGGAAGCCATCCAGCAAATATCCGTTAGCGCAATCGGCTGCATTCAGCCTCTCGCTGACCATCGCGATAAGGACCTCATCGGGAACCAGCTTGCCGGCGTCCATGAACACCTTGGCCTGAAGTCCCGTGGGAGTTCCGTTTGCGATGGCACTTCGAAGCATGTCACCGGTGGAGATGTGCGGGATCGCAAGCCTCTCGCATACGAAAGAGGCTTGCGTTCCTTTACCTGCACCGGGAGGGCCCAGAAATACTAACTTCATTTCGGACTCCTCCTTTTGCTTACTTCAGGAATCCCTTGTAGTGACGCTGGAGCATCTGGGCCTCGAGGGCACGGGCGGTTTCAACCGCGACGCTGACAGCAATCAGCAGAGAGGAACCTGCGAAAGCAAGGCTTACGCCGGCGATCTTGTAGATGATCGAGGGGATCAGAGAAAGCACGGCAAGGAAGATAGCACCGAAGAGGGTGATGCGGCTGTTGATCTTGGTGATGTATTCAACGGTCTGCTTGCCCTGGCGGATGCCGGGGATGAGGCCGCCGTTGCTCTGCACATTCTCAGCCATGTCCTTGGGATTGAAGGTGATGGCGGAATAGAAGAAGGTGAAACCGAGGATCAGCAGCGCCTGGATTGCAATGTACCACCAGGTGGAGTATCCGAGGTGCTCAGTCCACCATGCGGAAGCCTTGCTGGCACCGCACAGGGTGAGGATGGTCTCGGGGAACTGCATGATGGCGGAAGCGAAGATCAGAGGAAGCACGCCGGAAGCATTGAGCTTGAGCGGGATGTGCGTGCTCTGACCGCCGTACATCTTGCGGCCGACCATTCTCTTCGCGTACTGGATCGGGATGCGGCGCTCGGCCATGTCGACCAGAACGACACCGACGATCATGACGAGAGAGATGATGATGACTGCGAGATTTCCGGGCAGGGAGCCGAAGCGGCCTGCGAAGGAGGTATTATAACCGGTGATCGCCGTCTGCTCAGCGTTCAGGATCTGCTCGCCCTTGAAGAACTCGGAGAACTGACTTACAACGCCGGAAGCAAAGTTGGTGGCGAATCTGGAAATGATACCTGCCATGATCAGCAGAGAAACACCGTTGCCGATGCCGTTCTTGTCGATGCGCTCACCGATCCACATGGCCAGAGCCGTACCGGCTGCCAGGCAGAAACCGATGGTGATCAGGGAGAAGAAGGAATCGTTGGCGTCAGCCTTGAGGCCGAGGGTCAGGGCAATAGCCTGAACGAAGCCCAGAGCGACGGTGACATAACGGGTGATCTTTGCGATCTTTTCTCTGCCCTCGTCGCCCTGCTTGGACAGGGCTTCGAGGGAGGGAATCGCCACGCACAGCAGCTGCATGATAATGCTGCTGTTGATGTACGGGGTGATGCCCATCGCCATAATGGTGTAGTTCTGGAAATTGGAACCGGTCATTATGGAGATGTAATTGAGGATGGAGTAGCGGTTGATCTGATTGGCTACGGTCGCGGTGTCAACACCGGGAGTAGGCACGAAGCAGAGGAACCGGTACAGGAGCAGCATGCCGAGGGTATACAGGAGTTTCTTTCTGAGATCTGCGATCTTCCATGCGTTTTTCAACGTTTTAAACATGTCAGATCACCTCGCAAGTTCCGCCTGCCGCCTCGATCTTTTCCTTGGCGGAAGCAGTGAATTTGCTGGCCTGAACGGTCAGTTTCTTGGTCAGTTCGCCGTCGCCGAGGATTTTTACGCCGTCATTGATCTTGTTGATGATGCCGTACTCGATCAGTTCGATGGGACCCACAACGGAGCCGTCCTCGAAGAGATTCAGTACATCGACATTGATGGTCTCATACACGGTAGCCCACTTGTTGGTGAAACCACGCTTGGGGATACGCATGGTGAGGGGCATCTGGCCGCCTTCGAAGCCGGGGCGCTTGCCGCCGCCGGAGCGGGCCTTTGCACCCTTGTGACCTTTACCGGAGGTCTTGCCAAGGCCGGAACCGATGCCGCGGCCAAGACGCTTGGGAGCAGTGGTAGTTCCCTGAGTGGGAATCAGCTCATGAAGTTTCATGTCCGGACCTCCTTAGTCTTCGATTTCTTCAACCTTGACCATGTGCTTGACCTTGAAGATCATTCCGCGCACGGCAGCGTTGTCTTCCTTAATCACGGTGTCGCCCACATGATGGAGGCCCAGAGCCTTGATGTTGGCGATGTGATTCTTCAGGCACGCGATGGTTGATTTCGTCTGAGTAATCTTAAGTTTCATAACTTTGCCCCTCCTCAGCCCAACAGCTCTTCGACGGTCTTGCCGCGCAGTCTGGCTACCTTTTCGGCATCCTGCAGACGGGAAAGTCCGTTGAGGGTGGCACGCACCATGTTGATGGGGTTGTTGGAACCGATGGACTTGGTGCGGATGTTCTTGATACCGACCGCTTCGATGACCGCACGGACGGGGCCGCCTGCGATAACGCCGGTGCCTTCGGGAGCGGGCATGAGCAGAACCTTACCGGTTCCGAATACGCCTACGATCTCGTGGGGGATGGTGGTATTGACGATGGGCACATTGATGAAGTGCTTCTTCGCATCTTCGTTTCCCTTGCGGACTGCTTCGGGAATTTCAACGGCCTTGCCCATGCCGCAGCCAACCTTGCCCTTTTCATCGCCTACGACCATCAGGGTGGTGAAACGGAAGTTTTTGCCGCCCTTGACAACCTTGGCAACGCGGTTGATGTAGACAAGTTTCTCTTTGTATTCGCTTACGGGTCTTTCTCTACGCTGCATTGCGTTATCCTCCTTTAGAAGTTGAGGCCGCCTTCGCGGGCTCCGGCTGCTAACTGGGCCACACGACCGGTGTAGATGTAACCGCCGCGGTCAAAGACAACTTCGGTGCAGCCGCCTGCTACGGCGCGCTCTGCGACAGTCTTGCCGACCAACTTGGCAGCGTTCTTCTTATCCATCTCGGCGATCTGGGAAGCGATTTCCTTCTCAACGGTAGATGCTGCGAAGAGCGTTACGCCCTTGGTATCATCGATGATCTGCGCGTAGATGTGAGCGTTGGAACGGTACACACACAGACGCGGACGCTCGGTAGTACCGCTGATCTTCTTGCGGACGCGCTCATGGCGGATCACGCGGATTTCATTTCTGTCCGTCTTTTTGAACATTGCGATACCCTCCCTTTACTTCTTACCGGCCTTGCCTTCCTTATGGCGGACGAACTCACCCTGGTAGCGGATGCCTTTTCCATGGTAGGGTTCGGGCTTACGGATGGCACGGATCTCGGCTGCGATCTCACCAACGACCTGCTTGTCGATGCCGCTCACCACGATGGTGTTGGGGTTGGGCGTGGCAAAGGTGGTGTTTGCGGGCGCCGCAACGATCACGGGGTGGGAGAAGCCGATGTTGATGGTCAGCTGGGAAGGATTATCGGCCTGGGCGCGGTAACCGACGCCGACCAGTTCCAGAGTCTTGGTGAATCCGGTGGTCACGCCGACGACCATGTTGTTGATCAGGGCACGGTACAGACCGTGCATTGCCTTGTACTGCTTCTCATCGTTGGGGCGGCTGACGGTCAGCACGCCGTTTTCGATGGCAATACCCATATTTTCGTTTACGCTCTGAGCCAGAGTTCCCTTGGGGCCCTTTACGGTCACGATGTTGTTTTCGACTTTAACATCTACGCCTGCGGGGATCTGGACCGGGAGCTTACCAATACGAGACATGTTGTGTACCTCCTGTTACCAGATGTAGGCCAGAACTTCGCCGCCGATGTTGGCCTTGCGAGCTTCTTTGTCAACCAT
>JAZLLT010000070.1:0-9259 GCA_045598325.1 Clostridia bacterium | reverse complement strand
GTCGGCGTGGCCGGGGCAGTCGACATGCGCGTAGTGGCGGTTCTCGGTCTCGTACTCAACATGCGCGGTGTTGATCGTGATTCCGCGGGCCTTCTCTTCAGGCGCCTTGTCGATTTCGTCGTAACGCATTGCGGTCGCCTGGCCCTGCTGAGACAGAGTCATCGTGATGGCCGCGGTCAGAGTGGTCTTGCCATGGTCGACATGACCGATGGTGCCGATGTTGACATGAGGCTTAGTGCGCTCAAATTTTGCCTTGCCCATTGTTAATCAATCCTCCATACTATAGTTGGAATTGGAGCGGGTGATGGGAATCGAACCCACGTGATCAGCTTGGGAAGCTGGAGCTCTGCCATTGAGCTACACCCGCATACCCAGTCCTAATCGGTTGTATTTTACTAAACAAACGCCTTTTTGTCAACACTAAAACCCCGTTTCCTCGCTTAAATATATGTAAAGCCTTGTTTATTTGAATTTTCTGCGCGAAATATGAACTTTTGATGGCGTTTTCCCGTCCCTATTAACATACGGGATGATTTATGATATAATGATACCATAAATCTCGGAGGTATCCTTATGGCTGCAACATCCCGCAAAAAAACCAGCGCGCTTTTTGAGAAAGATGAAGATACGCTTCCGTTTTTCTCCATCCACCCGAAGACGAAGGCAGGTATGATCCTCAGAATTATTCTGTGCGTGTTTCTGCTTCTTGTGTGTATCCTGACACTGCTTCAGGCGAAAGCCGGACTTCTATTCATCAGATATTGCGATTGGTATTATCTTATCTACGCAGTTCCGGCATTCATTTTCCTGGCGCTCATCGTTGTGGCTCTTTTTAAACGCATGAAGCGCGTGGTCACCAAAATTGCCGTGCCCGGAATCATTGTACTTTTCTGCATGACGATCGGTCTTGCGATATTTTCCATGATGTCGACGACCTGCGGCTATGTTCTCTCCCCTGCCGCCGTCATGGACACAAATTACGGCAAGATCATGCTGATGCGTTCCTGCGCAGATCCGGACGGTGCCGAGGAAGTCGTAAATGAAGACGGAGAAACTTATCTGCGCTATCCCGCCAAAGCAGAAGCCTACCGCTATACCGGAAAGGCATTTGCGGAAGAGGACTGCGTGGTCAGCGGCGAGATATTCGTACCCATCAAAGCGAACTACGAAGTAAAGGAAGAATGGGTCAACGACAGTACGCTCCGTTTCTATATTGCCTCCGATGACAGCGGATACGGTTACGGAGAGATTCTTATGAAGTTTGGTGCCGCGGGAGAAGACAATAGCGAGCCCGGCGAAAGCGCACTTTTCAGGAATCGATTCACAAACGGCAGCGGCTCGCATACAGGCGATCTATATCGCGAAGAATCCTTTATCACCGTAATGACCGACTCCGTTTTCACGCTTCCCGAAGAAGCATTCAAGCGCGTTTATACCGCGTTCCCGCTAAAGATGAACTGGTTCATTAAGGTAAATGTCCGTTCCACGGGCGGGATCGTACTGGAGCCTTATGGGAAAATCAATTCATTCACCGTTGATTACGGCAGTGTCGAAAATGCGATTGTCATCTCTCCCGGTGAAGACTGCGTCGGTGCAAGCGGCAGCATCACAATTTATCCCAACGAAATCGTGGAACTCGATCAAACAAACATAGATGAATAAATAAGGAGGATCACCTACATGAAGAAACTGTTGTCTCTCGTCCTTGTTCTCGCATTTGCCCTCAGTATGACGGCTTTCGCCGAGAACGCCATTACGACCACCACTTACGGCAAGATCAAGTCCGCCAACGGCGTTGCCACTCCCCTGTATATTCTGCCCGGCGAATACCGCGATGTGGTATTTACCGCTTCCAACGGTGCATCCGTCACCATCCTGTTCCGCGGTACCGCGTGGCATAAGGTGAAACTCACTTCCGGCGGTCAGACCGGCTGGGTGCAGGCGGATGAAGTGACCATCACCACAAGCGGCAACTCCGCTGTCACCTACGGCGCGGCGATCACCGGAGCAAAGACCGTTTATTCTTCCGACGGATTCGCTGCTCTCCGCTGGGGTCCCGATACCATGTATGACACAATCGCGAATCTTCCCAACGGTACCTATTTGGTGATTTACGAACGCGTGGGCGACTGGACCCGCGTCCTGCTCGAGGACGGCAGAGTGGGCTATGTGTACACGAGCCTCCTTCAGAACGCGAGCAAGCGTACGAACTATGCAAATCCTCTTTACGGATTTGTGCAGGTGACCGGCGATTCCGCCGTGTGGCGTAAGCAGCCCAACTATTCTTCTTCCGCTACCGGAACCTTCCCCAGCGGCAAGATTCTCGAATTGGTCGGCGAACAGGGCGGTTTCTACTACTTCTACGATTCCGCCAGCAACAAGTACGGCTACATTTCATCGGATATCGTGTCTGTGGCGGGTCTCAACAAGACGCTTTGCGAAGCCCCGCTTTACTACGACAATCCCTATGTGTACGAAACCGATATCCTTTGGAATATTGCCGCGGGCAAGACGCTCAAGGTGCTCGCGAATGACGGATATTGCAGCCGTGTGCAGTACGACAATGTCATAGCCTATATCTGCAACGATATGCTGGCTTACTGAGGTGTGTCCTTATGAATATCGCAAGTTACATTGATAACACGCTGCTTAAGCAGGACGCCACGCCCGAACAGATCCGCAAAATCTGCGCCGAATCCATCGAATTCGGCTGCGCTTCCGTCTGCTGCAATCCCTCCTATGTTCCCCTTGTGAGCGAATGCCTGAAAGGCTCTTCCGTCAAGGTATGCACCGTCATCGGCTTCCCTCTCGGCATGAACGACAGCAAGGTAAAGGCGTTTGAAGCCACACTCGCGGCCGAGCAGGGCGCGGATGAACTGGATATGGTCATCAATGTAGGACGCCTGAAAGCGGGCGAACTGGACTATGTGAAGAACGACATCAAAGCGGTCGTGGATGCTTCCTGCGGAAAACTTGTCAAGGTCATCATCGAATGCTGTCTGCTGACCGATGAAGAAAAGGCGACCGCCTGCCTGCTTGCCAAGGAAGCAGGAGCCGACTTCGTGAAGACTTCCACCGGCTTCTCCACAGGCGGAGCGACTGCTGCGGATGTTGCGCTCATGCGCAAGACCGTCGGTCCCGACATGGGCGTGAAAGCCGCGGGCGGCGTTCGCGACTATGACAGCGCGATGGCGATGCTTGAAGCGGGTGCCACCCGTATCGGCGCTTCCAGCGGCAAGAAGATCGTTGAGAGCGGCCCGAAAGCGTAAAGCGGCACAACACAAAAACACAGAAGCAAACGCTTCTGTGTTTTTGTTTATGCTTTTCAGATTCTGTATTCGTTCAGCATGGATTCGACCAGATTCTTCACGCTCTCAAACGCCTTATCCGCCTCGACCTTGTCCATATAGGACTTGTCACGCTTGCTGATTTCCACGGTGCCGTTCTTGAGTCCCTTGGGGCTTACGACCACACGCAGCGGGATACCGGTGAGATCCGCGTCGGAGAACATGACGCCCGCGCTGACGGGTCTGTCGTCATACAGCACTTCGATTCCCGCGTTCTGCAGATCATCATACAGTTTATCGCCAAAGGCCTTGACCTCTGCATCATCGGCGCGCAAGGCGCAGATCTGTACCTGCCAGGGAGCAATGGACATGGGCCAGATAGGGCCGTAATCATCGTGATGCGCTTCGCAAACGGATGCAGCGAGGCGTCCGACACCAATGCCGTAGCAGCCCATGATGGGGGTCTTCAGCGTGCCGTCTTTGTCGACATACTTCATGCCCATGGAAGCGGTGTACTTGTCGCCCAACTGGAAGATGTTGCCGACCTCGATACCGCGGGTCAGGGACAGGCTGTGCTTTCCGCATACGGGGCAGATGCCGTCCTCGACTGCCTTGGCAACATCGACGGTGGTGATTTCACCGAGATCGCGAGCGATGTTGAGTCCGGTATAGTGGAATCCTTCTTCGTTTGCGCCGCAGACATAGTATTCGGAAGTGGTAAGAGAAGCATCGTATACGACCTGTACCTTTTCGCTGATGCCCTTGGGACCGATGAAGCCTGCGACGATATCCGCCTTTTCCAGTTCCTGAGCGGGATAAACCTCGCTCTTCAGGTAGTTTCGCAGTTTCACTTCGTTGACTTCCAGATCGCCGCGGAGGAAAACGATAACATACTTGTCATCGGTTTCCTTCTGATAGGCAACGGCCTTGATGGAACGGGAAGCATCGGTGTTCAGGAACGCGCAGACTTCCTCGATGGTCTTCTGCTCAGGCGTGGCGACTTTCTGAAGTTCCATTGCTTGGCCGGGCAGTTTATCGTATTTGCATTCCGCGGTTTCCATGTTGGCGCGGAAATCGCACTCCTTGCAGACGACAAGACTGTCCTCACCGACGGGCGTGCAAAGCATGAACTCGTGAGCGACCTTGCCGCCCATCATGCCGGAGTCGGACTTAACGGAGATGACCTCGGGCACACCGCATCGGGCGTAAATGCGCTCGTATGCCTTGTGGGCACGCCAGTAGTACTCTTCGAGGTCTTCTTTGGAAATATGGAAGGAATAGGCGTCCTTCATGGTGAACTCACGCACACGGATCAGACCGCCGCGGGCACGGGGCTCATCGCGGAACTTTGTTTGGATCTGATAGATCATGAAGGGGAACTGGGTATAACTGTCTGCAGTCTCGCGGGCGAGATGTACGGCCGCTTCCTCGTGGGTCATACCGAGTACCATGTCGTTTCCGCCACGGTCCTTGAAGCGGAGCAGTTCGTTTGCTATGGAATCGTAGCGGCCGGACTCCTTCCAGATGGTAGCGGGCATGGCGACCGGGAACATGACTTCCTGACCGTCGATGCGGTCCATTTCCTCACGCATGATGGCTTCGATTTTGGAAGTGATGCGCTTGGTCACGGGAAAAAGCGAATAGATGCCATTTCCGACATTTTTGATATAGCCGCCGCGGATCATGAAGATGTGGCTCGCGATCTGGCAATCGGCAGGAGTATCCTTGAATCTCTTGGTGAGCATTGCGGAAAATTTCATGATTTCACACCCTTTGTATAGATTACTATGAAATTATATCCGTAAAACAAATTAGTTCAAGCAATATATTGTAAATCGTGTTGCAAAATGCGAGTTTTTGTGATATGATAAAGAAAAAACGGAGGATTGAATATGGTCATCAAAAATGTAACTTCCCGTGCTTTCAAGCCCTTTGGCCGCGTGATCAAGGGTTATTATCTCCGCTCTCTGGCAGAAGCCATGGAGAAGACCGAGTGCCCCAAAGACAGCGTTGTATACTATCCTTCCATACCTGAACTGGAGAAACTGAAGATTTACAAGCAGTTCTCCGAGGAAGCCTACGGCGGAATGCCCATTCAGATCGGTTTCTGCAATGGCTGGAACCATACGCTCAATGCCGTTGAGTATCACCGTGACAGCGAACTCAATTACGCCTGCACCGATATGATCCTCATCGTCGGCAAGCAGCAGGACATCGGCAGGGACTTCACCTATGACACTTCCAAAATGCAGGCTTTCCTTGTGAAGAAAGGAACGCTCGTGGAAGTCTACGGCACCACCCTGCACTACGCTCCCGTTTCCACCACCAAGGACGGCACCTTCCGATGCGTCGTCGTGCTCCCCAAGGGAACCAACGAGCCCCTGCCTAAGAGAGAAAAGGCCAAGACCGCCGAAGACAAACTGCTCACCCATGTGAACAAGTGGCTGATTGCTCATCCCGAAAGCGGACTGGGTGAAACCGGCGCTTTTGTCGGACTCAAAGGCGAGAACATCAAACTGTAATCATGAATCAAAGCGAGCCGTCCGTATAAGCGGACGGCTTTTTAAGGAGTTTCACTTGGAAAGCAACGCGGAAATCATATTGAAAGCACTGTCCGGTCTGCGCCTGGGAAGGAATATCGAGGAGACGGATATCCATGCCGCCATCGCGCGGTCGCTCGATAAAGAGGGCATCGAATACTATCATGAATATCGCCTGAAACCCCATTGCCGCCTTGATTTTCTGGTCGGCAGTATTGCAATCGAGGTAAAGAAAGGGCGTCCCGTCCCCTCCTCGCTCATCAGGCAGATATCGAATTACCTGCAGGATGAAACCCTTACCGGCATCATCGTGGTCACACAGCATTCCGTGAAACTTCCGCAGTCGCTTTTCGGAAAACAGATCCATCAAATCGCACTCGACCGTCTTTGGGGAGTATCGCTTCCATGAAAGAATATCCTGCCTATCTCGAAACAAACGAAAATCCCGTATATACCTACGGGACGCTTTCGTATAACCGCAAAAGCAACTGCTGGATGATCCGCGGCGAGCCCTGCGTGACGGAACTCGCCAAGCGTCTTTTCCCCGGCTGTGACGGCAGAGGGCGCGGTGTCGCGCGTTTTACGGCACATAAGCGCGTCATCGGCGATCTCAACTGGCTCATGCTTCGTTATCCGCTCGAAATCAAAGAGGCAGACATGAGCAGATGGGAAAATGCCCTTGCCGAAGCGCGGGAATACGCGCTTCGGCGTGAGAAGGCGCTTTCGGCTCCGCAGACAGCCGAGCCGCCCGAAGGGGAATTCCGCGGTCAACTGCGTGAGTTCCAGAAGATGGGACTTGCTTACCTGCTCAATAACCGCCGCTGCCTGCTGGCGGATGAAATGGGTCTGGGAAAGACCGTACAGGCGCTCTCGTTTATCGCAAGCACAAATGCCTATCCAGCTATCGTGGTCGTTCCGCCGCATCTGGTGCGCAACTGGGTTGCCGAGTGTGAACGCTTCCTCAAAAGCGACGGCAGCCTGCGCATCCATGTAATACGCGGGCTTAACCCCTATCCACTCCCCGAAGCGGATATCTACATCATTCACTATCTGCTTCTGCGTGGCTGGAAAAAGGAACTGGAGAAGTACGATTTTGAAGCGGTCATATTTGATGAGATCCAGGAACTGCGCCACGGCGGAACAGAGAAGTATTCCTCAGCCAGCCTGCTTGCCGGTTCAAGCGAAAATGTCATCGGGCTTTCGGGAACGCCCATTTATAATCTCGGAAGCGAGATCTGGAATGTCATCAACATCATAGACTACCACTGTCTCGGCGACTGGGAAAGTTTCTCACGCGAATGGTGCTGTGGCTACGGAAGCCGCATGATCGCCAAGCCAGAACTGCTCGGTGAACATTTGAAACGCGAGGGACTCATGCTGCGCAGGAACAAATCCGAAGTCCTTTCTGAACTGCCGCCCAAGCGCAGGCTCGTTCAATATATTGACTTTGACGACAAAGTCTACGCCGATCTCATGAGACCGCTTTCCGAGAAATTTATCTGCCTGAAGGACGCGGACACGCCTTCCAAGAAGGCGCTCATCGAGGATGAGATCTGCCAGATTAACCGTCAAGCCACGGGCGTTTCGAAAGCGCCGTTTGTGGCGGCGTTTGTGAGCGCGCTCATCGAGAACGGCGAAAAAGTGCTGCTCATGGCGCATCATCACGCCGTTATGGATATCTACAGGAAAGAACTCAAAGCATGCCATCCGGTGTTCATCACAGGCAGAGAAACGGACGCGCAGAAGCAGAAAAGCGTGGACGATTTCATGAACGGCAAAACCGATCTGTGCGTCATCTCTCTGCGCTCCGCCAGCGGTCTCAATCTGCAGAGGGCTACCTGTGTCGTCTTCGGTGAACTGGACTGGTCGCCTGCCGTCCATTCCCAGGCGGAAGACAGAGCCCATCGCATGGGACAAAAGGACAGTGTGCTTTGCTATTATCTGGTCTCTCCCGCGGGAAGCGACAGCGAGATGCAGGACGCACTTGGTCTCAAAGTCAGCCAGTTCGTCGGCATCATGGGCGATGAAGTACCGGCGGATGATGATGTGCTTGCAAGCCAAAATGAAGCGCGCGAACACATCAAAAACATGGTACGCGCGCTGGAGGAAACTTACGGTTAAGCGTTGGGGTTCAAGAGGTAATATGCCGCCGCATCCCAATATCTCCCGTGATAGAACAGTTCGTCTTTTCTGATGCCTTCAAAGTGCATGATGCCTTGGAGGCATTTTTTCGAGTGCTCGTTTTCGAGAATGTGGGTCGCGGTCACCTTGTGCACGCCTTTTTCGAAGAGGTGGGAGATGAACGCTTTTGCCGCTTCCGGGGCAAATCCTTTCCCCTGATACTTTCTTCCGAGCGCGCATCCGATTTCGCAGGTATTCATGAGTTCCGTGGGCGAGGAACACATGAGGAGCATTCCCATTACTTCGCCGCTTGCTTTTTCTGTGACCGCGAGAAAGTAACGGTTGTGTTTTAAGGATCCTTCTATCATTCTGTCAAGAGGCAGTTCTTCTTCCGTCTCACAGTAGTCCATGATGAAGTAGCGGAGCACTTCTCTGTCGTGCGCCAGGGTCTCGAATATCGCTTTCCGGTCTTCGCTTTTCATAAAGCGCAGACGGAGGCGTGTGGTGTCGATTATGATATCCTTATCGATTTCAAACATACTTTTCTCCACAGAAAACCCGCGCTTTCGCGCGGGTCTGTTGTTTACTTGGTGATTTTGTCGGCGCCGTAGAAGGGACGGAGCACTTCGGGAACGATCACGCTGCCGTCGGGCTGCTGATACTGCTCTACGATGGCGGGGATCAGGCGGCTGGTTGCAAGACCCGAACCGTTCAGAGTGTGCACATATTCGATCTTTTTGGTGTCATTTCTGCGGAAGCGGATGTTGCCGCGGCGTGCCTGATAGTCACGGGCGTTGGACACCGAAGAGCACTCCTTATACTCGTTCATGCTGGGGATCCACAGTTCCACATCGTAAGTGGTCGCCATGGACGCGGAGCAGTCGCCCGCCGCCAGTTTGGACAGTTGATAGTGCAGACCCAGACCCTCGACCAGTTTGCAGGCTTTGCCGATGAGTTCCTTGAGCATCGCGTCGCTGTCTTCGGGACGGGTGTAACCGAACATCTCGACCTTGTTGAACTGATGTCCGCGGATCATGCCGCGCACGGAAGCACGATAGGTGCCGGCTTCCCGGCGGTAGCAGGGCGTGTAGGCGAACAGACGCTTGGGCAGATCGCTTTCATTCAGGATCTCGCCGCGGTAGAGGTTGATGAGCGCGGTCTCGGCGGTGGGAAGCATAAAGTGGAACCCTTCCTCGGTGAGACGGAACACATCCTCTTCGAACTTCGGGAACTGACCCGCAGTCAAGCCGCACTCATAGGTAAGCATGTGAGGCGGAAGCATGAAGGTGTAGCCGTCCTTGATGTGCTCGG
>JAZLLT010000069.1:0-14283 GCA_045598325.1 Clostridia bacterium | reverse complement strand
CGAACAGGCGGCGTCCTGCCAGAGAGTGCTGGGCGGCATCGCCAATGTGGCGGTCTCCTACGCGACCAAGCGCTACCGCGCCAATCTGGTCAACTGGGGCATCGTGCCCTTCGTGTGCGAAGACGCCCTCAAACTGAATGTGGGCGACACGGTGACCGTGAAAGATTTTGCAAGCCTGCTGAAAGACGGTGTCAGAGAATTCACCGCCGAAGTATCGGGCGGCCTCACCCTCACCTTCACTCTCCCCGCCCTCACGGACACGGAAGCCGAGATACTGCTGGACGGCTGTCTTATTAATAATTATCGCAGAAAGGCGGAAAACGCATGAGCCTCATTCAGATGAACCCCATCGCCGAACTGGACGGCGACGAAATGACCCGCATCCTCTGGAAACAGATCAAGGATATCGTTCTGACCCCCTTTGTGAAACTGAACACCGAATACTACGATCTGGGGCTCAAAGAGCGCGACGCCACCGATGACGCCGTGACCCTCGAAGCCGCCAAAGCCATCAAGCGGTTGGGCGTGGGCGTCAAGTGCGCCACCATCACGCCGAACCCCGCCCGCATGGAGGAGTACAGCCTCAAGCGGCTCTATCCCTCTCCCAACGGCACTCTGCGCGCCTATCTGGATGGCACCGTGTTCCGCGCGCCCATCATCGTGCCCGGCATCACGCCCTACATCCCCGGCTGGAAAGCGCCCATCACCGTGGCACGCCACGCTTACGGCGATGTGTACAAGGCATCGGAGATCGCCGTCCCCTGCAAGGGCAAGGCGGAGATCCTGTTTACGGGCGAGGACGGCAGCGAGATCCGCAAGACCATCTACGATTTTGAGGGTCCCGGCATCGTGCAGGGCATGCACAACAAGATCTCCTCCATCTCCTCTTTTGCCCGCGCCTGCTTCGAGTACGCCCTTTCCGTGAAGCAGGATCTGTGGTTCTCAGTCAAGGACACCATCTCCAAGGTGTACGACGAGACCTTCAAAAAGACCTTTGAGGACATGTACAACGCGGACTACAGAGAAAAGTTCGAAGCCGCGGGCATCAAGTATTTCTATACCCTCATCGATGACGCGGTCGCCCGCGCGGTCAAGAGCAGCGGCGGCTTCGTGTGGGCCATGAAGAATTATGACGGCGATGTGCTCTCCGACATGATCTCCGCCGCCTTCGGCTCCCTTGCCCTCATGAGCAGCGTGCTGGTCAGCCCCTACGGCTGCTATGAGTATGAGGCGTCCCACGGCACCGTGACCCGCCACTACTACCGCTACCTGAAGGGCGAAAAGACCTCCACCAACCCCATGGCGACCCTGTTCGCTTGGACGGGCGCATTGAACAAGCGGGGCGAGATGGACGGAAACGAGCCGCTGTGCGCCTTCGCGAAAAAGGTGGAAAAAGCCGCCATCGACACCATTACGGGCGGCGTGATGACAGGCGACATGGTGCCGCTGTTCAGCGGAGAAGCGACCACCGTGGACAGCGAAGCGTTTTTGACGGAAATCGCGAAGAAACTGGAGAGATAAGAAAACGACCTCATCAGTCACACCGTGCGTGACAGCTTCCCCGCAGGGGAAGCCGGGATGATATGAAAACGGCAGCCGTTAGGGCTGCCGTTTTCGTTTAGTACGCAATTTTGATTTTTACCTTTCTGCCTTCGGACAGGTATTCGAAGTAAGTCGTTCCCGTCGGCTCATCGTATTGATACAGGGTTTCCTTGCTGTCCGCCGTGACTGATTTCGGCCTGCGTTTCGTCCACACGCGGACGGCGGCGGTCATTTCGGAGGGACCCGACAGCGTGAAAGCGAAAGTGCGCTGTGCGGGAATGATGCCCTCCGCCCGCGCGGAGGATGCGATGAGGAAAGCGGGAGTTGATTTGTCGATGCGCGCGGCATCGTACCAAAAAACCATGGAACCCGGGGCAAGAACGAGATCTTTCACGATTCCGAGATACTCATCGAAGAGGTCGATGAAGGTGCCCTTCATCGTCTTTTCTTCCCTTTCGCCCATATTCGCAGAAATGGCATACGCCCCGCGGCGGAGAATAAAAACGGTTCAGGCTTCGCGTTCAAAAGAGCAAGTGCCGTATCCCGGTATGCATCGGAAAGCCCGGGATCTTCCGCGATGGCGCGGGGATTGACCCTAATAACCGTCACGCTGCCCTTGCCGACGGAATATTTACCCTCATCGGGTGTCCTTCCGAGGCCCATCTGCTCAAACAGATGCTCTGCGGGCTCCTCATAAGCGTTTCTGCCTTCGTTCCACCACTCGCGCACTTTGTGGAACGAGTCGCTTCCGTCACCCGCATATACGAGGTTTCCCGTACGCCCGTACGCTCTTCGCTGCGGGGATAGTCACGCATGGCAAATACCTCTGATGATATACTCGTAAATAAGGCTCCCATGCGCAAAGGGAGTTGCCGCCGCAGGCGGCTGACGGATTGTGGATCTCTTGTCACATTGATTGCTTTACCCGATCTTCGGGCACTCGCTTTCCTTGCAGGGCAGCACGAGAGCCGCCAGATGGGCGCCCGCTTTGACCGCTTCCCGGAGCGGTTCGCCTTTGGTCAGAGCGACCACGCAGGCGGAGAAGAACGCGTCTCCCGCCCCCGTGGTGTCCACCACGCGGCAGGGCTCCGCGGGCACGCAGCCGAATTCACCGGTGGTAAAATCCGCGTAGACGGAGCCGTCCCCGCCCAGCGTGACTATCGCACGGCGCAGGTGATTTTCCTTTCCTGCGGCGATGAGTTCGACGAGTGCCTCCTCCGGCGTCTTTCCGAGGAAGATGTGCCCGAAGAGTTTCCCCGCCTCGATCTCATTCATGATAAGGCAGTCGCTTTTGTACAGTTGCTCCTTCATGGAAAGCATCACCGTCATGTTGCCCACGATGACATAGAAGGGCTTTCCGTGGGCGGCGCACTTTTCCGTGACCATGCGGGCGATGTTTTCGCTGGTATCGAATTCCACCACGACGGCGTCCGCGTCCGCGATCATCTCATCACCCTTTTTCGCGATGAGTTCTTCCAGCGGCGCGACCTCCGGCATCATGGAAATGGAGCCGGCCAGGTCGCCTTTTTCATTGAAGACCGCCAGCCACATGCCGATGCCCTTCTCCTTCACCGTGACGGCATAGGTGAGATCAATGCCCTTTTCGATGAGGTTTTTGCGCATTTCCGCGCCTATGCCGCCCTCATCCAGCATGAGGGCATAGCGGACGGACGCGCCCAGATTCACAAGGTCTACCGCCACATTGCGGGCGACGCCGCCCTGGGTCAGCACCACATTTCCCTTGTTCGTGCCCAGCGGATCGTATTTGGCGAAGGGAAACCCCTTGAGGTCGGAAAACGCGACGCCGATGACGGGTATATTCATATTCATCAACTCCTGCCTGATTATGGCGGAATTATAGCATCATTTCGAAGTTTTTCGCAAGTATATTTTTGATAAATCCATCGGCTTGCATTCCGCGTTTTTGTATGTTATAATCGGTATATCAATATCGGGAGAAATCCATGACAGCAGTATTCAGACCGGAACGGCATATTTTCTTGGAAAAACTACGCGAATCGGCAAAATCGGTTTTGCCGATCATCGCGGTGGTCAGTTTGCTGTGCATCGCGGTGGTGCCCGTGAGCACCGACCTCATGCTTGCGTTCCTGCTGGGTTCTCTGCTGGTCATCGTGGGCATCGCCCTGTTTACCGTGGGCAGCGAAAGTTCGCTGACACTCATCGGAAGCAAAATGGGCGCGGTGCTGACAAAGACCCGGAAACTGCCGCTCATCGTGATCCTGTCCTTTATTTTGGGCGTCTTCGTCACCGTGGCGGAGCCGGACCTGCAGGTGCTTGCGGACACGGTGCCCCACATCCCCACTCTGGTCCTCATCATCATCGTGGCGGTGGGTGTGGGACTGTTCCTCGCCCTCTCCATGCTGCGCATGATCTTCGGTTTTTCCCTGCGCAACATCCTGCTCATCTGCTACGGGCTCATATTCGTCTTGTCCGTTTTCGTTCCGAAAAACCAGCTCGCCGTGGCATTCGATTCCGGCGGCGTGACCACCGGTCCCATGACCGTGCCGTTCGTGCTTGCCTTCGGCGTCGGTATTTCCTATATCCGCGCCGATAAAAAAGCGGAGAGCGACTCCTTCGGTCTGGTCGCCCTTTGTTCCATCGGGCCCGTCCTGTCGGTGCTGATTTTGAGTTTCTTCTACCCCGCCGGCGAAGCCGCGTTCAATGCGTCCTCTCTGTCCTGGATGACCACGACGGAAATCGGAGAGTCTTATCTGAAGGCGCTCCCGGGACATATGCTGGAAATGTTCCTGTCGCTGTCGCCCATTCTGGTCGTATTCATCGTATTCCAGTTCCTTGCGTTCAAGATGAACTTTGTAAGCTTTGTGCGGGTGCTCGTGGGCATGCTGCTCACTTTCGCGGGGCTCGTACTGTTCCTGACCGGCGTCAATCTCGGTTTCTCCACGCTGGGCGGCGTACTTGCCCGCACCATCGCGGCAACTTCCTATAAGTATCTGCTCATCCCCCTTTCCATGGTGTTGGGCTGGTTCATCATTTCCGCCGAGCCCGCCGTGTACGCCCTCGAAATGCAGATCGAGGAAGTGAGCGCGGGCGCCATTTCCGGCAGGAGCGTGAAACTGTCCCTTTCCGTCGCCATCTCCCTCGCCATGGGCATCGCCATGACCCGCGTGCTCACCGGCATCCCCCTCGTATGGTTCGTGGCGCCCTGCTACGCGCTGGCGCTCCTGCTTTCCCTGTTTGTGCCGGACATCTACACTGCCATCGCTTTTGACTCCGGCGGCGTCGCTTCGGGCCCCATGACCGCCACCTTCATGCTGCAATTCATGATCGGCGCCTGTCAGGCCGTGGGCGGGGATGTGCTTTCCGACGCGTTCGGCGTGGTGGCGCTGGTCGCCATGATGCCTCTTCTGTCCGTACAGGCAATGGGTCTCATCGCGCGCATCAAGTCCGTCAGGACGGTCGGCGAAGATCCCTTCGGCAGCGAGGAGATCATCGAACTTATGGAGGACATCGGATGAATGTAGTCATTACCATCATCGAGCCGTCCCAGGTGCCGCTGTATGAGCAGGTACTGGAACGAATCAACCTGCCCGTCAATCTGATTTTGCCCGGGCACGGCACCGCGCCCAACACCATCATGGGCAGGCTGGGGCTCGAAAGCAAATTGAAAAGGGCGATCTTCTCTGTGGCGGGCGATGAAAACACGAAGAAACTGATGCATGCCGTGCGGGTGAAACTGTTCATCGACGCCCCCGGAAACGGCATCACCGTCGCGGTCCCCATCAAGAGCGTAGGAGGCGCAAAGACTTTGGAATTTCTGTCCGGCAGCGAAGATCCCATCCCCACCACCGCCAAAAGGGAATACGAAAACGAACTCATCATTGCCATCTGCAACGAGGGCATGAGCGACACCGTGATGGAAGTCGCCCGTGAGGCGGGCGCCCGCGGCGGCACCATCCTCCACGGAAAAGGCACGGCGAAGGGCGAAGTGAGCAAGTTCTACAATGTGACCATCGCCGAAGAAAAGGAACTGGTGATGATCGTCTCCCCGAAGCAGGACAAGGCCGCCATCATGAGCGCAATCATGAAGCAGGCGGGCCCCGCCACGAGCGCGGGCGCCGTGGTCTTCTCCCTGCCCGTGACCGACGCCATGGGCTTGTCGGCGCAAGAGGAATAATTTACTTGCTTTTTGGAGAGAATGCTTGTATAATATAGTCACAAGCCGAATATGTTTATTGGAGTTGATTTCATATGATTCAGGTAATCGCCGGAGATAAAGGCAGCGGAAAGACCAAGAGACTGATCGATCTGGCAAACGAAGCGCTCAAGAGCGAGCACGGCGATGTCGTGTTCATCGATGACGACAAGCGTTACATGTACGACCTCCGCCACGAGATCCGTTTCGTGGACGCGGGTGAATTCGAAGCCATCAAGGGCAAGACCGCCGATGCATTCCTGGGCTTCCTCTCCGGAATGCTCTCCGTCAATTTTGACTTGACCCTCATCTGCATCGATGCCTTCACCAAACTGATCAAGGCGACTCCCATTGCCGAGACCGAAGGCTTCTTTGCGAGTCTGGACGCCCTTTCCCGCCAGAGCAGCTGCAATTTCATCATCAACATCAGCAGCGATGCGGGCGATCTTCCTCCCTTCATCGCAAAGTACACGATCTGACAAAACAATCAAAAGACCGGCGGTTCAGTTCCGCCGGTTTTTTCTGAAAAGGCAGATATGGCATTTCCGCATCTCAAAAACCTCATCGACTCCCTGACCGCCCGCCGGCTTCCGTGGGCGGAGGTTTCCGTGTGCGTCGGCGGTGCTCCCGTATGGGGTTATGCCGCGGGATACGCGGACCCGGAAAACGGGGTCCCCTATGAAACCGGCAGCCGCGCCATGTACTATTCCCTCACCAAGATCGTGACGGCGCTGGCCGCCATGAAACTGACGGAACGGGGTGTGCTCACTTTGGACACGGTCCTTTCCGATGTGCTGCCCGTGTTCTCCGCCCTGCGGACCCCGGACGGGAAAACCGCGAAGGTGACGGTAAAACACCTCATGTCCATGTCATCGGGCTTTTCCTATGATACGAAGCCTTTCGTCAATACCCGCCCCACCGTCTCCGCGCGGGAAGCGGTGCGTCCCCTCGCCTCCTCCGTCCTCGCCTTTACGCCCGGAGAGCACTGGCTGTACGGGTTCGGTATGGATGTACTGGGCGCGATGATGGAAGAAATCACGGGGAAGAAACTCTCCGCATTATTTGACGAAACGGTGTTTGCGCCCGCGGACATCAAAGGCATCCGCTTCCTGTCCGCTCTGAACGATCTTTCCTCCCTGCCGCCCATGTTCCGCACGGCGGGCGGAAGTTATGTTTCCGCTCCCCTCGACACCTCCTGCATGCCCTCGCCCCTTGCGGAGAGCGCGGGCGCGGGGCTTACCGGAAACGCGGAGGAGTTTGCGCGCCTTATGTCCCTGACCGCAGGCGGCGGGATCATAAAGGAAGAAAGTTTCGACCTCATGACAGGGGACACGCTCACGGACACCTCCCGCCCCGACTGCTTCTGGAACAGCCTGAGAGGCTACGGCTACGCGCTGGGCGTGCGCACGCTCATCGACGCTTCCGCTTCCTCCTCGCCCGTGGGGGAGTGCGGCTGGGGCGGTCAGGCGGGCTCCTACGCGCTCATCGACAGGACGCGCGCGCTGGGACTGTGCTTCCTTACCCATGTCATCGGGCAGAGCGAAACGGACCTGTTCCGCCTGATACGGGAAGCACTCTACGCCGATTTATAAAGAAAGGCCCTACCGGACGCGGATTATGTTATGTTATTTTGAATTTCTGTGTAAATTTTCCAATATCCTCTTGCAATATGCGCGCCGGTGGTTTATAATGCACGGGTCTGCCCAACAAATGGGTTGCTTTTGTCGTGTTCTTCGACAAGCGCCCGTCGCGTTTTGCGGGCGCCACGATTAAGTATAGGAGGTGTCATTATGGCATCGGATAAGAGAATCAAGATCGTATTGGCGTGCTCTGAGTGCAAGCAGCGCAACTACAATACCATCAAGAACAAGAAGAATGATCCCGATCGTCTTGAGATGATGAAGTATTGCCGCTTCTGCAGAAAGCATACTTCCCACAAGGAAGCCAAGTAAGGTTTCCCTCTTAGTTCAGACAAGGATGTGAAAAGCATGGCAAACACCGAAACCAAGACCAAGACGGGTTTCTTCGGTTGGTTCAAGAATCTCGGCGTGAAGATCGGCAAGGCTTTCTACAATATGTTCCATGAACTGAAGAAAGTCACCTGGCCCACCAAGAGTGCCCTCATTAACTACTCTCTGGTAGTTCTTGCATTTCTGGTTATCATGGGCGTTATCATCGGCGTGTTTGACCTGGGCGTCAGCGCTCTGATCAGACTCATCACCGGTTGATCCGTTAGGAGTTCAAAATGGCAGACAACGCCTCCATGAGTTGGTATGTAGTCCATACCTATTCCGGATACGAAAACAAGGTGAAAGCCACCATTGACAAGTCTGTTGAGAACAACGGACTGCAGGATCTCATCGGCGAGGTACAGATCCCCGTTGAAGAGGTGCTGGAGATCAAAAACGGCAAGAGCCACATCTATCAGCGCAAGCGTATGCCCGGCTATGTACTGGTGCGCATGAAGATGACCAACGAAAGTTGGTACATCGTACGCAACACCCGCGGAGTCACCGGCTTCGTAGGTACCGGCAACAAGCCCTCTCCCCTCGCCGACGCGGATTACGAAGCCCTCATGGCAAGCGTACCCGTACAGCGTCTGGATGTGCAGTTGGGCGACGAAGTGCGGATACTGAGCGGCCTGTTCGAGAATTTCAACGGCAAAGTCGTCGCACTGGATCCCGAGACCAAGCGTGTCACGGTCAGTGTCGAGATGCTCAACCGTGCCACCTCCGTGGAACTGGGCGTGGACGAAGTTGTGCGCGTTGAAATCTGATTCGCTTGTCAGCCCTCACCGGGCTTTCAGGAAGTGGGAGGAGTAAATCAACCTGCTCCGCTACACCACATTAGATTAAGGAGGAAACCCCTATGGCAAAGAAAGTTACTGCACTGATTAAGTTGCAGGTCAATGCCGGCAAAGCCACTCCCGCGCCGCCTATCGGCCCGGCACTCGGTCAGCATGGCGTGAACATCCCCGGATTCTGCAAAGAATTCAACGATCGCACTGCAAAGCAGGCCGGTCTTGTGATCCCGGTAGTCATTACCGTATATCAGGATCGTTCCTTCACTTTCATCTGCAAGACTCCCCCTGCCGCCGTTCTCATCAAGAAGGCTTGCGGCATCGAGCACGCTTCCGGCCGTCCCAACAAGGATAAGGTCGCTCACATCTCCAAGGCTCAGGTCAAGGAGATCGCGGAACTCAAGATGCCCGACCTCAACGCCGCTTCCGTCGAAGCAGCCATGAGCATGGTAGCAGGCACCGCCCGCAGCATGGGTGTTGTAGTTGACGACTGATTTATAGACCAAAACCGTGGGAGGACTTAGTGCCGTTTGTACCACAGGGAGGATAGAATAACATGACCGGAAAGAAATATACCGACAGTTTCAAACTGATCGATCGCTCCAAGCAGTATGATCCCGAAGAGGCGATCGCCCTCGTAAAGCAGACTGCAAAGGCGAAGTTTGACGAGACCATCGAGATCTCCGTGCGCCTCGGCGTAGACCCCCGTCACGCAGACCAGCAGGTCCGCGGCACCGTGGTTCTCCCCCATGGCACCGGTAAGACCAAGAGCGTTCTCGTTATCACCAAAGGCCCCAAGGCTGACGAAGCCGCTGCCGCAGGCGCGGATTTCGTGGGCGCTGAGGACATGATCGCCAAGATCCAGGGCGGCTGGTTCGGATTCGATGTTCTGATCGCCACCCCCGATATGATGGGTCTGGTTGGCCGTCTCGGTAAGATCCTGGGTCCCAAAGGCCTCATGCCTAACCCCAAGACCGGCACCGTGACCATGGATGTCGCCAAGGCCATTTCCGAAACCAAAGCAGGTAAGGTTGAGTACCGTCTGGACAAGACCGCCATCATCCACTGCCCCATCGGAAAGAAGTCCTTCGAGGAGAATCAACTCGTTGAGAACCTCCGCACCCTCATGGAAGCCATCATCAAGGCGAAGCCCTCCGCTGCGAAAGGCGCTTACATCAAGTCCGCCGTCATCTCCAGCACCATGGGCCCCGGCATCAAACTGAACAGCCTCAAGTTCTGATTTGTTTGATACGAAACCGTCCGCATTCGCGGACGGTTTTTTGTTTCCCGTGTTCATGATCGCTTGCGTGCAAAGCCCGGTCCGGCATGGTCTCGGAAGACGGTTTTTGCAGGATGTCTTTTGTCCGGCATTTCCCCTGTGCAAACCATCCGGCATGCAAACGCAAGTTTCCATAAATGTTCGTGTTTTTTGAAATACTTAACTTGCTTTTATCAACAAATGTTCGGAAATTTCTTTATTCTTAACCAACCTTCTGTTATAATGTTCACAGGTTTCAGGACCGAGAATCATTTTTTAGAAGGAGTTACCCGTATGAAGAAGATCCTCTCCGTTATCCTCACCGTTGCCATGCTCCTGTGCTGCGCTTCCGTGCTGGCAGAGCAGTCCCCCGTCAAGGTCGCCGTCGTCTACTCCAGCACCATCGATGATAAGGGCTGGTGCCAGGCGATGCACGAAGGCATCCTGAAGGCTCAGGCCGCAGGCGCCGACATCGAGTACAAGTATGTCGAGAGCGTCGATGTTCCCAACGCCGCCGCCACCCTCGACCTGCTGGCCGGTGAATACGATATCATCATCATCCACGGCGCACAGTACACCACTGCCTGCACCGAAATCGCCGAAGATTATCCCGAGCAGGTGTTCGTTCTGGGCACCAGCGACGCGATCCTGGGCGACAACATCTTCACCTACATGCCTCAGAGCGAAGAGCCCGGTTTTGTGAACGGCGTTATCGCCGCCATGATGACCAAGACCGGCAAAGTCGGCGTTGTCGGTTCTCAGGACAGCGGTGACTCCGCCCGTTTCGTCCGCGGCTATGTCATGGGCGTCCGTTCCGTGAGCGATGCAGTCGAATGCAAGGTTTCCTGGACCAACTCCTTCAATGACACCGTCGGCGCCACCGATATCGCCAACACCTTCATCGGCGACGGCTGCGATATCCTGACCGGTTCCTCCCAGCAGGCAGTCGGCGGCATCCGCGCGGCCGAAGCAGCCGGCAACATCACCTGGCTCGGCCAGACCCTGTCCCAGCTCAATGACTTCCCCGCTGTTGTGTTCGCGGCAGCCGACTATGATTACGCTGCGGTTCTCCTGACCGTGATCGACGAAATGGCAGGCGGCGTGACCGGCGGCAAGTGCATCCCCATGAACTACAACAACAACGGTTTCGTGTACGAGTTCTCCGAGAACATCCCCGCCGAAGTCAAAGCGGCAGCCGAAGATGCTCTTTCCAAACTCGCAGCCGAAGCGGATACTCTCGCGTCCTACAAGGATGTCCAGTTCTGATTGACTTTTTCCACCGCACCTGCCCCGTTTTTACGGGGCAGGGTCTTATTATGATTTGACAACCGGAGGAACCCCATGGGCACTGTATTTTCCGAGATCTACTCCCTCAAAATGGAGCACATCACCAAGCGTTTTCCCGGCATCCTCGCCTGCGACGATGTCTCTCTTTCCGTTGAGAAAGGCGATATCCTCGCTCTGGTCGGCGAAAACGGCGCGGGCAAGACCACGCTGATGAATGTGCTGATGGGTATCTACGCGCAGGAGGAAGGACAGATCATCGTCAACGGCAGCCCCGTCACCTTCACCTCCCCTTCCGATGCCCTCCGCTGCGGCATCGGCATGGTGCATCAGCAGTACATGCTGGTGCCCGAAATGACCGTCACCGAAAACATCGCTCTGGGCATCAAGAAAGCCCAAAATGAAAACGCAGACAAGAACTTCTTTCAGAAGCTTCATCATACATTCAAAGTCGACACAAAAAGCGTCCGGGAGCGGATCCTGGAAGTTTCGAAAATCTACGGACTCACCGTGGATCCCGATGCCTATATCTGGCAGTTGTCCATCGGCGAACAGCAGAAAGTTGAACTGGTCAAGACTCTCTGTCTCGGCGCGAAATTTCTGATTCTGGACGAGCCCACCTCCGCCCTTACGCCCCAGGAAATCGATGAACTGATCGTGCTGCTCAAAAAGATGAGCGAAAATATACCGATCATCTTCATCTCCCACAAACTGGCGGAAGTCAAAGCACTTTGCAACAAAATGACCGTCATGCGGAGCGGCAGGAGCGTTTACTCCGGCCTTACAAGCGAACATTCCGCCGAGGATATCGCGGAACTGATGACGGGACACGAGGTGCATCTGTCCGTCAACCGCCCCACTTCCATCGACGGAGCGCCCATGCTGGAGATCGCAAATCTCATGGTCATGAGCGACCGCGGATATCCCGCGCTCAACAACCTGAACCTTACCGTCCGCGCGGGCGAGATCATGGGTCTTGCGGGCGTATCCGGAAACGGTCAGAGAGAACTGGCAGAAGCCATCTCCGGACTGCGCGCCGTCAAAAGCGGCAGCATCGAATTCGAAAACACGCAGCTCGTGGGCAAGACCCCGCCCGAGATCGTAAAGATGGGGCTGATCAGTTATATCCCCGAGGAGCGCAATGTGGAGGGCATCGTACCCGGCATGAGCATCCGCGAAAACCTGATCATCAAGGATATCGGGAAATCGCAGTTTTCCAGAAACGGCATTCTTAACCGCAAAGCCATCGGCGAGAACGCAAAGCAACTGGTTTCCGAATACGATGTGCGCACTTCCGGCACGGAGGTGGCGGCAGGCTCTCTCTCCGGCGGAAACATCCAAAAGGTGATCCTTGCCCGTGAGATCTCCAGAAATCCCAGGTTCCTCGTGGCGGTCTACCCCATCCGCGGCCTCGACATGGGCGCGGCGGAGTTCATCCACAACCGTTTGCTGGACCTGCGCGATTCCGGCGCGGGCATCCTGCTCATCTCCGAAGAAATGGACGAAGTGCTGTCCATGTCCGACCGCATCGCGGTCATCTTCAAAGGACAGATCAAAAAGGTCCTTTCCAAAGACGAAGCCGATCCCAGAAAACTGGGCATCCTGATGGCGGGGGTAGAATGATGTCACACGAGAAATTCAAGTTTTTCTATACCTGCGCGGTGATTCTGATCGCCGTGCTCATTTCCCTTGCCGTCACTTCCCTCATCACCGCCGTGCTGGGCGCCAATGTACTGGAAACCTTCTACATCATCTTCTGCTATCCCTTCAAGAGCATGAAGAACCTCTCCGGCGTCATCAACATCATGACGCCTCTTGCCATCGTGGGCATCGGCATCTGCGTAGCCTACCGCAGCGGATTTATCAATCTGGGCGGCGAAGGTCAGATGACCATCGGCATCGTCCTTTCACTGATCCTCGGCGTCAATGCCCCGTCCGGTATCCCGAAGATCATCGCCCTGCCTGCCATGCTGATGCTGGGCGCGCTGGGCGGCGCGATCTGGGGCGCCATCGCAGGATGGCTCAAGAACCGTTTCGCCGTGAGTGAACTGCTCTCCACGGTCATGCTCAACTACATCGCTTCGCAGCTGTTCAGTTACTGTCTGCGCATCCCCATGATGGACCCCACCGTCAACGGTGAGGCGCAAACGGTGAAACTGCCCAAGGGCATGTCGCTTTCCAAGATAAACGAACTGTTCCCCTTCCTCGGAAAGAATACAAAATTCCATTCCGGTCTCTTCATCGCCGTCATCCTGGCGGTCGTCATCTTCCTGCTCATGTGGAAGACGGGCGCCGGCTACAAGATGCGCGCGGCGGGACTAAGCGAGCGTGCGGCGCGCTACGGCGGCATCAATGTAAAGAAGTACGCGCTCCTCTCCGTCATTCTGTCGGGCGCCATGTGCGGACTTGCCGGCACCGTGGAGATCCTCGGCATCCATCACAGAGGGCTGGGCGGCTGCACGGGCGGCTACGGCTTTTCCGGCATCGTGGTCGCGCTGTTCGGAGGTCTCCATCCCATCGGAGTCTTGCCCGCGGCGTTCTTCTTCGCCGTCATCTCATTCGGCTGTTCCTCCCTGCAGATCAACGGTTCTCCCCTGCCCAGCAATACCATCGATGTATTGCAGGGGCTGGTCATCCTCGTCATCGTCGCAACCCAGATGATTCTCAAAAACCGCTACATCATAGACCGCACGGAGCGGTTTGTGAACAAGCACTTCTTCAAAAAGAGCAAGGGGGCGGAAAAAGCATGCTGAACTTTCTGAAAAACGCGGGCGATTTCTGTGCCCTGTTCATCACCATCGGCATCCCCCTGTCCACCGCGCTGCTGCTGGCCGCCCTCGGCGAAAGCGTGAACCAGAGAAGCGGCATCTTTAATCTGGGCTGTGAAGGCGTGATGAGTCTCGGCGCGTTCGTGGGCATGGTCATCCCCTATATGGCGGGCGGAAGCGCTCCCGTCGCATGGTATTATAATGTACTGGGGCTCATCGCCGCCACCGCCGCGGGCGCCCTCATGGGGCTTCTGTTCGGCGTCATCGTCATAAAGTTCAACGCCCCGCAGGGCATCGCCGGTATCGGTCTTCAACTGTTCTGCACGGGGCTTGCCTGCTCCTTCTACCGCCACTTCATCGGCGGCGCGGTGGGTGTGTACGGCATCAACGCCATTCAGGTACCCCTGCTTTCCAAGATTCCGGTTCTGGGCAAGATGCTGTTCTCCTGCAATCCCAT